>DAJPGA010000001.1:1805000-2105000 GCA_025992895.1 Veillonellaceae bacterium
TCTCCTGCATAAAAACGCCAGCGAAGTTTTCTGGTGTCAATTCTCTTGGAATTCTCCCCTTTTTCAGCAGCTTCCAGGAATTCCTGCTTTCCCGCTCCTACTTCCGGTCCTTTATAAAGATACATTCTGGCAAGGACTGCCCAGGAATCGGCATCTCCGGCCTCAGCAGCTTTCTTGTATAATTCTTCTGCCTTTTTAAGCTGCTCAATGTAAATATTCCAAAGTTCCTTATCTTCTTTATTTCTATGTGCCTGTCCGGAAAGACGGGAAACAGAGCGCATGACAGGCATCGCCTGCATGGTGTAGTAGGAAATCAGGTCCTTCCTGCACTCTTCGCTCCCGGCTTCAGCGCCTTTTCTTAAATAATACAGACGCTTTTCCTGATCCCCATCCACATAGGATGTCTCCGCCAGAACACGGTATGCTTCGAGGCATCCAAGCGATCCGGCTTCTTCCAGGTACTCCACGGCGCGCTCTTTCCCTTTTTTGCTTCTTGCTGAGCGGAGCGATGATACCCCCGCATGGAGATAGACCTGTGCGGCCTCTGCTTTTCCTCTTTCAATGCCTCTCCGATATGCTTCCATGTACCAGTATACTGACTGCTTCATATTCCTGTAAACACCCATGCCTAAATCATACAGGTGTCCCAGGCGCATGCACGCCGTCGCTCTTCCATGATCAGCCGCCTGCCGGAAGAGGATAGCAGCCCTCTTGACATTAATTTCCGTACCAAAACCATGAAGGAAAGCAAGTCCTGCTCTTTCCATGCATTCCCCGTCGCCGCGCATGGCGCCCTGCAGATAATATGACAGAGCCTTCTTGTCATCACGAAGGCTCGTAACTGCAAATCTGTCATAGGCCCCTACACTGTAAAGCTGTCCTAATTTGGCATAGGACTGGTACAGATTCCCTTCTGCAGCCGCCATGAACCAGTTGACAGCGATATCCCTGACCTCTTCGGAGCGCAGTGCATCCGGCATCATCAATTTGCCTGCCTTGTAAGCGCCGCGCGGAAGCCCCAGCCGGTAAGCTTCTGCATAATAGCCAAAAGCTGCCTGGATATCCTTCCGTCCCGTGTCACCGTATTCACTGATTTTTCCCAGATAAATACAGCTTTCTGCATGACCGCGGCCGGCCAGCAGCTGGAAAGCCTGCTCTGCCTTCTTATACTCTTTTTCATCAAAAAAGTGGACGCCCAGTTTGTAAAGAAGGCTCACTGCAGCGCGGTCTCCCTGAACGACTGCCTTGGTCAGGTGCTCCAAAGCCTTGTCATATGATCGTATCTTAAGATACTGTTTCCCCAGTCGTAAATCTTCGGTGCTCTTCATTGCTTTCGCTCTCCTTGTGTTGGTTTACTTGCAAGCCAATACCTTGAAACGGCACCACTTTGCAGAATTCTGCTCTTTTTATTTATTGTACCACGGAAAAAGTGCAATTGAATGAAGGTTAGTATTGCAGTCTTTTTCCAAAATGGCCTCGGGCAATAAAAAAAGCTATGATCGGATAATTCCAATCACAGCTTTTCTGGTTTTTATTACTTGGAGTTCTTTTCGATAAACTCTTTGAGCTGCGGATAACCTACTGTGCCGTATCCAATGATGCGGTCCTTCGGCTGTCCGTCATGGAAGTAAATCAGAGTCGGAATGGTTTCCACTTCATAACGTTTTGTGATTTCTTCATCGACATCGCAGTTGAGGCCGTAAATCGGCTGGCTGATTTCTTCGGAAAGTTTTTCAACCATTGGGCGCAGGCGGCGGCAGTATCCGCACCATGGTGCGCTGAAACCGAGAATGACATCGCCCTTTGCGATAACCTGATCAATGTTTTCTGTTCCTGTAATTGGCTGTATCATAATTTTCTCCTTCTTCCCGAAAGGGAACTTACATTTCTATTGTGAGTTCATTATATCTTACATATTGATTTTTGTCAATGTTTAGATACAATGATCTTTTTTGTAACAAAAAAGCGGATCATCACGATCCGCTTTGGTTTTTGGTGGAGATGAGGGGAGTCGAACCCCTGTCCAAAAAGCCTGTCCCATAAATTTCTCCGAGTGCAGTTACTGTTTTAGAGTTTAAGCAAAGTATCGTACAGGAACAAACTGCCTTTGCCGATTCCAGAATTAGTTTTCCGCAGAAGTCCCGGACTTCCTTCATTGGTATCCTATTGGTTGATGTCAGCCTGAGGTCATAGGAAAACGCCAGGGGACATTAGCAGATTAAGCTGCTAAAGCAAAATCACGTTTTGCGTTTAAGTTTTTTCACCGTTTAACGGGGTAGATGAAATCCCGACTCGCTGTTTATGAACCAGAATCTCCTGTCGAAACCGGTACATCCCCAAAAGTTAGGTACTTAGCTATTGTACGAGATAATTCTCCAATTGTCAAAGATTATATTTAATTTCTTCTATTATTTGATGATATCACGGTAAGCGGGTCTTCCGCCCATGCCTTCTGCGGATGCGGCCGCATCAAGCACTGCGAGGCGTACAGCTTCCTCCGCCAGATATCCTACTGTATCGATGGTTGTCTTTACTTCCCCGGACGCCATGGTAAAGAGAGTATCTCCGTCCATGGATGTATGGACAGGGCGGATCGAGCGGGCCAGCCCGTCGTGAGCCATGGTAGAAACCATCCGGCATTCCGTCTTTGTCAGATCTGCATTCGTGATGATGCATCCAATGGAAGTATTTCCACCCATATTTCTTTCATATCCTTCAAGCGTCAGCCTGTGTGAGGAAATAATGGTACGATCATCATCTGCCAGAGCTCCTGCCAGGATCTTATCCTGATCATAGATTTCTCCGCATGCATTGACTGCCATATAGGCGCCTACAGCCAGTCCGTCCGGAAGGATGATTTCAGCATATCCTGCACCGCTTTTCATGGCATGTTCAAATCCGGTAAGTTTTCCGACAGATGCCCCCGTTCCTGCGCCATAACATCCAACGGGGAAATCCGTCCCGGCTGCGGATGCTGCCTTGATTCCCATTTCAAGATCCGGGAATGCATGCGGATCACCTATGGAAAGATCAAAAAGAACTGCTCCGCAGACAATCGGTACAGCCGAATCACCGACCGGAAATCCGATTCCCTGTTCTGCCAGGTATCTCATGACGCCTGAATCGGCTTCAAGGCCGAAGGCTGATCCTCCGGATAATACGACAGCATGAATTTTCTGCACGGTTTTTTCCGGACTCAAAAGGTCTGTTTCCCTTGTTCCCGGAGCGCATCCCCTCACGTCAACGCCGGCAGCGGCGCCATCTTCAGGCGCCAGAAAAACTGTCACGCCCGTAAGGCCTTCCCTGTCTTCTGCTGTACCGATTTTAAATCCCGGAACATGTGTTGTTCTGATATCCATCAAAGCTCCTCCTTTCCAGCAATCTCAAGACAGCGCAGCATATCTTCAGGCACCGGTGCTTCAAAATGCATGGCTTCCCCCGTTACCGGATGATGAAGATCGAGGAAACGGGAATGGAGCGCCTGTCCCTCAATCGGGAACGCATCCTTTTTCCATCCATATAAGGGATCATTCACAACCGGGTGTCCTATGTGCGCCATATGAACACGAATCTGGTGTGTCCTGCCTGTCTCAAGGCGGCATTCAATCCAGGAATAATGAGGCATGAATTCAAGGACACGGAAATGCGTCACTGCAGGTTTCCCGGTCTTTGGCTGCACGTCCCACTTCATGCGGTCCTTTGTGCTTCTGCCAAGAGGGAAACGGATGACGCCTGCATTTCCTTCCATTTGTCCGTGGACGAGCGCCACGTAGATCCTCTGCGCTTCATGCGTGGCAATTTCCTCTTTCAGGACAGGAAATGCCCTGGCAGACTTGGCCACGACCATGACACCGGACGTATCCTTGTCCAGGCGGTGAACAATGCCCGGGCGAAGCGGATCCTCGCATGCTTCAAAAAGTTTCGGCCCGCAATGGTACAAAAGTGCATTGACAAGCGTATGGTCCGGATTGCCTGAACCGGGGTGGATGACCATGCCGCGAGCCTTGTTGATGACCATCATGTCATCATCCTCATATAAAATGTCGATCGGAATATCCTGAGGGATGATTTCCAGTTCTTTCTTCTCTTCCCAGCTAAAGGAAATCTCATCTCCCGTGCGGACATGGTAATTCGGCCGGATCATCTTATCCGGAGAGAGAATGGCGCCGCCTTCTTTGATCCATTTCTGCACTTCTGCGCGGGACAGGCCGGATCTGTCCTTCAAAAAGTTATCAAGCCTCAGTCCATTTTCACTTTCACTTACTGTATATACGTTTTTACCCATTAGTCTTTTCTCCAAAAATATAAAACGATCAAAGCCACGCCTACGCAAATGGCAATATCAGCCACATTGAATATCGGCCATATCCTGAAATCAAAAAAGTCAACGACTCCGCCAATCCTGACACGATCGATGGCATTCCCCAGGGCACCTCCTAAAAGGAGACCGACCCCTGCCGAAAAATAAACCGGTTTGGCAGGTATGCGGCTTCTAAATATGAAGAATGCCACATAGAGTACAACAACAATGCCAAGGAAGAACCATTCCTGATGCGGAAATATGCCAAAGGCGGCTCCCGGATTGATGATGTATGTCAAATGGAAGACATTCCTGATGAGCGGAATGGTCTCTCCCAGTTCCATATTTCCTTGAACGATCAGTTTCACAATCTGATCCAAGACGGCCGTCAGGCCCGCAATAACCAATGTCAGCATAAAACCCTCCTGTTTTGTTTCATTATATCATATGCGGCCCTTCCATATTTTCACAGGCATAATAAAACAGCACCGGATATTTCCGATGCTGTCCCATTTTAAAATGAATCAATAGAATCAATAGTTGACGAATACTTCCACGTCTCTTCTGCCAAAGCTGTAGCATTCCTGGAATGTGTCCATACAGAGGTCGATGCGGTTTCCCACGATGGCTCCGCCTGTATCAGCAGCGACTGCTTCCCCGTAATTAGGAATAAACACCTTGGAACCAAGAGGAATGACGCTTGGATCAACGGCAACGGTGCCATGTCCGGCTTTCGTTCCGGTTGCTGTTATACCATAGCCGTCTCCGTCACTTGGATGATAAGCGCTGGCATGCATGGTTGTCACCCAGCCCACAGCGCCTTCCGGATTTCCCGTTTTAGCCATGCCGGGTGTTCCCCTGCTGATGACGTTTGAACGGATGATGTTCGTTTTGATTACTTTGCCGCCAGAAAGAATTTCTTCTACTTCGACTTCTCTCTTTCCCGGTGTTCCTTCCTGAACAACGACTGTTGCATCAGAAGGAAGGCCGCCGTCGTACCATTTTCTATATGTGACGGGCATCGTTTCCGTACGCTTTACCCTTTTCACTGTATATGGCACAACATGGATCTGCATGCCGCTCTTAACCTTCGTCATGCCGTCTTCCATCGGCATCATCTTCTTCCAGTTATAGCCTGCATCGTCCACTACGCCCTGGACCGTCTGCTGCGTCGTATAAACGACTCTGGATTTGCCATCTTCGATGATGGTTACAGGAACCGCTCTTTCAACAACAACCATAGAACCGTTGCTGACTTCATCTGTACTGGTCCAGTACTTGTCATAAGAATTGAGAGAAACATCAAGATCGCTGAGCACTCTCTTGAAACTGGTAGCATTCGTCGTAATGACTTGTTTTCCTTTTTCATCGTAAACGGTAACGACCTTCGCTTCGTCAGCGTTTCCGAATCCGAAAGCTGCCAGAGCCATATCTGTCTGACTGAAAGCAGCAATCAAAAGGAGAGAACCTGCTATTGTTCTTTTTGCCTTAATGAGTGTTGAAGTTTTCATAAATCTATCTCCTATGGCGTTAATTCTATCATAGGTAGACTTTTTGTCAAATTACGGATAGTTGACAATATTATAAGTTGTGTTTTATATAGATTTTATCTGATTTTATTATGAAATTATCACCAGATAAAAATGTATCTATTTTGGCTAGTATTCTATATAAGATTTTATGTTTTACCAGTATTTACCGCGTATTTTAGCATCCTTTAATTGTCAATTATGTCTATTGCAAAAAGACATTTGAGAAATATTAGAAAAATCCTTACTTAAAATCAGTAGATTTTATCGTATTTTCTTCCCTGTCAGCTGCAATTAGCACCACTAATTGTTAACCACTTCCTTTCCCCTCCTGATTTTCGAGATAGCCCTTTTTTGTCCCATTTTTTAACAAATCGCGATTTTTCTATGTCTATTTTTGGTGCCCAAGTGGGAAATTTTATCAAAAAATTCGATTTTGATATAGTCTCATTCCCAAAATAGAACGTTTTTAAAAATAAAAGTGGAAAATTTAAACTTTTTCCACTCAGAAAGGACATGTCCACATCCCGTGGAAAGCCCATAATTTCACATAAAAATGACCCTGACGATATCCATCAGGGTCACATTTATGAACTTATCTTAAATTTTGCATCAATCCTTGGAAGATCCGAAAACAGGAACGTAAGGTTCCATTTTCTGAGCCAGTGTCATTTCTGCTTCCTGGTCTCTCTCTTCTGCTATTTTCTGGAATTCAGCCTGTGCACCCACTTTGTTTTCCGGTGCCACTTCCTTGATCCACATACCGTCGGACTGCATGATATGCGCCTTCTGGTTATCATTGAGTTCAAGAGTTACCATCTTCTTGAGTCTTTCGCAAAGTTCAGCATCCTTGACCGGAATCATAAGTTCTACGCGGTCATTCAGGTTTCTTGGCATCCAGTCGGCGCTGCCGATATAGAATTCTTCGCGGCCGCCGTTTTCAAACCAGAATACACGGCTGTGTTCGAGGAATCTTCCGACAAGGCTCCTGACCGTAATATTATCGCTGATGCCGGGGATCCCCGGTATCAGGACGCAGATGCCGCGGACAATGAGTTCGATCTTGACGCCTGCTCTGGACGCTTCATAAAGTTTGGCAATGATTTCCTTATCAAGAAGAGAATTCATCTTTGCAACGATTCGTGCATTTTCCCCCTGCAGGGCAAAGGATATTTCACGGTCAATGAGTTCCACGCAGCGTTCTCTGAGATTAATCGGCGCTACGATAAAGGAATCCCAGATCGGCGGATCCGAGTAACCGGACAGCAGGTTGAAGAATGCAGATGCATCGCTTCCGAAGTGATCATTGCAGGTGAAGATGCCAAGGTCCGTATACAGCTTGGCTGTCGATGCATTGTAGTTGCCCGTTGCTACATGGACATAGCGGCGGATGCCGTCTTTTTCGCGGCGGATGACAAGCGTACACTTGGAATGAGTCTTGAGGCCTACAAGGCCGTAAATAACGTGAGCACCTGCTTTTTCAAGACGTCTTGCCATAAGGATGTTGTTGGCTTCATCAAAGCGGGCCTTGACTTCCATGAGGACTGTGACCTGCTTGCCATTCTGCGCTGCTTTTTCAAGCGCCTGGATGATCGGGCTCGATGAGCTGACGCGGTACAGTGTCTGCTTGATAGCCAGCACGTCTTTATCTGCGGCAGCTTCTGCCACGAAATTAACGACAGAATCGTCAAAGGATTCATACGGCAGATGAACCATGAGATCTTTCTGGCGGATCATGTCGAATATATTGGTCTTTCCTTCTTTTTCAAGCTGGATCATCGACCATGGATGATGCGGATGGGCTTCCGGATAGCGGAGATGATCATACCCCTTGATACCGCAGAAGGAGAAGAATACTGTCATGTCCAGAGGGCCGTCAATCTCATACATGTCTTCCTTTTCAAGATTCATTTCAGAAGTCATGAAGCGGCGCATAAAGCGGCTCGTGCCCTTTTCGAACTCGATTCTGACGGCTTCGCCTCTCTGTCTTTTCTTCAGCTGGCGTTCTACTTCGACAACGAGATCCTGTGCATCTTCTTCATCTATATAAAGATCGGCATCGCGGGTAAGTCTGAAAGGTCTTGCTTCCAAAAGGTCATAGCCGATGAAGAAACGTGTCGCATAATAACGGATGACCTGTTCCAGGAAAATGAAATCATGTCTTCCCGGGATGTCCTTATTATCCGGAAGGCGGATAATGCGCGGCAGCACGGAAGGAACAGGAACGATGGCAGTCTTGATATCAATATCATTCTCTTCATCCTGCGTCATGTCCCTTTCATTTCTTTCCAGCAGCATGGCAAGGTTCAGGCTCTTGGATGCAAGGAACGGGAATGGATGGGAAGAGTCGACAGCCATAGGTGTCACTACCGGGAATATCTCGCGTTCGAAATATTCTTCCAGCCATCTTTTCTGTTCAGGAGAAGCTTCATCCGGATGAATGAAGTACAGTCCTTCACTTTCAAGTTCCTGCAGAAGGACTTTCAAATATCTGTACTGGCGGGCAACGAGCTTCTGGCATACGTCAGAAATTCCTTCCAGCTGTTCTTCCGGCGTCATGTTGGCAATATCTCTTCTCTTGACGCCATTTTCCTTCTGGTGCTTCAATCCGGCCACGCGGATCATGAAAAATTCATCCAGGTTCGAACTGGTAATCGCAAGAAATTTTAATTTTTCCAGAAGAGGATTATTCGCATCGACTGCTTCCTGCAGTACTCTTCTGTTGAATTGCAGCCACGACAGCTCCCGGTTCAGATAATACCGGTGGTCTCTAACATCTACGTCCATAGCTACCTCCGTTCAAATTTGGCTTCCATGCCAAACACGTTTTCAAAAAGTTCTTTTTCTTTATCAAAAATCCATGTTTCCAGAGCTGTATCCTCATCGCTCTCATATTCAATAAGAAGCGAATCACCTGTAATCCTTGCCGTGACATCCTTGAGCTTCTGCTTTCTGGACATATCCATGGCACGGACCAGACGGAAAATGGAAATAAGCTTCATGGCTGTCATCTTGGAATCATCCGGAAGCACGCGGAAAGGTTCATCCTCATCCGTCGGCTCGCCTTTATGGTCGTAATAGACAATGCATGCCACAATATCCTTTTCCTTGTCGGAGATGCCGAAGATATCAGTTCCGCGGATAATATTCCATGCCGAGGAAGAGGACCCGAGCAGATTGACATACTTGCCGATCTGGTAAAGGATGATGGCCATCCTCAGCAGGAATTCATCTCTTTCATTGAGGCCGTTGTACCTGTCAAAGGCCCTGATGATTACATAGCTGTAAAGTTCCATAGCCTTGGCATGGGCCGGTTCATAGTAATACGATTCCGCAATCGATCTGGTGAGTTCAAGATTCTGCGCTCTCATGTACAGAAGCGCCGGATCCTTCACCTTCTGCGCGCCGTAGAACATGCAGCAAGCCTGAAGGAATGTCATGCCCATCATGACAGCATTTGTAGCGGGAATATTATCTAATATTTCCTTATATATATGAACTGTCGGACTGATGACTGCCGCTGTGGATTCGCTGATGTGATTTTTCTGCATCAGCATGGAAGTGGAGAGCCTTCCCGACTCTTCATAATATTTGTAGAAGGTTTCCGGCTTCACTTCCGCAATGCTCTGGCTGTCCAGCTCAAGATTCAGCTGCTTTCCTACGATTCTTGCTTCGCGGCCGGAGAAAATGACTGTATCGATCTGATGATTTCTGACAAACATCCAGAGTGGTTCCATGATTGCATGGATGTATTCCCCGAGTGCTTCCGGGAAATATCTGGAATCCCTCTGATTCGTCTTGAACGTTTCCAGAAGGCGGAGCGTACCGATGTGGACATTGTGCTGGAAGCAGAGTGAACCGTGTTCCCATACAGTAAGGCCTACGCAGCCTGAAGTAATATCCACAAACAGGAAATTCCTTCCCAGGCGCCCCTCCTGTTCCTTGTTGAATCTTCTTAATAAGTACTGCAGTGCGAAATGCTTGAAATATATTTCCTGCGGCATGTCGACAACCTGCACATTAAAACCCGTATTGACCCGGATCAGGTCAAGAATGGATCTGGCATTCTCCGCTTCGCGGATGACTGCAGTCGCATAAACTGCATACACCTTCACCTGATAATCCGATAAAAGCTGTTTCAAACCATTCAGCATACGGCATAATTTGCGTATTGAATCAAAAGAAAGCTTCCTGTGATTGAAGACTTCTTCACCGAAACTGGTGTCCTTGCGGACTGATTCAATGATGCGCATTTCATCCATGCTGGCATATTCCACAATTTTCATCGATACGTTTGATGATCCAATGTGGATGATCCCGTAAACCAGCGGCTTTCGATCTGCCATAGAGATCCCCCGTTCCTTTAAATTAACTGACGTCAGCAGTACACATACAGCCTACACCATGCATGTAAAACATACGTAAAAATATCCATTTTTCTGAGATATAAAGCATTTTTATCACTTTCTGCCCTTCTGCAGATTCTTCATGAAAAAAATGCCTATGCTGCTTCTTATACTATAAACAAATAATTTGCATGCGTTTTAAGAAGGCAGGTGCAAAACATTTTGTTCAGATACTTCCCTGCATCAATTTACAATGCATTAAATTATTTATAATATATTATTTATTATTATATCCATTCCATAGCCAACTGTCGATGTGCGCACCACCTTATTTTTCTATGAATTTCGCATCTTTCTGGAATCCATTCCTTTTTATTTATCAAGAAAGTATAAAATCCCCGTCTCCCTTCATGATAAATGGTCATCCCATGCCTCCTGTGATTCTTTTGTAAAAATCTTGTATATGGCAAGGCGCATTCTTTGATTCAAGGCATATCTGTTGTAAAATAAATAAGAATGCAAGAAGTACGCGGCATGTATTCAGCCGCTTCGCTATAAAAGGAGATTTCATGGACCGTATAGCTATTATTGATCTGGGTTCCAACTCGATCCGCTTCATTGTCATGCAGATCGGAGAGCAGGGATCCTACAAACTCATTTATCAGGAAAAGAAATCCATCCGCCTTGCGGAAGGCATGACACAGGAGACGCGTCTCCTGACGGAAGAAGCACAGGAGCGTGCACTGAAATGCCTGACTGTATATGCGCATATTATTGAAGTCCAGAAGGTAAAGAAAGTGCTGGCTGTCGCCACTGCTGCAGTAAGGAATGCTGTAAACGGAGCTTCCTTCCTGAAGCGTGTCCGCATGACTACAGGCATTTCCATGACGATCATCAGCGGGCGCGCAGAAGCCGCCCTCGGTTTTTCCGGCGTCATCCACACGATCGACCGCAAGGATTTCCTTCTCTTCGATCTGGGCGGAGCCAGCGTGGAAATTTCTCTTGTAAAAAACAAAAAGCGCCTTCACTCCGTCAGCATTCCCTACGGTGCTGTTACATTAACAGAGATGTTCCAGTCTTCCGGGACGGTCTCCCAATCGAAGCTCACTGAAATGAGAAAATTCATTCAGTCTAAGCTCGATAAGATTACCTGGTTCCCTGAAACGCCTCTTCTTGTCATAGGAGTCGGAGGAACTGTCAGAAACCTTGCAAAAGTTCACCAGAGAAGCACAGGCTATCCGCTTCCAAAACTGCATAATTACAATCTGCCTTCCGAAGATCTCTTTGAAATGGTAAAAGATATTACCTCCAAGACCTTCGAAGAGCGCCAGCACATCAGCGGCCTTTCTTCCGAACGCGCTGACATCATCATTGCAGGCGCCCTGACCGTTCAGGAAATCATCAGGAAAGCCAAGTCATCTTATCTTACGATATCCGGATGCGGCCTTCGTGAAGGGCTCTTCTTCCACTACTATGATCCGATTTATGACAAGGACGGGGATAAGCGCCAGCACATGCTGATCAATTCCATCAAGAATTATCTCCATACGGTTACCGGGGAATACGCATTCCATTCCCGTTATGTCACTGCCCTTGCCCTTTCCATGTTCGATCAGTGGAAGCATGTCCACGGACTCAGCTCCCGTATGCGTACGCTCCTGATGGCTGCAGGTTTCCTTCATGATTCAGGCTCCATGATCAACTATTACAACCATGCGCGCCACAGCGCATACATCGCGGCCAATGCACACATTTTCGGCTGGTCCCAGAAGGAACAGGTCATGTGCTCTCTCCTCTGTGCTTTCCACCACGGATTCTCAGGGAAATATATAAGGAATAATGATGCTTCGAAAATCCTTTCTGAAGAGGAAATGCTCGACGTCAGAAAAGCAGCCCTCTTCCTGGCACTTGCCGAGGGACTCGATGAAAGCCAGGAACAGTGCATTACTCAGGTCATCTGCACATCTGCCAAGGATGCCATGGATCTTCGTATTTACACAAGCAGGAACAATTTCGACGTACCGGCTCATGCAACAGGCCATCTTCTCCGCGAATTTGAAAAGGTTTTCCGCGTTCCCCTCCGTGTACAGTGGTTCCCTGGAAGCAGGAATGCCAATAAGCTTGTCCAGACTGCGAGAAAACTGTAATTTTTACATTCCGGATGAATTATGGTATACTTAGCAAATATAGAAATTTATTTATTTGAGGTGAACAATGAGCCAGAGAGATGATTTAGACAAGCTCAACCAGCTTGGAAATAAAAACACGAAGTATTCCTATGACTATGATCCCAGCCTTCTCGAGAAGATTGAGAACAAGCATCAGGACAACGATTATTTCATCAAATTCAACTGTCCTGAATTTACGAGCCTCTGCCCGAAGACAGGCCAGCCGGATTTCGCTACGATTTACATTTCCTATATTCCTGATAAATACATGGTGGAAAGCAAATCACTGAAGCTCTATCTTTTCAGCTACAGAAACCATGGCGACTTCCACGAAGACTGTGTCAATCAGATCATGATCGACCTGATCCGTCTGCTTCGCCCGCGTTATATCGAGGTATGGGGCAAGTTCCTGCCAAGAGGCGGCCTCTCCATCGATCCATTCTGCAACTATGGAATTCCGGGGACGGAATGGAAGGACTTTGCACGTTACCGCCTGCTGCACCACGATTTGAATCCGGAACGCATCGACAACCGTTAAAAAGACAAAAAAGGCATCCCGACGGGATGCTTTTTTTGTTTATGATCATTTATGCGCCGAGTTTCAGCCTTGCATATATTACGCCGGCAGTAATGAGAACGATGAGGATTATCATAAGATAGTCTGTTCCTTTGGGAGCTACACTTTCCATGAAGGTTCTGTTCGATCCGCCAAATCCGCGAAGTTCCAGCGAAAGCGCCATGGTCTCGCTTCTTCCCAGGGATCGGAGCATCAAAGGACGGACAATGGACATGTATCTTTTAATCTGCTTGAAGAAATTGCCTTTGACAGAGATCCCGCGGCATGCCTGCGCTTCTGCAACGGCCCTGTTCTCATCCACAAAGTCAGGAATAAAACGAAGTCCGGCAGTAAACATGAAAGCATATTCATAAGGCACCTTCATCTGCTGCACCATGGCTGCTGTCAGATCCTGCAGGCGGACAGTGCCAAGAAGATAAATAAAGATGATTGTCATGCCCAGCATTCTCAAGGCAGCTACGACGGATTCCACATTGGAACCGCCGCCGATTTTCTCAATGAGCCCGAGAAATGCGGCAAATACAGTAAGCATAACGAGAGCTTTGACGCTTCTGAAAAGTTCTCCTGAGACAAGAAGAATCAGGATCTCAAAAAGACAGAGAAGAAGAAGGCTTTCAGGCTTCTGGAGAACGATCGCCCAGACGGCTGTTCCCAGCGTCAGTATTATTTTCGTCAGCGGAACAAGATTTCTCATAAAACTCCCTCTCCTTTCAAAGCGATAAATGTCCTGCAGAAGCTGTCCATATCACGGCAGTAAGGTGCGCCTGGCAGTTCCCTTCCCAATAGGACTGATGCCGGATAAAGAAGTCCCCAGTCCTCCGGACGGTTCTTCGCAGAGAACAGTTCTTCCGGCCTGCCGTCAAAGGCGACTTTATGGGATGCAATAACGATGACTCTCGTGCAGTCGCGGGCTACAATATCCATATCATGCGTGACAAGGATGATCGTAATTCCTCTCTGCTGCAGGCTCTCCATCAGACGCATCAGCATTTTCTTTTCATGCCCGTCCTGCCCGCTTGTCGGTTCATCAAGAATCAGATACTCAGTATCCATGGCCAGGGCAGATGCGATGGCGACACGCTGCTGATCGCCGCGGGAAAGGGTCCTTGGATATGCTTCCGCAAGATCTGTCGTATCCGTTTCCATCATGGCCTTTTCAACCATGCGGTCGAGTTCTTCGCCGCGTTTCCCCTGATGATACGGTCCCAATGCAATTTCCTCGCGGACAGTCGGCATGAACATCTGTCTGTCCGGCTGCTGGAATACATAACCGATGAAGCGGCTTCTTTCTGATGCCTCTTCCTTTGTTATGTCCTTTCCTTCGTAAAGCACTCGTCCTTCTGTCGGCTTTTCAAGCCCGGTCAGAAGGCGGGTGATTGTCGTCTTGCCGCTTCCGTTCCTGCCCGTAATGGCAATGAATTCACCTTTCCCGAATTTCAGGGATGTGTCTGAAAGAACGACCGGCATATTCTTCGCATATCTGAATGTTACATGATCAAATTCAAGCATTGTCCCGGCCTCCCTCAAATGAATGAATGACAGATTCCTTGGCTGCCTCTACATTCAGGAAAGAATTCTTGAATGTGAAGCCATGTTCTTCCAGTTCGAGCTGTGCTCTGTACATGTCCGGAATCGCCTCTTCATAGACATGGCTCTTTCTCATGAAACGCATAACTTTTTCCGGATCTCCGGAGCTGATGATTTCGCCCTGATCCATCAGAACGAACTCTGTTGCATAAGGAAGAGCCGCTTCGAGATGATGCTCGGCAACAATAACGGTCAAGCCTTCTTTCTGGTTCAGTTCTCCGACCATTTCATAGAACTCACGGATACCTTCCGGATCCAAGGCCGATGTCGGTTCGTCGAATACAAGAACCTGCGGTTCTTCTGCAAGGACAGCTGCTGCCACGAGTCTCTGGCACTGTCCGCCAGAAAGTGTGGCTACCTTTCTGTCTTCAAGTCCTGTCAGATGAACTTTTGCCAGGGCCTCCTCTGAACGGCGGCGGATTTCTTCAGGCGGGAAACCGTGGTTTTCCAGCGTAAATGCCATTTCCTCCCCGACAGTCAAAGTAACGATCTGCGCTTTGTAATCGGCAAGAATGACGCCGATGGAAGAAGCAAGGTCGGCAATCGTGTGCTGTGTGACGGCCTTGCCGTCTGTATAAACCATCCCCTGCATCGTTCCGCCGTAGTAATGAGGAATGGCACCTGCCATGGACATGAGAAGTGTCGTCTTCCCTGCTCCGTTAGGTCCTGTAACTACGATGAAATCTCCCTTCTGCACTGTCATGGATACATCCTTCAGTGCCGGCTCCTTGGAAAAAGGATATGTGTAAGTCAGATGCTCTACACTGATGACGCCTTCATTTTCCTGCTTCAGGATTATTTTGCTGTGATCGCTGTCTTCTACATCCGATTCCGCCATATAGTGCATCGTCTTGAAAAGGCGGAGCGCCGGGAAATAAAGGAATGGTGTAATGATTCCGTTGCCTACGCCGACCAGAAGCACCATCGGAAGCATGCCGTATACATATACGCTCATGGGGAGCCCCATGACTACTGTCAGAATCGAGACGAAGACGAAGCCCGAAACCAGTGTCGTCACAAAGCCTGCAAGTGCCGGGCGAAGTGAAAACTTTCCAATGCGGATTGGAGGCACAGAATGGGCAAAGAATCCTGCCACATAAGCGCCAAAGAATTCAGAAGCAAAATCTCCGTATGGGAAAGCGGATTTACTGGTAAATACCTCCATCAGAGCCGCCACCATACAGATACCCAGACATTTTTTGTAATCCGGTTTCGTCAGAAGAATCGCAACGACATAGGTCGCAATCATCCAGTTTGGCGTAAAGCCGGCTACAGATGGGGAAACCAGGTGCAGCAGCATACCGATTGCCAGCATCAGCGTAGAGATCGTCAGCCAGCGGAAACGTCCCCCTCTCGCCTTCGTAAAGACAAGCTTGGATACATCCTTCATCGCTTCCATAATATTTTCTCCCTCCGCTGTAATCAATAAAAAAACCTTTCTTCCAATTGCCGAAACGGCAAAGGGACGAAAGGAAATAATTCCGCGGTACCACCCTTGTTGGCCAAAAGACCCAACTCAGTGCATATGCATCTTCTGTAACGGAGAAATCCGGCGGCGCCTACCCCAATCATGGCTCAGACCGCACCTCACAGGCCCATTCGTATGACTTCGCGTACCGGACTTGCACTCGACGCCGGCTCCCTGAAACGATTCCATCATAGTACTCTTCCTGATCACAGGTTCTTTCTATTAAACGAATTATAGCATTCACAATTCGCACTGTCAAAGAAATTTTCTAAACGCTTTGTGACAGAAATCAGCAATTCGACTCTTTCCATAAAAAAGGCCCTGCTTCAGCAGAAACCTTTCTTTTCATTATTTGATTTCATGAATTTTTGACGGATCGAATCTGTCGTGCGCTTTGGGCTCTCTTGCGGGATATCCATAGGCAAAAATAGCAAACGGACGGACTGAGTCGGGAAGATTCAGGATTTCCCTCGCCGCATCCATCCTGTCTTTGAACGGGGAGACGCCAAGCCATACGCCGCCCAAGCCTACATCTCCCGCTGCCAGCCACATATTCCCCATCGCAAGGCTCACATCGTAATCGGAGACCTGCGGCCATTCGCACTCATTCCGGACGGCAGCTGCAATCGCTATGGGTGCTCTTGCGGCAGGCCCTGCATAAGGGCTGATCTTGGAGAGTTTTTCCAGGATATCCCGGTTCGTGATGACGTAGAATTCCCATGGCTGCTGATTGCCTGCTGACGGTGCCTGCATGGCAGCTTTCAGGAGATACTCTGTTTTCTCTGCCTCAACTGGCTGATTCAGATAACGCCTGACACTGGTCCTTTTAAAAATCTGATCCATTTTTTACCCCTTTTATAAAAATTTATTCAAGACACAGAGCTTGTAATTCCTAATTTTGTATTAATTATAGCAAACTATGGTTTTTACGACAAATACTTCGTTTCTATTCATTATGTCTTGCGCTTTTCTCAACTTCTAAATCAATAATTAAATGAAGCAAAAATTTCAATAAAAATAATATCACGCAGTATAAAAATTACCAATTTTACTTTTATATTTTCTTGTGTTCTAATTAAGTTAGAAGAGGGGAAATACGGCATAGTCCGCAGTGTGAGTCAAATCATTTTCATTATATTTTGTAAGAGTAGGTGATTAATATGGAATTCAAAAAAATCCTTGTTCCGGTTGATGGTTCTGATCCATCCATGAACGCATTCCATTGTGCACTGGATCTGGCAAAAGCACACAAGACAGAAATGATTCTGCTCTACGTCATCGATGCCAATGAAATGTTCTATGCAACCAATCAGGTCATGCTGTCCGGCGAATTCTTCGAAACCATGAAGGGTGTAGGCACCAAACTGATCGAAAAGCTGGAGAGCGAGCTTCCTGAAGATGTTCCCCACAAGTCCATCTGTGTCGTAGGCATACCTGGTGAAACAGCATCGGATATTGCCAAGTCAGAAGAAGTAGACCTCATCGTCATGGGCAACAGCGGCAAAGGCGCATTCAATGCTTTCGTCACCGGCAGTGTCAGCCAGTACGTTATCCACCACGTAGAATGCCCGGTTCTGATTGTCAAGTAATAAGAGTTTACAAAAGAATCCGCATGTTTCTTCCTGAGAAGTGAATTATCGTGCATGCGGTCTGTCTTTTCCCTGATTTGAATTCATAAGGAGAATGATCAAAATGGAATTCAAAAAAATTCTTGTTCCGGTCGATGGCTCGGAAGCCGCCGGAAACGCTCTGCACTATGCTGTAAACATGGCAAGAAATCATGGTTCTTCCATTACCCTGATCAGCGTTGTTGATGCCAATGATCTTCTGAGAGAAACCAATGACGTCATGCTGACCGACGAATTCATGGAAACCCTCAAAGCCGAAGGCAAGGAAATCGTTGCCCAGGCTGCCAAGGACATTCCGGAAGAGATTCCCCATGATGAAGTCACCGTCCTGGGCACACCAGGCTATCTCATTGCCAAACACGCTGAAGAAGAAGGCGTAGACCTTATTGTTATGGGCAACAGCGGCAAAGGCGCATTTTCTTCCTTTGTTACCGGCAGTGTCAGCCAGTATGTCATTCACTACGTAAAATGCCCTGTACTGATTGTTAAATAAATAATGAGCCCGGATATCCATCTTCCGGGCTCATTTTGTATTTCGAAGGATATAAAATTAATTCATTTTACTTTTCCAGCCGATTGTGCTGTAATAAAGACAGGAAGGTTGGTATTTCTATTCATTTTCATTATCCGGAGGGTGTGATCATTATGGAAATCAAGACAATTCTTATCCCGGTCGATGGCTCTGAACCTGCCGAGAATGCATTCCGTTACGGCGTAGGGCTGGCAGAAGAGAATGGAGCCACTATCGTTCTTCTCCACGTTCTGGATGCCAATGAAACATACTATGCAACAAACCGTGTGATGCTGGCTGGCGGTATGCTCGACGAAAGAAAAGAAACCGCACAGAGAGTCATGGATCAGATGAAATCTCAGGTTCCGGAAGGAATCACCTGCAAAACAGTCATTGCAGCCGGCGTTCCTGGTGAAACAGCGTGCCGCACTGCAAAAGAAGAAAATGCTGATTTGATTGTAGTAGGCAACAGCGGCAAGGGCGCCATTTCCTCCTTCGTTATGGGAAGCGTCAGCCGTTACATCATTCATCATGTACACTGCCCTGTCCTTGTCGTCAAATAAACAGAATTCTCAAAGACCGCTTTTGCGGTCTTTTTTTATTCCTCTCCCCCTGTTTTTCTTCTGCACTTCATTGAAATACCTATGCACCACTATAAAAATAAACAATTTTACTTTTTGATATCTATATGTTGTAATTAAGATAAGAGCGGTGTTTCCAAAATCCTTTTGGATTTATTAATTTAATCAAGACAAGAAGGTGTCCCCCCATGGAAACAAAAAAAATTCTAGTTCCAGTCGACGGATCAGAACCTGCAAACCGTGCCTTCCACATTGCACTCGATCTGGCTGCCAAAGACAAAGCAGAAGTCACGCTTATTGATGTCGTCGATGTCAATGACATGCTCTATGCAACAAGCAAGGTCATGATCTCCCCTGAGTTCTATACGACCATCAAGAGAAAAGGGAAAGAACTCATTACGGAACTGGAAAAGGAAATTCCTGAATCCATCCCCCACTCCACTGAAATTCATGTCGGTCTTCCGGGCCAGATGATTGCCAGTGTCGCAAAAGAAGGTCATTTTGATCTGATCATCATGGGCAACAGCGGCAAGGGAGCTCTTGATGCTTTCGTCACAGGAAGCGTCAGCCAGTATGTCATTCATCATGCCAACTGCCCGGTCATGATTGTTAAATAAGGAAGCGAGATAGAATCCATGGAAATGAAGAAAATCCTTGTCCCGATCGACGGGTCCGAACCATCAAAAAATGCATTCAAGCTGGCTCTTGCGCTGGCTTCAAAAATGGACAGCGAAGTCATCCTTCTCAATGTTGCTGATGTCAATGAAATGACATATCCGGTCGAACAATTTGATATCCTGACCGATTCTTATTTCGGCAAGAAGGATATGCCTGCCGGCGAGTACAAAGATTACCGTGCAGACGTATTCAAGGCAGCCAACGAAAAAGGCAATGAATTGACAAGGGAACTCGTTGAACAGATCCCGGAGGGTATTACCTATACTGTTACAACGAAGATCGGCACCCCAGGCCCGACCATTGTCAGAGCTGTCAAGGAACTGGAAGCTGACATGGTCGTCATGGGAAACAGCGGCAAAGGTGCCCTTTCCTCCTTCGTCACCGGCAGCGTCAGCCAGTACGTCATGCATCATGTAGAATGCCCGGTAACAATTGTTAAATAATCACCCAGTAAAAAAGACTGCGAACACGAATGTGTTCACAGTCTTTTTTTATTTTACCGGTCAGTCTTTTACCTGATGGACGACGACCTGCGGGAACGGGATATCGATTCCTGCATCATCGAGTTTCTTCTTGATAGCTATATACAGTTCATTCTGCGCCGTGAAATAATCTTCACTCGGAACCGTTGCACGGATGTAGATATTAATGGAAGAATCCCCGAGTCCATTGACATAAATGGCGATATCATCCTTGTTCATGACATACTTATTCTCATGGAGCACTTCTTTCAGAAGCTCAATGCAGTAAGCAAGGTCCGTACCATAACCTACACCGATATTGAACTGCAAATTTCTCGTATTAAACGAAGAATAGTTCATGATGACACTATTTGTGAGTGAGGAATTCGGTATGACGATCATCTGATTTCCCATTGTGGAAATCTCCGTGTACATAATCCGGATATCAACAACCGTTCCCTGATTCGTTCCTACTGCAATATAATCCCCCACGCTGAACGGGCGGAAAATCAAAATGAAAATGCCCGAAGCAACGTTTCCGATGTTGTCTTTAAGACCGAGGCCGATAGCAAGTCCGATACCGCCGAAAGCAGCTGCGAGCGTTCCTGCTGCCACGCCGGCTGTACTCAGTGCGATAATGGTAACGATGGCCAGGCAGAAGAAAAATGCAATCTCACTGACAAAACTTCTGGCTGATGGATCGACCTTCCCTTTTTCAAGGATTTTGATGATCCCCCGCCGGATATACCGGCAGATCACATACCCGACAACAAATATGATAATTGCTTCAAGGAGATCGATACCCCTGTTGAAAGCAAAATTTTCTAATCCGTTTATTACTTTGGCCGTGATTCCGACTTCGTCAGTAACCACTTTTGTAACTACATTTGGTTCCACAGTCTCTTCCTTTCTTGATACTTATACCAGATCATTCCTCTTTATTCTAACATATGAGAAAGGAGCAGACAGGGAATTCATGAAATTTTATAAAGCAACGTAAAAAGAGCCGCTGATTTTGCGGCTCTTTTTTGTTCTTTAATCGCGGATGAATTTCTCTCCGGCTTTGATGATATTCTCGATGACCATGGCTGTCGTTACGCTTCCTACGCCCCCGGGAACCGGAGTGATGCATCCGGCCTTCTCAGAGACATTGTCATAATCAACATCGCCAACGGTCTTTCCGTTTACACGGTTGATGCCCACGTCAATGACAACGGCACCTTCTTTGACCATATCCGCTGTCACGTATCCAGGCTTCCCGACAGCAGCGACAAGAATATCAGCCTCGCGAGTCAGGCTTGCCAGATCCTTTGTATGAGAGTGGCAGATCGTTACTGTTGCATTCTCCTTCAGGAGCATAATGGAAACCGGTTTCCCGATGACATTGCTGCGCCCTATGACGACGACGCGCTTTCCATTCATTTCAATCTTATAATGTTTCAGGATTGCCATGACGGCGCGCGGTGTATTTCCGAAGAGTCCGTCTTTCCCGGCAAAAAGTCTTCCCGCATTCATGTCCGTCAGTCCGTCGACATCCTTATCCGGATCAATGAGTGCAATCATCTTTTCAGGATCAATCTGCTCCGGAAGCGGCATCATCATAAGAATGCCTGTTATTTCATCATCATTGCTGAGATCGGTGATCAATTTTCCAAGCTCATCTTCGCTGACATCTTCGGCTTCCTTGAATATGCCTGAATTGATGCCATAACTTTTAGCAGCTTTCTGCATGAAGGATGCATACATGGCAGAGGGCTTGCTGTCACCCGCCAGAATGATGGCAAGCTTTGGTTCATACCTCTTCGCCTTGAGGTTTGCCAGGCGTTCTGCCAGTTCCCTTTCAAGAGCTGCTGCTACTTCTTTTCCATCTAAAATCATTGCTGCCATATCAGAAGAGCCCCGTAATATTTCCTTCGTCATCTACATCGATACGTTCAGCAGCCGGACGGCGTGGAAGCCCCGGCATCGTCATGATCTTGCCAGTCAGAGCGACGACAAAGCCTGCACCGGCAGATACTTTGACTTCTCTGACATGGAGTGTAAATCCTGAAGGTGCTCCCAGCTTGGACGGATCATCGCTGAAGGATACCGGTGTCTTTGCAATGCAGACAGGCATCTTTCCGTATCCCATTTCTTCAATGTGCGCGAGTTCCTTTGCAGCAGCACCATCAAATGCTACGCCGTCAGCACCATAGATTTCCTTTGCAATGGTTTCAATCTTTTCTTTAAGGGAAAGGTCCAGATCATAAAGCGGCTTGTAATTGGATCCCTGATCAATAGCTGCCAGTACTTTTTCACCCAGATCAAGTCCGCCTTCACCACCGTCAGCAAAGACAGTGGATTCAGCAACAGGTACGCCGGCTTCCTTGCATGCTTCGAAAACGACTTTCTTTTCTTCTTCTGTATCGGACGGGAACATGTTCAAAGCAACTACGATCGGAAGGCCGTACTTCTTCAGGTTGTGCATATGGCGGAGCAGGTTCGGAAGTCCTCTCTTTACAGCTTCGGGATCGGATTCTGTCAGTTCGTTCTTTGCTTTTCCGCCGTTCATCTTCAATGCTCGGATAGTAGCGACGAGGACTGCAGCATCTGGTTTAAGACCTGCGAAACGGCACTTGATGTCCAGGAATTTTTCTGCGCCAAGGTCAGCACCGAAGCCTGCTTCCGTAACGACATAATCAGCAAGATGCAGCGCTGTTCTTGTTGCCAGGACAGAGTTGCATCCGTGAGCGATATTGGCAAACGGGCCGCCGTGAATGAAGGCCGGAACATGTTCGAGTGTCTGTACCAGGTTTGGTTTCAGCGCATCCTTCATCAGTGCGGTCATAGCCCCCTGTGCATGAATGTCGCCAGCAGTAACCGGTTTATTATCATAGGTATAGCCGACAATGATTCTTGCAAATCTTTCTTTCATGTCATGGATGGAATCTGCCAGGCAGAGGATAGCCATAACTTCGGAAGCGACGGTAATATCGAAGCCGCCTTCTCTTGGCACGCCGTTTGCATGGCCGCCAAGACCTACAACGATATGACGGAGAACACGGTCATTCATATCCATGACGCGGTTCCATACGACGCGTCTGGGATCAATGTTGAGTTCATTTCCCTGCTGGATATGGTTGTCGACCATAGCTGCCAGAAGGTTATGCGCAGCTGTGATGGCATGAAGGTCTCCGGTGAAATGAAGGTTGATGTCTTCCATCGGTACGACCTGGGAATAGCCGCCGCCGGCAGCGCCGCCTTTTATGCCCATGCATGGTCCAAGGGATGGTTCACGCAGGCAGATCATCGTCTTTTTGCCCAGTTTAGACAGAGCCTGTCCGAGGCCGACGGTCGTCGTTGTCTTGCCTTCTCCGGCAGGTGTTGGTGAAATAGCTGTCACAAGAATCAGCTTCCCCTGTGGTTTTGACAGCACCTCATTCGTGAATTTCAAGGATACTTTGGCTTTGTACGGTCCGTAATTTTCCAGATTTTCAGGAGCAATACCGACTTTCTCACCAATCTCAACAATCGGTTTCATCTCCGCTTTCTGTGCGATTTCAATGTCACTCAGCATCTCTTTTTTCCCCTTTCATGGCAACGGTGAAATAAAGGTAAATCTTTATTTATTATAGCATGCAAGACACTATGCCGCATAAAAACGTACAGGAAATATGGTCATTTTATGTTTTGGAAAACCGACAGCAAAAAACTCTCCCCCGAAGGAAGAGTCTTTTATTACTGCCGGAAATATACGTGGACGCTTGAACCTCTCTTTACAGTTGCCCCGATTCCGGGATCCTGTTTGTAAGCATAGCCGCTTCCTTCAGGCTGGAAGCCAAGCCCAGCGCGGGTCAGCCATTCTCCCGTGTCGCGGATCGTCCATCCTGTAAAGCTTGGAAGCCTGAATTCCTTCACATCTTCTGATGGAATTGCAGGCTTGTACGTTTCAATATCCTTTGCTTTCGGCTTTGCATGTGTTGCTTCATCTTCCAGTGTCGGTACTGCAAGGTAATGCATGATATGCGTCATGGCTTCCTTGAAAACAGGAGCTGCTACCTGGCCGCCATAGTAGACGCCTTTTGGTGTATCCAGTACGACAAGGCATATAGCCCTTGGATCTTCCGTAGGGCCGAAGCCGCAGAAGGATGCAATGTACTGATTTTTAAGATACCCGCCGTTGACTGCATCGATTTTCTGTGCCGTACCTGTTTTTCCTGCCATATGGTAGCCGTCAACCTGCGCATTTGTGCCGCCGCCGGATGCGACTTCCTTTTCCATCATGTCCTTGACTTCATCAGCCACTTCCTTGGATACAGGATTTCCGCTGATTTCCGTCTGATTGACCTTGTAATCGCTTCCATCCGGATTCTTGATTTCCTTGATGATATGCGGCTTGACCATTTGTCCGCCGTTGGCCAGGGCGCTGTATGCCTGTACCATCTGGAGCGGTGTTACTGCAATGCCCTGCCCGATGGACATGGTCGCCACATCGATAGCGCGCATTTCCTTCGGATTGAAGAGAATACCCGATCCCTCGCCTGGAAGATCGATTCCGGTCGGCTTCCCGAAACCGAATTTCTTTGCATATTCCGTCAGTATATCTCCGCCGGTCAGCAGCCCTATATGGGCAAAGCCTGTATTGATGGAGAATTTCAGGATATCAACGAGACGGACATCACCATAGGATTCATCATCCCAGTTCCTGATGGCGTGGCCGGATGCCCAGACTGCCCCGGGATCGTGCCAGACACGCTGCGTGTCATACGTTTTGGCTGCCAGAGCAGCCGCTGCAATGACCGGCTTGAATGTCGATCCTGGTTCGTAAATATCGACGACCGCACGGTTCTTGAACTCTGCTTCTGTGGCCTTGTCAAAGTGGTTCGGATCATAAGAAGGCCTGTTCCCAAGCGCAAGGATAGCTCCTGTCTTAGGATCCATGACGATAATGATGCCGCCGGATGCTTTGGTGCTTGCCATAGCACGGTCGAGCGCTCTTTCTGCATAGAACTGGATATTCTGATCGATTGTGAGATAGACGGATCGTTCATTTTCAGCCTTGTAAGGGGCAAGGGCCGACTCCAGAATCGGATTTCCTCGGGCATCGGTCAGAAGCATCTGCTTGCTCTTGCCTCCGCGGATCAGGTCATCCAGCGACATTTCAAGCCCGTCAAGCCCCTTGTCATCGAGACCTACAAAGCCCAGCACATTCGCTGCCATAGGACCATTGGGGTAGAAGCGGCGGCTTTCATCGAAGAAGCCGAAGCCCTTCCACCCTTTTTCCTTGATCAGTGCCTGCACTTTATCAGAATCTTCCGGATCCATCACACGCTCCAGCCATACGAAACGTGTTTTCCTTGACATGGCCTTCGCCAGGTCTGATTCATTTTTCTTCAGGATCGGAGCGAGGTCTTTCGCTGCTTCTGCCGCACTGACGTTCATTGTCCCGGGATCTGCATACAGTGATTTGACCATGATGGAAAAAGCAAGTTCCTTGCCGTTCGTATCGTAGATTGTTCCTCTTGGTGAATAGAGTGTCTGCACGCCTTCGGTCTGGTTCATCGCCATTTCCTCATACTGGCTTCCGCGGGCAATCTGGATCCATCCAAGTCTTCCAGCAAGCAAAAATCCGACGATGCATAGGACGCCCGCCATCTTCCTGCTTCTGGATTTCATGATTTTTTCAGGACCTGATTTACTCATGCGTTCTTCTCCTCATATAACGGACTGCTGCATCGTAGATGGCCGCAGGTTCATTTTCAAGGCTTCCGCTCTGCACGCGGGTAAGAAGGTTCTTCATTCCTTCAGGCGTCTTGTCCCCTAAGAGGAGAGGCACACGCTTGTCATAATGAAGTTCCTTCGTTGAAACAGGGATTTCCAGCGCAAGCCGGGACATGTATTCTCCGATTTCCTGATGTCCCCTTGTATCGGTGTCCGGATTTCCGCATCCGATAATATCTGCGATGGAAAGATCCGTCATCTGCAGCATGGCTTCAGATACATCAGCCGACGTCGGGAATACTTTTTCTCTGGCAATTTGCCTTATCCACTTGTCGGGATGTGATTTCGGATCGTTGGCAATGGTATGGAATCTCATATGGTTTTCTACCAGCCAGGTTACACGGTTGACAAAAGCTTTCGGACGTCTCCAGCGCTTCAGGAGAGCTCTGGTCATTTCAGCCCCTTCCTTATCATGGCCGTAATCGGTAATCCTTCCCTTGTGAATCCCCCTGACACCAGGCATTCCTTTGCCTACATCATGAAGAAGAGCCGCCCAGCGGTTGATGAGCAATGGTTTTGATGCATCAAGAACGGCCAGTGTGTGATACCAACCGTCGAACTTATGAAATTCTTTCTGCTGCGGAAGTCCCACCAGGTGGGAAAGTTCCGGAAGAATGGCAATTTCCGTTTCTTTGCCGTATTCCGTTGCATGGCAGGAACATTCATTAAGCCCTGTACGCACAAGAAGGTCAAATCCGCGCGCTGCATGCGGCGTCACAATCAGCCGGTCTATTTCACTTTCCACTCTTTCAAGCGAAAGTCCTTTCACCCGTTCAAAGGCGGAAGGCATGCCGTCAATCAGTGAACGATCCGCCATGAAATCCAGCTGGCCAAGAAAGCGGCAGGCGCGGAAAAGACGGAGCGCATCCTCTGAAAAGCGTTTGGATGACTCCCCGACCGTACGAAGCCTTTTCCTGTCCAGATCAGAAACGCCGTCAAAGTAATCATAAATCACGCCGTCTGCATCGACAGCCATGGCATTGACAGTGAAGTCTCGGCGCATCAGGTCTTCCTTCAGATCGGATGCAAAATGCACTTCACTCGGGCGATGTGCATCCTGCCCGTACGTTTCGCTCCGGAAAGTCGTCACTTCATAGCTCATGCCATCAATGACGATGATGACTGTTCCAAAGCGGCGTCCTTCTCCTCCTATGGCTTTCCATCCTCGGCTTTCTGCCACACGGATTGTCTCATCCGGAAGGGCAGGCGTTGTAATATCCCAGTCATGGGGCTCAAGCTTCATCATCAGATCCCTGACGCAGCCGCCCACGATAAATGCTTCAAATCCATCTTCATGAAATGCACGCAAAATATGCATTGCACCCTTGTCTATGAGTCCGATCCGTTCGTCAGAAGACAGATTTTCAAATCCTTTTTTATGAAAGTAAGAAGAAACCGCCCCCAAGAATCCCATGGTTCTCCCTCCTGTATGAATGTATATCTATTATTATATACTGAATTGGAATGGCGGGCAAAAACAGTTATGCGAAATATTTAGATTTTATAATTCAAATATTTGATAAAAATCCCGTTTGAGCAAAAAAGACCCATATCCTGAAATGGACATGAGTCTTTTTATTATCGTATGAAATTACATTCAACGATTAGTCTTTGTACTGAGCCGGAAGTTCGGTTGCTCTTGCTACGCCTGTCTTGATAGCAGCTTCTGCTACGGCCTTTGCAACAACATGAGGAACTCTCTTGTCGAATACGTCAACAACAACATGCTTCGGATCCAGTGTGCACTTTGTAGCCAGATCAGCCAGAGCATGAGCAGCAGCCAGTTTCATTTCTTCATTGATCTGGCGTGCGCGTACGTCGAGAGCACCGCGGAACAGGCCCGGGAATACGGAAGAGTTGTTTACCTGGTTCGGCATATCGCTTCTGCCGGAGCCATAGATGTAAACGCCTTTTTCTTCAGCTTCTTCATACATGATTTCCGGAACCGGGTTTGCCATAGCGAAGACAATGCTCTTGTCTGCCATGGTCTTCAGAGCGTCATTGTTGAATACGCCAGGAGCGGAGCAGCCGATAAGTACGTCTGCGCCTTTGACAGCATCAGCAAATGTTCCCTGCTTGTTTTCCGGGTTTGTCTTCTTGATCAGTTCCATCTGGACTCTGTCGCGTTTTCCATTGTCAAAGAGAATGCCTTTGGAATTCAGGACGGTCATGTTTTCAGCCTTTACGCCGTCTTCCAGAAGCAGCTTTGCAATAGCTGTGCCTGCAGCACCTGCGCCGTTGATAACGACTTTGATATCTTCGATCTTCTTGTCAACGACTTTCAGAGCGCCGAGCAGTGCTGCGAGAGCTGCAATAGCTGTGCCGTGCTGGTCATCATGGAATACCGGAATATTCATGATTTTCTTCAGTTCGTCTTCAATGTCATAGCATTTCGGGGAAGAGATATCTTCGAGGTTGATGCCTGCGAAATTCTTTTCCAGAAGCTTTACTGTATGAATGAATTCATCTTTGTCTTTGGTATCAAGAACGATCGGAATCGCATCAATGTTGCCAAATTTCTTGTACAGAGCAGATTTGCCTTCCATAACCGGCATGGAAGCAGCAGCTCCGATATCGCCAAGGCCCAGTACGCGGGTGCCGTCGGAAATAACTGCTACGACATTGCCTCTCCAGGTCATGGTCAGGGACAGATCTTCGTCGTCCTTAATAGCAAGGCACGGAGCGGAAACACCCGGTGTATATACGATAGCCAGATCGTGGCCGTCGTTCATTTCAGCATTCAGTTCAGTCTTGATCATCTGATGCTTTTCTTTTCTAAGCTCAATGGCTTCCTGTCTAAGTTTCTCGGTATCCATAAAAAACCTCCTGAAAAAAATTAATCTTTTATAGCCGGCATATTCCTGCCGTTGAAGATTTCATACATTTCCTGCTTGAGCAGGCGGCGGATTCTCTTTACTTCCTTCTTGTCGAGTTCCTTTTCCGTCGTGTCAAACAAATAGTTGTCCAGCTTGAAATCATGAATCAGCATCTTCGTGTGGAAAATATTTTCCTGATAGACGTTGACGTCAATCATGTCATAGCGGTGGCGGAGATCCGGCGACATATAATTCTGTATGGAATTAATTCTGTGGTCGATATAGATCTTCTTGCCATTGACATCTCTGGTGAATCCCCTGACACGATAGTCAGTGATTACGATGTCTGCATCAAATGACTTCAGCAAATAGTTGAGCGCCTTCAAAGGAGAGATTTTCCCGCAGGTTGATACATCGATGTCTGCGCGGAATGTGCAGATCCCATCCTGAGGATGCATTTCGGGATATGTGTGAACAGTGATATGGCTCTTGTCCAGATGCATGACCACATCCTGCTTCTCCACTTCTTCCTCTGCAATCAGCATCGTCACGCTGGCGCCCTGCGGATCATAATCCTGCTGGGCCGTATTCAGCACGATGGCGCCGATCGTATCAGCAACCTTATTCAAAATCTGGGTCAGTCTTTCTGCACTGTACTGCTCATCAATATAAGCAATGTACTTTTTTCTTTCCTGTTCTGTACTGGCATAACAAATGTCGTACATATTGAAGCTGAGCGTCTTCGTCAAATTGTTGAAGCCGAACAGTTTAAGCTTACCTCTTTTCATGAAGTAAACTGACACCCCCATCCTTATTCTTACCCGGAATGGAACATTCCAATTATAACATAGAGTCAAATAGATTGAAAACGATTTATATCTTGTATACTTATTCTGTATAGATATCGATTAAGGCTATAATTTTTTTAGCTCATTGAGCAGCGCCTGGATGGCTTTTCCGCGATGGCTGATCTTATTTTTCTCCTCCATGGAGATTTCCGCCATCGTCTTGCCATACTGCGGCAGATAAAACAGCGGGTCATATCCAAAGCCCCCGTTTCCTTTGTAGAAATCACGGATGATGCCCTCGCAGGTACCTTCCGCCGTGATTTCCTTTCCATCCGGCCATACAAGTGCAATGACGCATACATAATGGCCCTTGCGGTCATCTCCGGTATACGGTTTCAGGTCTTCCACAAGTTTTCTGTTGTTGGCCTCATCATCGCCATGCTTTCCTGCATAACGGGCGGAATAAACACCCGGGCGGTCGCCTAAAACATCTGCAATGATGCCGGAGTCATCTGACAGCACAGGAAGATTTGTGACTTTGGCGTAATAATGCGCTTTCTGCAATGCATTTTCCTTGAAAGTTTTTCCGGTCTCCTCTGGATCTGGTGCATCAGAGACATCAGCAACAGGAACAGCTTCCCAGCCTATTTCAGAGAATACTTTCTGAAATTCCCTGATTTTTCCTTTATTATGAGTTGCAAGAACCAGCTTCATTGATTTACCCTGCCTTTCATTTATGACCACTCGATTTATGCCTGACCATGTCCCATCATCAGGGCAACGGAATCCCTCTTTGCATTTCTCCAGGCTTCTTCTGCCTTTGCCAGTGATTCAGCCGTCTTGCGGCAGAGCGCATCTGCTTCGCGGATAACCATATCGTCTGCTTTTGGAAGCGGCAGCCTGAGAATTCGTTCCGTTATTAAATGGTACGAATACCCTGCCTTCATCGTATTAAGGAAGAGCTGCCCGACAGGTCCGTCCAAGTACAGTTTCAAATACCAGGAAGTATACCTATCCGCAGGACGGAGTGCCAGAATGCCAGGTGCAAGAACGCAGGATGTCCCTTCCGGAATAACGGCTGTCTTCACATTTCCGTCCCTGACTGTAATGACAAGATCGCCGCTTCTGACAGCAATTCCTTCATCGCCTTCTTCTGCCGGTGCTGAAGAAATAAGGTCTTTCCTGATTCCTGAATCAGAAATCCCCTCTGCAGAAAGTCCGTCATAATATCCTGCGGAAAGTCTCTCAGGCATGAGACCCTCGAATACTTTTCCGATGGAATGATCGAGATCCAGAATATTTCCTGCAAGGATCGACTGAAGCGCAGGAGATCCGTTGTATGCGTAGATATCGATATTCCAGTCGTCAGCTGCTGCAAAATCTTCAGAAGAAAGTTTAAGCGTATCATACCCATGGAAAGCGCCGGATTCAAATCCTGATTCGCCAAATGATACGACAGGCGACTTTTCTCCTGCGAACCTGAGAAATGCGTATTCTTTGCCGCCCAGATCTGTATCATAATAAGAAACGAGTTTTCCTTCAGCTGCCAGAGCCTTTCGTGCGTCTTCTGCTTCCTCACTCTCCTCCAGAAGAAGCGCATATGGAATCAAAACGTCCATTGTGCCCTTCTCTGAAAGCCTTCTGGTGAGAGAGGCAGCATGTGCAATGCTGTTTGTCTCCCAGTTGAATATATAATTATACACTTCCGTGTCCGTATCAAGTTCTTCCTCCATCATCATCCGCCCGCGAGGAAAAACCATATGGAGTTTTTCTTTCCATTCCTGCGAATTCATGGCAAGAGCGATTCTCTTCGTCGTCAGATCCTTGAAAAGATCATCCAGGACAGGAAGGTAGTTTTCTGCGCCGGAGAAGAGGATTGTCTGTCCTGCTTCTTCTGCCTTCTTTCCTGCTTCCTTGAGAAGAGCTCTGACTTCCTGACGCGCGGTGCCTGCTCCCGGTGCAAAGGCCATCGGGTCCACGCGGAGCGCCAGAGTATACACTCTGGCATATGTATCGGCATCCCCTTCATAAAGGCCCAGGCGGTCAGCCGTTTTCTTCATATTTTCATACAGATCTTCGATGGAAATGCCATATTGGGCATTCGACGGATTGCTGAAAAGGAAATAGTCGAGATACCTTGCACGCATAACTTCCTGAAAGATATTTTCTTCCGGTACACCATATCGTCCAAATGTATTCGTTGCATCAATAATATCCTGTGGAGTCATATCCAATCTTCCTTTCGTTTTTGACTTCAATTGTTATCATTATACTTCACAGAGCCATTGATGCGCTACCTTGCGCAAATGCGGCTGTCTTAACCGAAAAAAAACGCACATGGAATTCCATGTGCGTTTTTGCCGTAATCCAACGATTAACGCTTGGAGAACTGGCTTGCTTTTCTTGCTTTCTTGAGACCGTATTTCTTACGTTCTTTCATTCTCGGGTCACGGGTCAGGAGACCTGCGCTCTTCAGCAGTTTTCTATAGTCAGCGTCTACGTCGAGCAGTGCGCGGCTGATGCCATGACGAATAGCACCTGCCTGGCCTGTACGTCCGCCGCCTTTAACGTTAGCAATAACGTCATATGCGGAGGTTGTGCCTGTCAGTTCGAGCGGCTGTTTAATAATCAGTTCGAGAGTTGCAAGATCGAAATAATCTTTCAGTTCACGACCGTTGATTGTAATGTTTCCCTGTCCCGGTACCAGACGGACTCTGGCAACGGATGTTTTTCTGCGGCCAGTGCCGTAGTATGTAGCTTCTGCCATTTCTTATATTTCCTTCCCTTCTGGTTAACGGATATTGAGCTTCAGTTCTTCAGGTTTCTGAGCTGCGTGCGGATGTTCTGCACCAGCATAAACATGAAGCTTACGATACATCTGAGCGCCAAGTTTGTTCTTCGGAAGCATGCCGCGAATAGCATGTTCAACAACCCAAGCTGGTTTTTCACGAAGAGCGTCCCCGGCTTTCTGGTATCTGTCTCCGCCGATGTAACCGGTGTAGTGGAAGTATACCTTCTTCAGTTCCTTCTTGCCTGTCAGGACGACTTTATCTGCGTTGATGACGATAACGTTGTCGCCTGTATCAACATGCGGTGTGTAAGTAGGTTTATTTTTGCCTGTGAGGACTTTAGCTACACTAGCTGCCAGACGGCCAAGTGTCAGTCCTTCTGCATCAACAATATACCATTTACGGGTGATGTTTCCCGCATTGGCCATAAATGTGCTTTTCATTATAAATGATTCCTCCTGAATACTAAACAGAACCGCAAGATATTGTCTTTCCTCCGGGGCTAGTGGTTTCCGGACAAATCTCACAAGAGGTATTATACCTTTTACGGAGAGTTCATGTCAAGTAAAAATAAAGACTTTTTTCTTCATTTCCTTTAGATTTCATAGGAAAACCTATTTATATTTTATTATACATTATATACCAAAGGAATGAACAAATCTTGAATGATAGATGTGTGCCGTTCCTCAAATGATTCCAATCCGCCAATTAAGGCTACATCTTAAAATAAACTCATCCTCAACGTGTACATTTATTACTAAATGGCATATGTTTTTGCTATTGACGTATAGGTTGGTGTGTTGTATCCTAATATTCGTAAAGTGCAACGGATGAGAACATTAAATCATATTTTCAATAAAGACTCGTCCAACATTTAATTACGAAGCACAAGAAAGAAGGTGTCACGCTGCCGGATGCGGATCGAAACTCCGTTTCCATGATTTGAGATGAAGCATGCCGCTTGTGCCGATAGCCGCAAGACTTTCTGCGGTTCTGGGCAGAAGCACCGGATTCATCAGGAGTGTATTCATTATTTTTTATTTTGGGGAGGTATTTCCTTTGATAACCTTTTTACTTGCGCTGGCCGCTTTAATCACAGGCTACTTTATCTACGGCCGCATCGTTGATCACTTCTTTGGTCCTGACGACCGTCAGACGCCTGCCATGATCCACAACGACGGCGTTGACTACATTCCGCTTCCTACATGGAAAGTTTTCCTGATCCAGCTGCTCAACATTGCTGGCCTGGGACCGATCTTCGGCGCTCTTGGCGGTGCTCTCTGGGGTCCATCCGTTTACTTATGGATTGTCCTCGGTACCATTTTTGCCGGCGGCGTACACGACTATCTCTCCGGCATGATGTCCATCCGTGAAGACGGACACAGCATTTCCGAAATCGTTGGCCACCAGATGGGCAGCACCATGCTGAACATCATGCGTGTCTTCTCTGTCATTCTTCTTATCCTCGTCGGCACCGTATTCATGACAGGCCCGGCAATGCTTCTGGCAAAACTGACAAGCTGGGACGTTCTCCCATGGCTCATCGTTGTTCTTGGCTACTATTTCCTGGCTACCATGCTCCCGATCGATAAGATCATTGCACGTTTCTATCCGCTCTTCGGTATCTGCCTCATCATCATGGCTGTCGGCATTGCGGGCGGCATGCTCCTCGGCGTAGGCGGACACACAATGCCTGAAATGGTTCTCGCAAACCTGTACCCGGGAGAAAACCAGCTCCCGATCTGGCCGTTAATGTTCATCACCGTTGCTTGCGGCGCTATTTCCGGTTTCCATTCCACTCAGTCTCCTCTCATGGCCCGCTGCCTGAAAGATGAACGTCTCGGACGTCCAGTATTCTACGGCGCCATGGTTGCAGAAGGTGTCATCTGCCTGATCTGGGCAGCTGCAGGCGTTACATTCTTCGACGGCACAAGCGGCCTTCAGGCAGCTCTGAAAGCTGGCGGCCCTGGCGGCGCAGTTTATGATATCTGCGTAGGCTACATGGGTGCCGGCATCGGCGCAATCCTTGCTATGCTCGGTGTCGTTGCATGCCCGATCACCTCTGGCGATACTGCATTCCGCGCAGCTCGTCTGACCCTCGCTGACTGGTTCAAGATCGATCAGATCGGCCTTGTAAAACGTCTTGCATTCGCAATTCCGCTTCTCGGCATCGGCGCTGTTCTTTCTCAGATGAACTTCAACATTATCTGGCGTTACTTCTCCTGGACAAACCAGACTCTCGCTATGATTGTTCTCTGGACCGGCGCAGTTTACCTCTATCGTCACTGTGAAGGCAAAGCATGGCTCATGGCATGCATTCCGGCAACATTCATGTCTGTTGTTACCTCCACTTACATCCTTCAGGCTAAGGAAGGCCTCGAACTGGCTACTTCCATCACTTACCCGGCAGGCATCGTATTCGGTGCAGTCTGCCTGGCACTCTACCTGAAAGCTACTGTTTTCAAAAAGAACTCTTCCGCCAATGAAGAACTGGAAGCAGCTCCTGCTGAAAACAACTGATTCATAATAAAAAGCACTCCGCGAGGGAAGGCGCGGGGTGCTTTTTTATTACTTTTATATCTATGACAGATTCATTAATAGCCCAGATCCTCATTGATCAGGATAACTTCCATTTCAATATTTCTCATCTTCTTGTAGTAAATGGCAAGGACATTGCAGATTCTGTCAGGCGCACCGCAGTCATAGCATCGGTCTCCTCCCTGAAGCGAGCATCCGCATTTGTATCCATGGCGGAGAACGTTCTTCGGTGCAGCCACGTTTCTTGCACGGTAAATGGCCTCTTCCAGAGTCGGCATGATTTTATTGACCCCCAGGACAAAGTACACTTTTTTATGCCCGAAGAGCGAACCTGCCACTCTGTTTCCTGTACCGTCCACGTTGACCATGACGCCAGTTTCCGATGCGCCATTGACAGATGTCAGGAAAATATCCGTCACCATGGCTTTTCTCGCTAAATCAAGAAAAGCTTCGTTGCTCTTTTCAAACCCGTCTCTTTCCCTGTTGATCTGGTGTACATCAAATACGGTATTATGGCGGCTCAGTTTTTCATACATGCCCATTGACTGAAGTGTCAATGAATCCCCGAATCCCACGGTCTCTCCGTCAATCTTCCCGTCGAGGTACTCTGCCGCTTCCCCGGCCGTTTCAAAGACGCTGCACTCGAAGCGATTGCGTTTAAATGCCCTTCTCGCTTTTTCCAGATCCATATTCTTCTCCTTTTGCATTAAATAAAGGGAAGCCCGAAACAGGCTTCCCTTCTATTTATGCCTCCTCAGAAGGCAGTACTGATTCAGGATGTCTTCTGTGATAATACTTCAGATAAAAGCGGACGAAATTCGCACCGATAAATTTAACAACAATAATAAGAACTATAATCACGCCTACGGGCAACACAGAGATAGGAAGAAGTGCCGCTCCGGAAGCGATGGTATTGTTGATGACGGCAGAGCCTGCATACTGATACGCAGCAAAAATCGTTCTTTCATCATCATTCATCATGCCCTCTTCATAAAGGTTCTTTGTCATGAAAGCGCCGATATCGGAACTGGTAAAGCTGGATATGAAGGCAAGTCCGGCCACGCCAGGAATTCCCAGAAGGAAACGGAGGAATGGCTGGAAGAGCTTGCCGGCAGCCTTCAAAGCTCCTAAATGCTCGCATGTTTCAATCAATCCCTGCGCGAGCATAGTGACCGGCACCATTGTCAATGCAAAGGCAAAACCTTCCCTTGCACCAAATCCGCCTGTTCCCTGCATTGCAATCTTCGCACCATCGGCATGGCCAAACTGCCCCATCAGGTTCATCAGGTCGAATGCTTTCAGGAAATTATCCTGATGCGCTACAAGCCCTGAAAAGGAGATGATCAGGAAAGCGAGGGATAGCCATCCTTTCCATGTCACCTTGTATTCATTTTCCTTCTGCAGCGCTTCCTGTTTATTTTCTTTCGATTCACTCATTGGCTGTTCCTCCTCAGTATCCCATTAAAACAAGCACGAGACGCGTCAGGAACATGACAATAACAGCGTCAATGATCGGCGTTGCAAACATGACCGGATAATAAAGAGCGCGCACTTTGCATACTAAAACGATTCTGGCAAAATGCCCGATCAGCGTTCCCATCGTAATGCATGCAGGAAACAGGATTGTTGCTTCTACCGCGGTCAGATTTCCGCTCATATACATGCCGGCAGCCGTAGCACAGCCTGCAGCTTTTGCGAAGAACGCCGCCAGAAGGACGACGGAAGCTTCACCCGGAAGTCCAAAAATTCCCATGACCGGGGCCAGCAGCTTTCCAATCAGCGGCATAATCCCTGACAGGTTCAAGAAGGTAATCAGCGTATACGCCATGACCATTGCCGGAGCAATTAGTTCAACGGTAATGTAAAACCCCTTCTTGGCTCCCCTCATAAAATATTCCGGAAGTGACAAATCCTCTTCTTTTTTTACTTCTGCTTTTGCTGCTGCCATACTGCTATTCTCCTTTAAACTTCATTCATTTTTAAAATAACGGCGCCAAGGAGCTTTGCTCTTTCAAACAGGCTGTCCTTAAGCGCATATTCATCTCTTGTATGATTGAACCGGCCTTTGACACCCATGGCGCAGACGGTCGGAACTCCGGCATACACAACATATCCCGAATCACTGCCGCCGCCTACAAGCTTTCCTTCTGACACGGGGATCCCGTTTTCTTCTCCAGTCTTCTTTACAAGTTCGAACAGCTTCTTGTTGTCTTCTGTCATTTTCATGGGAAGCATGCCTTCATGGTATAAAAGGAGCTCTGTCTTCGTTCCTTCTATGTAGGTATGATTCAAGACCTTGAGAAGTTCTTCCTTGACGAATGGTGAAATATCCGGATCCTGGAAACGGATATCCCCTTCTACTTCACAGTAGTCCGGAATGGCGTTTGATACGGTGCCGCCCTTAATGGTCCCGACATTGAACGTAATTCCCTTATCCCAGTCTGTCATATTCTGGATATCATCAATCTTCTTTGCCATTTCCCAAATGGCGCTTCTGCCCTGGCGCGGATTATTTCCTGCGTGAGCCGCAATGCCATGCACGGCAGCCTTGAATACGACACCGCCTTTTCTGCCAATGACAAGTGAATCATCTTCGTACCCTGTCTCGCAATTAAAGCAGGCTGCGCATCCCCTGGCTTCGCGCTGCAGCATAACAGTTGCTTTCGATCCGTTATGGGCGATTTCTTCATCAGAAACAAGAATCACCTTTAATGGACGTCCGGAAAACCCCACACTGTGAAGCGCTTTCAATGCAGAAAGCATAACGGCAACGCCGCCTTTCATATCCAGTGCGCCGGGTCCCGTGACACGATTTCCTTCTACGGTAAACGGCCTCCTAGCTGCCTCGCCGACAGGAAATACAGTATCCATATGCCCCAAAAGGAGGACGGGCGCACGGGAATCTCCAGGGAATTCAGCAATCAGCGCCTTCCCTTCCTCATCCCACCTGGCGTCCCCGCCTGCTTCTTCCAGTTCTTTGGATACTCTTTTGGCGACAAGGTCTACACCTTCCCGGTAAGAGGCAGGACTGTCCTGATTGACGAGATCCTGCCAGAGATCCATCATCTGGGCTTTATGGTCATCTATATAAGCAAATACATCCTCTTTCATACGATTCCCCCGATTCTTTTTCGGATTAGAGCTCAGACAGAAGTGCCATCAGCAGTTTTGTTCTTTCAAAGAGAGATTCTTCCTCTGCCCATTCTCTTTCGGTATGGTTAAACTGTCCTCTGACGCCCAGTGCGCAAAGAGTCGGGATACCGCAGGCAGTCAGGTGTGCGGAATCACTGCCGCCGCCGACAGCAATTGCCTTTGCTTTCGGGAATCCATATTTTTCTGCAATAGCTTCAGCTCTTTCAAACAGTTTTTCAGAGCTCTCCAGTCTTTCCATCGGTGGGAATACAACGAGCTTCTTGCAGCAGGTTGTTGTCGATTCCACGTACTGCTTCTTGGCGATTTTCTGGAAAGCCTTCTCAATGCGTTCCATTCCGGCTGTCGTCTTGAAACGGACATCCACCTTCACCCAGGCATGTTCCGGTACAGCATTGGCTACAGTGCCTCCGGCAATAACGCCGCAGTTGACCGTCGTGCCTTCCTGCCAGTCTGTTTCAGCCTGGATATCAAGGATCTTATGAGCCAGTTCTTCCACAGCACTTCTTCCGTCTTCCGGATTATTGCCTGCATGGGCACCTACGCCGTCCACTTCGAAGAGGTACTGGGCAACGCCCTTTCTCTCGATAACAACGCTGTTGTCCACAAAACCTGTTTCCAGATTGAATCCCATGACAGCGCCCTTGGCTTCTTTTTCGTAATCAGCAGATGCTGTGGAATTTCCATGAGCGACTTCTTCATCGCCTGCAAGGATGATTTTGATGCGGTAACGGTTATAACCGGCTTCCAGAAGGAAACGTACTGCATAAAGAAGGATCGTTACGCCGCCCTTCATATCAAGGACGCCCGGACCTGTTACCTTTCCGTCTTTAATGGTAAACGGTCTTGCTGCCGCTGTCCCGTCGCCGAACACCGTGTCCATATGACCTGTCAGAACAATGAACGGCTTACTTGCATCACCGTACTCCGCAACAAGCATATTGCCTGCCTTTTCGTATTCATGGAACCAGACTTTGAATCCGCATTTTTCCAGGAAATCTCTTACATCGCGGCCTACACCATCGACGCCTGCCTTGTTTCCTGATCCGCAGTCTCTGTCTACCAGAAGCTTCCAGGTATCCACCATAGCTTCACGATTCTGATCTACCTTATCAAATAACTGAACAACATCTTCCATACTTCCCAGCCTCCTTGTGCTTATCCGCTTTGCGGCCTAAACTTTTATTCAAATTGATATGGCAGTTGTCTGGGTATGTAACCCGCAGCTACTATATCTATGATTATATGTCATCCTACTCTTTTTAACAAAGTGAAAATTGTAATAAGAGCCGACATTGTAGATAAATTTCATTTTATGATTTTTCACATTCGCCCATGAAAAAAAGCAGCCATAACGGCTGCGCTGATGTATTATTTTTTTGATCTTGGCTGGCTCCGGGCTCTTGCAAGAAGCTGGGATCTGTTCTCCACATGAAAATGATGCATCAATTCCTCGACATGGTAGCGGACTGTGCGCGGACTGATGTCGAGCGTTTCTCCGATTTCCTTATACGTTTTCCCATCGCAAAGTTCGGAAAGAATCTGCTTCTGGCGGCGCGTCAGATCGACATCGGTCTTGAACCCTTCCATTGCAAGAAGCGTCCTGGCATATTCGTAATTGGCCCGGCCGGCAGTAATGGCAAATTTCTCATCCTTGCCGACAGCAAACCAGGGATTGGACGCATGAATATGCGTGATGAAAATATGCTCCCCGTCTCTTCTCATCAGCATGGTCACTCTCTGCACTTCACTGATGACCAGTTTGTACTCCTGAGGCACATAGACATGGCATTCACAAAGAACAAGGCACGCGTTTTCCCCAATCATCTGCGTGTCATACCGGTCGCCATCCACCTTCATCATCGGAATTTCCTTACGAGCCTGCTTCCTGATGTAATAATCCCGTGCTTCTGCCTCTGTACGGTTGAATTCAGGCGCCATATATCCGATCCAGCTGAATCCCTGCGGATCCGCCAGATCAAGCAGCTCTTTTACGGTGGCAGACTTGTCATACCATTTATGAATAAAGTTTTTTGCAACGTCTGCGGACTTCTCCCGAAAGTCTTTATTATCCATTGGTTACTCCCCACAATCCGATATGTAGCATAACGTACATTTTGCATTAATTTGCTTTATTTCTCTCTATTGTATCGAATTTAAGCCAATAAGAACACTGTCATTTATGACAGTGAGGATAATTTTGACCCTTAATCTTTTTTATAAGCCATTATGCATTATAAAAAGCTCTGACCAGGATTTGACCGAATCAGAGCTTTTATACTTACTTCAGGCAAATGAGCCCTTTTTAATCTTTCGCGATTCTTTTTATGAATTCACTGACAGCCGCAAGCCCGTTTTTCAAGGTTTCCCTGTCTGCAGCGTAGCCGATTCTCATGGAATGCGGTTCTTCGAAGCAGTCACCGGGTGTAACGAATGCACCTGTTTCATGATACATATCACGGCAGAAGTCATAGGAGTCCATAGGAAGATCGTAGTAGACAAGAGAAGTCGTACCTGCCTTCGGACGTACGTAGGAAACATGCGGTTCACTCTTGACCCACGCATCGAGGACGGAAAGGTTTTCACGGATCAGAGCCCTGTTGCGTGAAAGGATCTCATCTTTGTGGCTGAGAGCCAGAGCGGCAATCGTTTCATCAATCATGCCGCAGCTGATCAGATCATAGTCCCTGTGGCTCCTGCATGCAGCAAGAACAGATGGATCCTTTGTAGCAATCCAGCCAAGGCGTACACCGGCAAGGGAGAATACTTTGGACATGGAGCTGACGGAAATGCCTTTTTCATAAAGATCCGTAGCAGAAGGAGACCAGACATCTTCCTGTGTGAGGTGGCGGTAAACTTCATCGACCATCAGGTATGCGCCGCATTCCCTGGCGATTTCCACGATTTCCTTAAGAAGGGTTTCATCCATCAATGCACCGGTCGGGTTGTTAGGGTTATTGAGGCAGATCATCTTCGTTCCCTTGACAGCGAGACGTCTGAGTTCATCGAGGTCAGGCAGGTAGTTCTTATCTTTTTCCAGATGCATGACTTTGACATCTGCGCCAAGAGATGCAGGAATGGAATACAGCTGCTGGTAGGTCGGCATGACGGAAATGACGCGGTCGCCCGGTTCCACGATGGAATAGAACAGATGGTGGTTTGCCCCTGCTGCGCCATGGCAGGTCACGATTTCATCTGTGTTCACATTTTTGTAAAGAGAAGCGATTCCCTTCAAAAGTTCCGGCTTGCTGTAGATATCCCCGTATGTCAGTCTTCTGGCACAGATATCATCCAGGAATTTCTTCTTGTCTGTATGTGTCAGTTCAAAAAGTTTATCCAGTGAAATGGAATCCACGCAGGTTTCCGCTATATTATATTTCGCACCGACTTCATACTCATTCATCCATTCTTCCACGGCAAATGGAGCAATTTTCATAACAATCCATCCTTTCATTAATGACCATCACTTAGAAAAAAAGGTGCTCCAAGATCTTCCTTGTAACGCCGAAGCGCCGTACCTGCGGAAAATCTTGAAACACCTTTTTACGTCCCCATCCGGTGACAGGGACAGTGTGGATATACATTTATGGAATTAAGTTACCATATCCTGCATTTCTTTGCAAGTTCTTACATTATAAATTCTACTTCAGAAGCTGCGGACCGGTTTTTGCTTCTCTTTTTGAAAGCCATTCGCTCCACTTCATATGGTATCCCGTCTTGTGATTCTGCTGTACATACTCATAGAAAGCTTTGATCATTTTAGCCTTCTCTTTGTAGTATGGGTTCTTCCACTGGTTCGTGCCGTTACCTTCGTAATTGACGATATTTCCGCCAATGGCATGCTGTCGTTCAAGAATCGTTTCCATCGGAAGCTGCGGGTTCCGCATCATGTCATACATGGCCATGAAGGCAGTCGTTCTTCCCTTTCCTGCTTCGCAGTGGAAATGAAGCCAGCTGTCTTTGGGCAGGCGTCTGTAGAGCGCAATCATCTGGTCAATCGTATCCGGATCCGGCCAGATATGATCTGTAGCAGGAATGCGGACATAGCGGATGCCTAATTCGCGCGTCAGTTCTTTCTCCGTTGAAGCCTCAGAAACGGTCAGCGGCTGAAAACGGTCTTCGCGCACTCTTGCCCCCGGAGGACTGATCATGATTGTCTTCCCCGGGAGGAAGGCAAATGTCCGGTTTTCTTCTGCCAGGATTTGATCGAGGCTTTTCCCGACATTGCCCCAGTTCCTCTTGCCGTACCGGCTAATCGCCTCACCATTGGCGAAGCCGTGCGTTTCCTGCTTGAGATCGATGTCATAGATCGGGCCCTTCGTATGCTTCCTGATTTCCTTGATCAATCCGCGGAATCCGTCAGCAGAAGGCTGGGCGCTTCCAGAAATATGAAGAGCTTCAAGTCCCTGATACATCTTTTCCCCCGGCATGTTTCTTGACAAAAGGATCAGAAGTGCTGCGGAAATTCACTGGAAATTTTTCCCCTACCGGCGCATCGAGCCGCCAGACTTTTGCTTCATAGGGAGTTCTTGCTGCATTGGCATAACGGATATTGGGATTCAGGATGACCTGTGGTGCTGCAGGAACCATTTCCTGCTGAGCCGTCACGACTTCATGCGGCGCTCCTGACAGATCAGCGGCCCCTGCTGCTCCCCATCCCATAGAGAGGCAAAGGGAAACTGCGGCTCCCAAGTAAAGTAAACGTTTTGCTGCCCGGTTCATATACATCCCCCATTCCAAATTCCTGATTCTTATCAACACGATATTCTTACTACCAGTATACACTTTCGCCGCGAGGAAATCAGCAGGATTCATTGATGAAGGTAACAGCAGATTCCTGTATTAAACGCTTCAGCCTGAAGTGTTACAATAAAGACAGCCCGACGGAGCTTTTACTCTTACGGCTCCCATGAAAGCCATTTCTGTTATTTTTGTTCAGGAGGGATGCATCATGAAAAGCGGTATTTACACAGTCAGCGACGGCACTCACATTTACTATGAAAGAGAAGGAAAGGGACGCTCCATTGTTCTGATTCACGGCTGGGGCTGCTCAGGCCGTTTCTACAAGAAAAATGTGGAAGGATTAAAAGACAGGTATGAAGTCATTACCATGGATATGAGAGGCCATGGCCGGTCTTCCAAGATGCTTGACGGATACTCCATCGACCGTATGGCCAAGGATATCCATGAAGTCATTGAATACCTGGGACTGAAGGATGTCCTGCTCATGGGCTGGTCCATGGGCGGCCCGACCATGCTCTCCTACTGGAAGCAGTTCGGGAAAGACCGCGGCCATCTGGCTGGCCTTGGACTAATTGATATGACGCCATTCCCGTTCAGCCCGGGTGAATGGAATTCCCACAGCCTCAGGAATTACAATACGGAAGGTTTCAACCAGTTCGCAAAATCAATCCAGACCGACCATGCTGCTTTTGTCAAAGCATTCTCGCAGAATATTTTCCAGGGAGGAAAAATCCCGGAAGGATTTGACTGGATGAAGGATGAAATGATGAAACTTCCGGTTCCGATAGGAATTGCGCTCTACTGTGATTACTGCTACAGCGATTACACTGACGTCCTTGGTACGATCACCGTTCCAACCATCGTTCTTTCCTCCAACAGCGGCATTTTCCCGCGGAGCATAGAACAGGGGACCTGGATTGCTTCCCAGATCCCGCATGGGGAATTCGTTCCTTTCGAAAAAGGCGGACACCTCCTCTTCTGGCTTGAATCTGAAAAATTCAACAAGGCAGTTTCCTCCTTCTTCGATAAAATCTAAAATTTCATAAGAAAAAGGATGCGAGATAATCATTCGTCTCACATCCTTTTTTCTTTGCCTAAATCGTTCCCTATAACTCTTCCTTTTCCGGTCTTAAGAACAAGAGAATCAAAAGAACCGGCAGTCCCCATACGTAGGCAAAGGAATAACGGAAGGCATATCCCGCAGGCGTTGCGGCAAGAAGCGTCGCTGTGTTCAGCAAAAGCGGAAGCGCTGCAAGGATGCACCAACTCCTGTGATCCACATAAAACGCAGCCAACAGAAGAATCGTCAGCCAGAGGGCAAAGCCGGCTCCCAGGAACTGGCTTCCTTCATACTGGAAATTGGCGAGGAACGATTTCAATCGGGTAGGCATGGGAAGATTTCCTACGGCCATCCTGTCATTGTCTGCCGGAAGCATATATTTCGTATTCTCATCGGTCAGAGCCCAGCCGAATCTGGACTGCACGTCATAAGCGCCTGGAATCAAGGACCAGAGGCCATAGGTCTGTGTCATCCAGCCTTCCATATATAAACGCGGATTTTTCAATCCCGTATCCACCCATGTAAGGAGGAATTCTTTCTTATGGTCATTCAGCCAGCCGCGCCTGAAATCATCATTCCACTTGACGTAATCGACCGACCGTATATGGCTGGTAATCATTTTTCCAGCTTTCTTCAGAAAGAAGATGGTCCATCAGAAGAACTGTGCTCTCACTCCGGCTGCCATCAAGCGCAAGCACTCTTCCCATCTGCTGCAGAGGGATTCCCATGCTTTCCTGAAAAAGAGGCTCCTCATTCATTTCATGGAGAATCATGCGGCCGGGAGCAATTGAAATGACCAGGCAGCAAAGAATAACAGCCATAATCTTTTTCCACGACGGATTGTGATACATGAGAAAGGCCGACATAAGAACGCAGGCAGCGGCGCCATTGCTTCGAAGGAGCATAAGGCCGAGCACGGCTGCTGCCAGAAGAATATACCTGCCCTTCTCCCATTTCTCTTTCCTTTCCGTGATAAAAAGCCACATCCATACTAAAAGGGCGGCAGAAAAAAGCCCGTCCCTGACAGCTGCGATGGCATAATTTCCTGACATCGGAAAGAGAAGGAAGTACAGGTAAAGAATGTACCCCGCATTTTCATCCACATGCTCCTTCACCCAGAAGGAAAACCTTGTAAGCACGGCTGAGATGACAGCGAGCTGCAGACAGGAAAGGATAAAGATGGATACTTCCCGCGTGCCGAATAACTTTCTTGCTGCTTCCGCTCCATACCCGTAAATAAAGGAATAAAGCCATGGAAACTGGACACCCGCGTATTTCGGATTATCCATCATGAATACCGTATCATTCATCCCGGGCGCCGGATAAAAGGCAAGAAGAAAGATCAAATCATAAAGAAACATAGCGACGGCAAGAACAGGGAACCATTTCCGCCCCAGTCTTTTATGCGGCAGTATCCTTACGCAAAGAAGAAGCTGCACAAGACTCTGCATCAATGCAAAGCCAATGAAAGCAAAGAGAATAAGGAACGGGATATCTGACAGTGACAGCACCGGATCAAGAGCAGAGCGCAGCATTTCCTGATCATCCATCCGGAAAATCTTAATCGTATACCAGATGGCAATCCCCAGCGGAATCCCGCCAAAGAGGCTGGCCTTTCCCAGTCTTCCATGAATTGTCAGATAAGGCATGGCCGCCTCCTTTCCAGCAAAAATCCTCTATCAGTTTTTTACCTGCTGAGCAATTAACCTTTTCCCGCATAAGAGCAAAACCAGCAGGAACGGAATTCCAAGTACATATGCAAAAGAATAGCGGAACGCAAAACAGGCAGGTGTCGAAACGAGCAGTGTCGCCGTATTGATGAAAAGAGGCGCAGCTGTCCATATGATGCGCTCCCTATGTGCGACAAAGAAGGAAAAGCACAAAATGATTGTCGCCCACAAACAAAACCCGCTGCCGAAAAAGACACTGCCTTCATACTGGAACTTAGCCAGGAAATATTTAACCGGTTCGGGCATCGGGAAATCCCCCACTGCCAGTTTATCATTATCATCCGACTGCATTCCATTAACATTTTCGTCCGTCATTGCCCAGCCAAAGCGTGACTGCGGGCTGTATCCCCGTGGGAAAACGGCCCAAAGTGTGTATGTTTCCAGAAACCACCCTTCTATGTACGTCCTTGGATTCTGGATCCCCATGGAAATCCAGTTTTCAATAAATTCCTGTTTGCTCGTATTCATCCAGTATCGGTTGAATTCCGGACTCCCTTTGACGAAATCGACTGTATAAGGGCGATATTCTTTCTTCCATTCATCATAGGGCAGCAGCTTATTCATAAAATCTCTCGATTCCTGACTCATTTGCCCTTCCGTCGCAATGACCCGCCCTGCTTGCTGCAGCGGCACCCCCACTCCTTCCTGGAAGAGAGGTTCCAATCCCATATTCCCCAGTATGATACGTCCCGGAATAATGGCAATAGCCGCGCAAACAAGTCCGGTTAACATAATTTTCTTCCACTTCCTAACAAAGCAGCAAACAAGGACCGTCATGCAAAGAGAAACTGCTGTCCCATTGCTTCTTAGAAGCATTAATCCCATGGATGCTGCTATAAACAGCATATATTCTTTCTTTCCCCACTGCCCTCTTTCCAAAGCAATAAATATCAACCACATCCAGAGGAGTATTGAGAGAGAAAAAATACCATCTCTTACTGCCGCGATCGCATAATTTCCAACAATCGGGCAAAGCAGGAAGTACAAATATAGAAGCATGCCGCTCCGTTTATCAATATGCTCTCGTATCCAAAAGCAAATTTTAGTCAGAGTGAGGGAATAAATTACAAGCTGTAAAACGGAAATAAGAAAGAAACTGGGTTCACCCGATCCCCACAATCTTTCAGACCATTGGTTTCCTATCCCATACAATAATGACGGAAACCACGGGAACTGAATAATTGCCTCTGCAGAATATTTCGCCATATTGAAAGTATCATTCATGCCCGGTGCAGGATAAAATGCCAGCAGAAATAAAAGCTGATACAAAAACATGAGGCCGGCACAGAACCCCCAGTTTCTTCCTGTCCCGGGTATTCCGTCCGATTCATGATTCAGCAGGAATAACGCCAGCGTTTGGATGACCAGAATTGAAATCCCGGCACATAAAATTACAAAGCAGATATCACTTGATTCAAAAATCGGATGCCCGGGAATCGTCAGAAAACCATTCCTGTCCATATCTGCAATTTTTAACGTATACCACAGGCAGAAACCCATGGGGAGACCGAGAAGAATGCTTCCTTTTCCCAGCCTTCCCTGCAGTGTGAAATGGAAATGGCTCATCGTTTCATCTCCTCATGCATCTAATCTTTCCAGTGCGTATACCCATCACCGCTTCTGTCCCTCGGTTCGGGAAATGCTGCTTTCTCATCATGAATGGTATTTCTCATTGGTTCCAGCGGAATGGTTTCCGTGTCTGCCCTCCAGTGCATCCTGCTGTAGCGGCCTTCAGGAAGGAACGGCAGCAAGAAGAAAAGCGGCATGCAAAGAGGGAAGAAGTATACGTAACGGAAAACAAAGGCGGCCGGCGCAGCAATCATCAGCGTCCCCCAGAGAAGACAGGACGGAAGAAGCACAAGGAATCTCGTGTACTGCTGTCTTCTGAAAAGAAGAAGTCCTATGCAAAGGGTAATCCACAGACAGGTACCCGCTCCAAGATAGCGGCTGTGATTCCACAAGTACGTGCCCAGTTTTTCCTGCGTATTGGGATCAAAGAATTTCAGGATGGTTGCTGTATGATAGGCATTATTATGCTGCGGAGCAAGGCCGTTCTTCAGATCATTCTCTGAGAAAGCCCATCCGAATCTCGACTGCGTCATTTCGTCAGGCGCCGGAAATGCCCAGTACCCGTATGTAGCAAAAAGCCATGCCTCTACATATGTTTCCTTATTTCTCTCTCCTAGTGATTTCCACGCTTTCCAGAATTCATCCGGGTGATTATTGAAGTAATAAAAATCGAAATTACTGTTCCATTTGATCAGATCTGCCGTAAACGGGTCGTACCAGGTTTTGATCTGTTCAGGCATCATCATACGGATCGTGTAATTTTCTTCCTCCTTCGTCAAAGGTGCCCCCACTGCCACGGTTCTTGAATACTGCTGCAGCGGAATCCCCACCCTTTCCTGGAAGAGCTGCGGGAGATCCAGTGTCTCTTTAATGACGACATCCGGAGTAATGGAAATAGCAATCATAACAAGAGATGTAAGAAGGACTTTCATGCGTACATGCTTCATCAGGACGATAATACTCAGCATCATGGGAATAAAGACGAAAATGCCATTATTCCGGAGCATCATCATCCCAATGCCGGCAAGCGCATAAAGATATTTGTTCGATTCCCACGCATTTTCCTTGTATCCGGATACAAAAGATGTCATAAGCGGAACCCAGAGAAGAATCACTGCGGAAAAAAGGACATCCTTCACGTTGGAAAATGACATATTGACAATCATAGGAAGGAACCCGTAATAGAGCGCCAGTCCCCAGGAAAGCCACATGCGGCCGGTCTTTCTGTACACCCAGGAGAGTGTATAGGAAATAGCGCAGGCAAAAAGAAACATCTGCACAATGGATATGAACGCAAGTCCGTAAGATGCACTTCCCGTCAGTTCTTTGGAAAGCTCCGTCGGCCCGTAAACGGCCATGCAGTAAATAAATGTATGCTGCCCGGCCGCCCAAATGCCCGCTCTCATGATATCTGTCGTATCATTCATTCCTGTTCCCGGATAAAATACGAGAAAGAAGGGCATCCATGCCAGAAAAAGAAATGCTGTAATCAGCGCAAAAGGCGCATCGAGCGGACTTCCTCCAGGTCCTTCCTTTTCCGGAATCGGAGGAATTTTCTCAAGCAGTCGAAGAAGCAGCGTAAGTACGATGAAAGTGGCGGCTCCTGCCGCCAGAACCATAGGTATATCTTCAACATGAAGCAGCCTTACCCTGTTCCATGGATTGGAATAAGGGTGCCAGCCGATTCTGTATGTGTAAAACTCACAAAAGCCCATGAGCAGCGCAATAAATCCTGTCAGTGCCGTCAGCCATGGTCTTCCCTGATGAGTCATGTCATCACCTCTTGCCTTTAAATGTAACCTATATTATACAAAATTTTATAAGGAGTGTCGAAAACAAAGGCGATCATCCATGGACGCTTTATGAAATCAGGCCATTCCTATGGTATAATGAATAAATAGAGAAATTTCGGTATTTGGAAATCGGATTTCTGAAAGGAGTATATGATGAATAGAGAAGAAAGAGTAAGAGCCGCTCTGGCTTCCAAAGATGTAGACCGTGTTCCGGTCGCTGCCTGGATGCATCTTTCCCAGTTTGATCAGGACCCGATCTCTCTGGCAGAAGCAGAAGTTGAGCTGACAGAAAAATATGATTTCGATTACATCAAAATGATGCCTTTTGGATTGTACAGCACACAGGACTTTGGCAATCAGCTGACAATCTACTGTGATCCTTATGAAGAACCAATCGTTAAAAGATTTGCCATCCAGAGCCCCGCTGACTATGATGCATTAAGAGCGATTCCTGCCATTCAGGGCACATATGGCAAACAGATCGAATTTGCAAGGGAACTGATCCGCCGCCGCAGTCCGGGCACCCCATGCATCCAGACAATCTTCAGTCCATTCTCCACCTTGAAGAAAATGGCCGGCGACCGCCTGCTGAAAGATATGATTTCCTATCCTGAAGCTGTTCATCATGCACTGGCTGCCATCACTGCAACCACACTGGACTTTGTCAGCTACAATATCGATGCCGGTGTCGATGGCTTCTTCTTTGCCACACAGAATGCCGTCCGCACGATGATGTCACCTGATCAATTCCAGGAATTCGGCGCATTCTATGACCTGCAGGTCATCAAATCCTATGCAAAGAAAACCTGGTTCAATGCTATTCATATCCATGGCGAAGACATTTACTTCAATGAAGTCGCCTCCTATCCGGTCAATGCTATCAACTGGCATGACCGCCACACCTGGCCGACACTGAAAGAAGCCAGAAATCTGACTGACAAATGCCTCATGGCAGGCATTAAATCTGCTCCTTACTTCGTAGATGGAGTTCTCCAGTATGATGATATCGTTCTCGATGGAACCCCGGAAGAGATTACCGCGCATGTCAAGGATGCGATTGAACAGGTGGATGGCAGAGGCTTGATCTTAGGACCTGGCTGCGTCGTCAATCCAAAAGCTTCCGAAGAAAACCTCCGCGCTCTCCGCAAGGCAACTGAACTTTAATAAAAAATAAAAGAAGCCGCTTGTTGTAATGACAGCGGCTTTTTTCATGGTCAAATTGCATAGAAAAAAGAGGAGATTTCTCTCCCCTCTTTTTATCTTTCTATTATGCTTCTACAGCAGCGGCCGGTTCCAGTTTCCCTTCCAGGTCATGGTCGGTCATAGCGCATACGCAGGAATCAGACCATACGTTTTCAGCGGTTTCAATCATATCAATGATCGTGTAAATAGGAAGAATGATCCCCATGAGTCCTATTGGTGCACCGATGCCGCTCATAAGAGACAGTGTCAGGAAATAGCATCCCATCGGAACGCCTGCATTGCCGATTGCTGCAATGACAGCAACGACGAGCCATGTCAGCATAGTCGGCATATCCAGCGAATACCCAGCATTCTGCATAACGAACAGGGAAGTAACGAGAATGAAAGCTGCGCACCCGTTCATGTTGATAGTCGTGCAGATTGGGAGGACAAAGCGGGAAACAGCCGGATCTGCTTTCAGATTCGTTTCAGCAGAAGCCAGTGTGACAGGCAGCGTGCCGGCCGAGCTCTTTGTGAAAAGAGCAACGGCTATAGCCGGAGACATTTTACGGAATACAGAAATCGGATTCAGTCCGCGAATCAGAAGGAATACCGGCAGTACAAGGAAGAATTGGATGCAGTTGCTTCCAATGATAACCAACGTGTATTTTCCAAGAGCTCCGACAATGACGCCTGCTTCAATCTGTGCAGAAAGTTGAGCGGCAAATGCCAGAATGCCGACCGGAAGAATATACAGCAGTGCTTTGATCAGTGTGAAGAGCAGTTCCTGGAAACCGAGGATTCCTTTCAGCAGCGTTTCCCTGTTTTCTGTCTTTGGCATGAAAGCAAGTCCAAGACCAAAGGAAGCGGCAATCAGCATAACAGCAAGGACATTCCCGGAAAGGAACGGCTGAATCATATTATTCGGAATAACTCCCAGAATATGATCATAGTAGGAAAGATGTTCCAGATTCTGCGGGACACTGGCTGCACCTGCACCAACTACATCAGCGGGAAGGTTTCCTGGTGCAATCCAGAGGAACATGGCAAGTCCGATGCCGGCTGCACAGAATGTAGTGAGAAGCGTATAAGTGACAGCATGAGCAAAAATACGTCCCGTATTCTTATTGCCGCCCAATGCAGCAAGTGTCGTAATCACTGCCAGTGCAATCGTCGGCACGGCGATAAACTGGAACAGTCTGGTAAATACTGTCGCAATAAATGTGAAAAGCTCATTCAGCGGTTTGATGCCAAGCCATCCAAGCGCGGCACCAACGACAAGCGCCAAGATCCATAATATAAACTGCCGTCCCTGACGTTGCGTCTTGTTGGCTTTCAGGACCTTATCCGCTATGTCCTGAACTCCTTCTTTTTTCTCCATAGTAAGACCTCCTGAAAAAATTTCTCGGGCAGGGCTTTTTGCAATAAAAAAGCCCTCACCCCAACCATGGGACGAGAGACTCGTGATTCACACCCAATTTCGCATATGTGTCACCACATATGCCTCGGTAAGTCCTTTTTCCTAAGGACTCAAGCCCTGTATCGGGAGCTCCCGGAAAAGCCTACTCTGTTTCGGCTCTTCACGCTCAGAAATGCACTTCCGTATTCCTTCCATATCCGCTTTCACCGTCCGGACTCTCTATAATGGATTCAGAAAACGTACTCTCTTTCTTCCCTGCGTTTGATTGCATCTACTATAGCATTCCATCTATGACCTGTCAACACAGGCCGTATTTTTTACCTGTGCTGACAATTTAAAATACAAATCTGACAATTAAAAGGCTCAGGCAAAGCGCTTCCTCCACACACCCTGGTGCCAGCGCCAGAAGAAGACAAGGCCTCTCGTGCATTCATCTGCTGCCATGGCAATCCAGATTCCTGCCAGGCCCCATCCCCAATGGACACCCAGGAGCCAGGATCCGAATGTAGCGACAGACCACATGAAAATGATACCTATGGTTACAGGCGCCCTGACATCGCCAGCTGCATTAAGTGCCATAACCATGCTCATATTGACTGCACGGCCGATTTCAAGGAATATTTCAATGAAAAGAATGGTCTTTCCCAAAGAGAGAACTTCCGGATCACTGGTAAATATGGATAAAACAGAGTATGAATTCAGATAAAGCAGTGTTGATATGGTTCCGGAAAGAAGCATTGCCACTGAAATGGTAAATTTCACACGTCTGTCCACTTCTCCATTATCCCCTGCCCCTTTGAAATAGCCGACCAGAATCTGCGTCGCCATCGCAAGCGACTGGGAATACACATAACTGACCATTGCTATGATATAGCAGTAAACTTTTGTCGTAATAACAACGACGCCAAAAAGATTGACAAACTTCATAATCATGGCCTGGGAAAATTGGTACGAGAATGTTTCTCCTGCTGAAGGTACACCCAGATAAAGAATCTTATGGAATGTTTTCCATGGGAACGGTCTTAAATAAGACATGGAAAATCTGGCAGGCGTGTACTTGTGAAATAAGTAAAGAATCAAAAAGAAACCGATAAACTTAGAAATATTCGTTGATATGCAGACACCGGCCACACCCAGGGACGGAATCGGACCCCAGCCATGGATCAGAAGCATATTGCCACCGATATTGAATATATTCATGACCAGGGAGCAGAGCATCGTCAGTTTAAGCTGGGAAAACCCTCTGAGAAAGGAAATAAAAGCCATGTACATGCTCTGGATGAAAATAAATATGCCAATCCATCGTAAATAAAGAGAAGCATCAGCACGTATTTCATCCGGCATTCCCAAAACATTCAAGAAGAAATCATCAAAGATGAAAAGCGCGGCACTGATCACAAGCCCCAGTACCAGATTGACAGTCAATGAAACCGTACATACTTCACTCTTCACTGACCTTGGAAAGATTTCCGGCGCCCCTGTAATGTGCAATTAAAATTGTCGCAGCCTGCGAAAGGACTGCGAGTGTCAGGATAACTAAATTAAATATGACATTATCATTGCCTACGGCTGCCACGGAATCCTGCGAATAATGACTCAGCATGAACTGATCCACGTTGGGCACCATCATTTGAAGCGTTGTTTCTACAAAAATAGGAACCGACATGGAAAATACCGTCCAGCGGCTCTTATACATTTCACTAGCTGGCATCATACTGCCCCTTTCTTCAGTGTTCAGATGCTAATCTTAGCACGATGTCACAAAGGGTGCAAGAAAATGCATTGTCTTCTTATGTATTTAAAATAAAAAGTATATACACAAGCATTCTTATGCTCACTTGAAATAGCTGTATATGCTGAATTTTATGAGATTTCCTGATTAGGGCTTGCATCTTTCTCATAAATGAGGCATAATAGACATCAGATACACGGGCGATTAGCTCAGCTGGGAGAGCGTCTGCCTTACAAGCAGAATGTCGGCAGTTCGATCCTGTCATCGCCCACCAAGATAAGAAGACACCATGTGACTTGCCTCCATGGTGCCTTTTTTATTGCTCATCAAAGGTGGGCGGAATGCATGCTGACAGGTTGCCTCTCCTAGGCATTAAACTTATGCAGCAACTCTTGTTTCAGTGCGTCACCATTATATTCCAGGTTTCTTATACAATGAGATCTCTGCGAATGTAAGTTTCTCATTATCTTTTAATTATAAGATTGAAAAAAGGTATTGCAAAATTGAAGTCTGTTTGTTATTATATTGAAGTACCTTTCGTACGGATTCCTGAATAGCTCAGCCGGTAGAGCGCGTGACTGTTAATCACGATGTCGCAGGTTCGAACCCTGCTTCAGGAGCCAATGGCCTGTTCGTCAAGTGGTTAAGACACCGCCCTTTCACGGCGGGTTCGCGAGTTCGAATCTCGCACAGGTCACCATGGGCGATTAGCTCAGCTGGGAGAGCGTCTGCCTTACAAGCAGAATGTCAGCAGTTCGATCCTGTTATCGCCCACCAGAAGAAGACATCACGTGATTTATCTCCGTGGTGTCTTTTTTGTTGCTTCGTTGGGCTCTATAGCATTCTTGCCAACTATCTCACTTTGTATTTAACCTCCTGCATCGAGGTTCACTCCTTTTTGCGCGTCGCGCTGCTCCTTCAAAAAGGGTTCACTTTCGAACCATTTCGTTCCTGTTATCGCCCACCAAAAGAAGGCATCACGAGACCTAGACTCCGTGGTGTCTTTTTTATTGCTTTTTAGGGCTCTATAGCATTCTTACCAACTGTCTCACTTTGTATTTAACCTCCTGCATCGAAGCTCACACAATTTTGCGCGTCGCGCTGCTCTTTTATTCTTATATCAAGCATTCCTATTTTTACGATAAGCCAGGTTACATCAAACATATGCTATAATATGATTAGCATAATTAATATTTTTTTATTAATTGTATTATACATTTGTTATACTTATGAAATGGGCTAAAATTATGACTTTAATAGAAACCATATTCTATATTGATAAAAAGCGAATAGAATGGGTAGACATAGCCAAGGGAATCGCTATCATTCTTGTTATTATCGGACATACGGTGCCAGTGAATAGTATTCCTTTTTATGTTATTTTTTCTTTTCATATGCCACTTTTTTTCTTATTAGCAGGATATGTATTCAAAACAGCAGAGACGAAACAGGATTTGTACAAGCACCTCATCAAAAACCTGAAACACCTTATCATTCCAAGTTTAGTTTTTACAATAATCACGTCTATTATTTATCATCATATTATGTATAATAATACCTCTAACAATACCTCTCTACTTAATGAGGCTGCTTTTCATTCAGAACGCTTTTTGTGGGGATCTGGTATTTCCGTAAACGGGCACCCCCCACTTGGTATGATATGGTTTTTGATTTCTCTCTTTTGGGCAAGGGCAATCATTGATATCCTTCATTTAGTATTTTCACACAGACAAGCCGGATATCTCTGCTTATCTCTAGGCATTTTAGGAATAGCACTTGGTTTAAACGGTATATGGCTTCCGCAAAATATGGATGTAACTTTTGTTGCTGTCCTATTCATTTATTTAGGAATGCTTTGGAAGAGAAATACAGAGTTACTTGAAAAAAAGAAATTTTCGATTCTTATCATATCCATCATCGTTTGGATTACCTGCATTCACTTCCATTTTTATAGTAACATGGCTTGGCGCCATTACCCCACTACATGGCTAATGATAACTGAATCTGTTTGTGGATCCTACGTATTTTGTTATATTTGCAAACTCATTGAATCCATCTGCTTTATTCGAATTCCAATGCAAATGTTGGGTATACATTCACTTTGCATCTTTTTCTTTCACAGTGGGGACAGCTATTTTGTTCCTATCTGGACATCCACAAATATCGAACAAGCAATTTTTAACAGAATCATATATGCACTCACATTATCAATACTATTTCTTATCGTCAGGTCACTTATAAAAATGGTAAATTCAAGAAAGAATCCTGCCGTATTATCCCAGGAAAATCAATCTTAACTCAAAAACAATAGAAAGGAACTGTATAAAAATGATTGCTCATTTTTATATAGTTCCTTTTAAATTCTACTATTTCTCCATTTCTTTATGACAGTCTGTTTAGAGCGTAAAGCAATGCGCCATGTTAAAATTTTCTCTTTTTGTATTGATTTCCAACTAAAAAAATAATTCCAATGAGTGTCAAAGCCACCCCTTCTGTCAGCCCTGGAATGTGGTATGTCATTTGGATGTGATTTTTCCCGTCTTCCAGCGGAATATTCATCATGCATCCGGCAAAGATATCCGGAGAAATTTCTTTTTCATTCCTCATGACCGTCCATCCTTTTTCATAAGGGATTGATAGGAAAAGGATATCCCCTTCTCTGCCTTCTACAGTACCACTGATTTCTCCATCTTTAATCGTAATATTTTTAGCAGCTCTTTGATTGATTTCACGAGAGATTTCTTTCAACGCTGAAAGATCCGTTTCATAGAAAAGTGCTTGTTTCATCCGGATATCATCCGAAAGGTCTACATCGATTGCACGAGTCTGACTGCCCGTCGCAGGAATATAGAACATCCCTGAATCGCGTAAAACTTGATCATGCTCACCATTGATAGATATATAGGTGTGAGACCTATTCCAGACAAGATAGACATAGAGAGGGTTCAATCTATCATTGATTTTGTAAATTTCATGACTATTTTCACTGTTTTCAGTAAATACCACTGGAGTGTAAATTGATACAGTATGCCCCATTAATTTACTATAAATTGCATTTGTATACGTAAATGGATTATTGGTCTCCTTCGGAATTGCCAGATGATTCTCATGATAGACGAAAGCCAATGGCAGTGCATATGAATTTTCATATACTGCCTTCCCATTTGCAACGCCAGGTACTGGCGCAGGAACTAATCCTTCGACAGGAGTTGGTGATAATATATATTTTACTCCGAAAAATGAATCGGTGGGAAGTATTGGGGTATGGAATACATTGTAACGCCCTGTAATCCCATAATATCCCATATTTGATAGAATATGGAACTGTGACATTTTCATCAGGGAGGTATATTCCTGCATGCCCCAATAGTTGAAGTTCATCGCTTCATTAAAGCTTATTCCTTCAAATTTTTCCGTCTCGCTGCTTTCTTTATTTATATCCCCTTTATTGGTTACCTGATTGATGCGGTAAATGCCTTTATCATAGTCTTTAAGTCCCTGTATTTGATTTCTTTGCTGATTATCATAAGATTCATAAGCATAGAGACTTGAACCTCCCCGCGTAGAAAGAAATACGCAGACTGACTGCCCCATTTCCCAAATCAAAAGACAAGCCAGTACTCCGATCATAAGTTTTCGTTTGGCAGGATCCTTGTCTGATCTGCTGATTTCGTAAAGAACGATAGGAATAAGAATCAAAAACAGAATGCTAAACTTGAATAACTCCGGATATTGAGCCGGCCTCACCTGTTCGATCAGTATCTGGGACAAAGGGAAAAGCAGGCAAATAAGAAGAGCCTTCCTTCCAAATTTCCATTTCCCCCATGAGGAAAAGTAACTTCCGGAAAGAAAAATCAATATAAAGCAGCCCAAATAAGAGTACCTGGGCATGAATCCCATCGGCTCTTTCATTAAGGAAAACAGCCAAAATAAAATTTGCCAATGAAACATAAGAAAGGCAAAGGCAATCATCAGGAAGGCTAAAATCTTATATTTCCTTTTGAGTTCTTTCACCGTAAAAAGTGCAAGAGCACCAGAGACAGCCAGACTCCCGCAGAATAGAGACATATAGTTTAAGTTAGGAATCACAGCAGAATTAATTCCCATATAATAAGCACCAAGAGAGGCTAATATATCTCCTTGAAATCCTAATGAAATTCGATTCCAGTCAAAGGATCCTCCGATCCCTTCGCGAAGCTGCCATATCGTAGGAAGGAAAAGGATAGAGCTGATTAGAATCCCTGTCACCATACCAAAGACATACCTTGCCGCACTATGTAAAAATTCTTTCTTTGTTCTGCCACGCTGGACATGCAGCAGCATCTCTTCTACCAGAAACCAGAAACCACTGAAGAGACAGTTAATTCCTCCTGTATACCAATTAAACAGAATTGAAAGCGCAGTACTGACGGAAAGCATGCTAATAGCCCCAAAATGCACAGTTCTATATACGCCAAGCATCATAAGGGGCAGCATGTATACCCCATCCAGCCACATAGCGCTCCAGGTCTGGTACAGATTGTAGTGCATAAGGCCGTAGCCAATAGAGAGACCAAACAAAGGAATGATGGGAATTCTTTCATGGAATCTTTCCTGAAGGAACCATGTCATCGTTAATGAAGCCATCCCCATTTTAAGAACAGCTGACAGATTACAGGAAACTGGCACTTGATCTTTTGAAAAAAATAGCAGCAACAGTTCAGAAGGTGATGCTAAATAATAGGAAAATATGCCAATGGCAGATCCGCCGAGACCTTTTGTCATGGTATAAACCAAAGACTGATTCCCAGATAATACATCCTTAAAGAATGCCATGAAGTCCATATATTGAATAAATGCGTCGCTGGCAGCAAGAGTACTGTTTCCAAACGGAGCTTCTTTCAAAAAGGCGAATGCGACTAAACATATAAAAGCGGTTAAGGCAAAAGAAATCATACGAAATATCCATAATGAATTTCTCTTTTCTCTCTTTATTACTCTCATCGTATTCTGATTTATCATGGTTAATCCTATTCTCCAACAGTTTCCTATAGAAATTAAGTATATGTTTATTATAATCTAAAATTCTTCTTACGTACTATTTCTTGGCTTTATTATTACTCATCTTTCTATTTTTCTCACAAAAAAAGAAGCAGGCTCTGCGCCTGCCTCTTTTTATTCACTATTAGTTTTTAGTCTTCCATGGGAAGTGTGGATCCGCCGATCGGTACGACGTAGACGCTGCAGTCTTTGCCCATGCGGTTCAGTGCTGCATCGACAGCTTCCTGCAGATCATGGAATGGTGTCATATTGGCTTTTGTTACCATAGCATCATCCATATCTGTCACCATGTAAATGTCGCATTTCTTCTGTACCAGGGCAAGAGCCGCGGATTTGTGGCCGCCGAGTTCGAAGTGTTCATGAATGGCTGCGATTCTTTCATCCGGTGTATCATACTGCTGGATCCAACGGCCGAATACGTCGCTGCCGTATCCTTCTTTGCAGGAAGCGGCGAGAACCATGATGCCGCCTTCGCGGACTGCGTGTTTGACGTTGTCGATGGATTTCTGGGCCTGATACAGGTTGATATCCTTCGGGTAGCCGCCGGTGGAAACGATGACGACATCAGCCGGCTTGTCGATTTTGATCTTGTAGATGCTGTCGAGAAATTTGCATGCTTCGCGGTGTGCTGTAACATGATGACCTGCAGCTGCAAAGGCGATTTTCTTATGATCATCGAGGGCTACGTTTACGATGAAATCAACTGGGCAGAAGTCATAGACTTCTTCGATATCATCGCGGACCGGATTTCCATCCAGATGGCCTGCGTAGGAATCCGGGCTGATCATGTTCTTATGGTTTGCCTGAATGGCAGCTCTGGAGGATACGCCTGGCATGATGGCTTTCATGCCGCCGCTGTAGCCTGCAAAGTAATGGTATTCGACATTGCCAAGAAGGATACGGCGGTCTGCATCAGCGACTGTCCTGAAGATATCGACCGGAGTTCCGTTCTTGCAGTATCCCATGTGTTCCACATCATCGGGATCACTGTCAATGCATTTGACGCGGTTGTACACATCTTCGCCAACAAGGCGTTTCTTTTCTTCTTCAGTCTGCTTTCTGTGGGAACCAAGTCCGAAAACAACAGTGACGTCCTTGTCTTCGACACCTGCTTTTTCCAGTTCATCCAGGACGCATGGCACAACGACCCAGGACGGCATCGGGCGTGTCACGTCGCTTGTCACGATGACAATCTTTTCACCCGGATGAACAATTTCACGAAGCTTCGGAGAGTCAATCGGATTTTCCAATGCTCTTCTGACTTCAGCTTCCTCGGACTCTACAGCCGGACATTCTCTAGGATTCAATTCGATGGGATGATGTTCATCACCCACATGAAATGGTACGTAATCCTTGAAGTATTTAATTTTAAATTCCATTTTTCGATCTCCCTTCGAGAGACTCATACACAAAAACTTCTATATTTACATTATACTATATTTCGGCGAAAATTCCCTGGAAAAGGATTCCGTAAAATATAATAATTTCATTGTTTCATGATATAATGATGAAAATGTAGTTTATTTGCGAGAGCGGCCCAATTCAATCATTTCTTTTTTAGAGAAAGGAGGCTGCAGACCGATTTCCCATCTGCAATCCGGTCTGCCTCACTTATGAAGAAAAAACTTTGGATTCCCCTGCTGGCATCCGCTTTGACACTTATGTCTCTCACGGCCAATGCGGATTATGCAAAATGGACTGACCCTACACATTCCTTCAAAGCAGTTCATACGATATACACCTCTGTCGTCAATACCGATGCTCTGTCCGAAAAAATGGCACCGGAAGGCCGTTCCTTCCAGGTCATTTTCAACCAGAAAGCTGCAGAAGTCAAAGGGCTGAAAATCATTACAGCGCCTCTTCAGGGAGCCATAGCGGTTCTTCCAGGAAGCAGCGCGGATAATGCATCTGCTGCAGCGCCTTCTGAAGAAGTTTCCACTTCAGCTGTCCGCATCCCTCAGGCAGCCGTTGATGCAAAAGCGGATCTCTATGTCGTTCCGACAGTCACCCGCTGCGAGAAGCTCGTCAGCGTGGTTCCTGCCCATACGGAATGGACAACCAAGGAAATCCACGAAACAGTCCATGACAAGAATGGTTACAAGGATGTCGTTCATAAGATTCCTTTCCCGGAACAGATCCCTGAGAAGAGGTACGTGACGATGTACCTGACTGTCCGCTTCGATGTTTACAGCATGAAGACAGGCGCTCTTGTTTTCACCAGCGAAGATGCCCGTGACAGATTGGACGACAGCAATTTCAACGGACTTTACACCCGGATCGTTGAACGTTTCTTCAAGAATCTGAAGAGCGAAATCGATTGACAGGAGTATATTTTAAAGACGGCCCAGGCCGTCTTTTTTTGTATGCGTATCCGTATTTTCTTTTGAATCAGCATATATCTCTTAAAACAGATGTATCATTTTTTCTTATTTGATGGCTTGACAAACGATCAAATGACGGTCTATAATCCAGTCATAAGAAACAAGCGATGATGAAGAAGGGATAATAAAACCTTTTCAGAGAGACGGTGGCTGGTGTGAACCGTTAAAGCATTATTATCTTTCCGCTTCGGAGGTGAAGACGATGAGTCTTCCGGGACATGCCCGTTACAGCTGACTAAAGATGGCCGTAAGGCAATTTGGGTGGTATCGCGGGTGCTCTCGTCCCTTAAGTGGATGAAGAGCGTTTTTTTATGGATACAACAGATTGGCAGCGGCTAAATTGGGTGGCACCGCGAGAAAAAGAGAAGCTCGTCCCATGGGACGTCTTCTCTTTTTGTGTTTTCAGGAGGATACAAATGAAACGTGTATTTAACTTTAACGCAGGCCCTTCCCCTATGCCGATCGAAGTGCTCGAAGAAATGAAAAATGATCTGACGGATTTCCGCGGAACCGGAATGGGCATCACGGAAATCAGCCACCGCTCCCCCGTTTTTCAAGACATGCTCGATGAAACGAAAGCATACCTCCGCCAGATGATGAAACTGGATGATGATTATGAAATCGTCTTCATGCAGGGCGGCGGCACGATGCAGTTCCTGATGACAGGATGCAATTTCCTTCACACAAGAGGCGCCTATGCTGATACCGGCGTCTGGGCGCACAAGGCAAGAAATACGGCCGCCTTCTTTGGAGAAACTTACGATGCCAATACAGCCAAGGACAGAAATTACGCCTATATCCCGGACATCTGCGATATCCGTCCCGACACAGATTACCTTTACATCTGCGCCAACAATACGATTTACGGCACGGAATACAAGGAATTCCCCAAAGTCGATGTTCCCCTCATCTGCGACATGTCCTCCGACATTCTTTCCAGGGAAATCGATTTCAACCAGTTCGACATGATCTGGGCCGGGATCCAGAAGAATCTGGGCGCAGCCGGAGCTGCCTTTGCCGTAATCAGAAAAGGCCTTCTTGAAAAAGCAAGGACGGATATTCCTGAATACCTCCAATACCAGACTTTCGTCAAGAATGATTCCACATACAACACGCCGCCTGTCTTCTGCATTTACACGCTGAACCGGATGCTTCACTGGATCTGGAACATGGGCGGACTCAAAGCCATTGAAGAAAGAAATAAGGTAAAAGCCGGACTCATTTATGACACCATCGATCAGAGCGGCGGTTTCTACAAAGGCCACGCTGACGTGAAGGACAGAAGCATGATGAACATTACCTTCAACCTCGCTACGCCGGAACTGGAAAAGGATTTCGTCGAGAAAGCCAAGAAGAATGACTTCATCGGTGTCAAAGGCCACCGTCTTGTAGGAGGCCTCCGCGTTTCCCTCTACAACGCAGTCACACCGGAAGCCGCAAAAGCGCTCGCTGATTTTATGAAAGAATATGAAAGAACCAACGGTTAATCATCATACCTGAAGCCATTACCACCAAGGAGGAATCATCATGTACAGAATTTTCATCACCGCTGACGTTGCCAAAGAAGCCAAGGAAATCCTTGAAAAGGAATTTATCGTAGATATCCAGCCGAATATGGAAGAAGATGAGCTCTGCAAAGTCATTGCTGACTATGACGCCATCATTACAAGAAGCCAGACACGCGTCACCAAGAAGGTCATTGATGCGGCTGTGAACCTGAAGGTCATCGGAAGAGCCGGCGTCGGCATCGACGGCATCGATATCCCAGAAGCTACCAAGAAAGGCATCACTGTCGTCAATACGCCGGAATCTAATACGATTGCTGCCTGCGAGCACACGATTGCCCTGATGCTCTCCATGACGCGCCACATTCCGCAGGCACACCAGTCCATCATGGAAGGCCGCTGGGACAGAAAGAGCTTCACAGGCATCCAGCTTCTGAACAAGACCGTCGGCATCATCGGCGTCGGCCGCGTAGGTTCCAATGTGGCAAAACGTCTGCAGGCTTTCAACATGAAGACCATCGGCTATGATCCTTATATCCCGCTGGAAAGAGGCCAGCAGCTCGGCGTGGAACTGACCGATCTGGATACACTTCTCCGTGAATCTGACTACATCACCCTCCACACACCGCTGACGGATGAAACACGCGGCATGATTGATAAAGAAGCCATTGCAAAAATGAAAGACGGCGTTCGCCTCGTCAATGCATCCCGCGGTGCAGTCGTCGATATCGAAGCGCTCGCTGAGGCGCTGAAGAATGGAAAAGTCGCAGGTGCCGGCATCGACGTATGGCCGAACGAACCGCTGAAGCCGGAAGAAAACCCGTTCCTCGGTCTGACCAATGTCGCTCTAACCCCTCACCTTGGTGCTTCCACCAAAGAAGCGCAGGCAGGTGTTGCTACCGATGTTGCTGTCGGTGTAGCGCAGGCTCTCCATGGTGAACCGGTTGCAACGGCTGTCAATGCATCCCCGATTACCAAGGCCACACTCAATGTCATCCAGCCATACTTCGACCTCTGCGAAAGAATGGGCAACATCGGCATCGACCTGGCCGGCGGCAGGATTTCCGGCGTCAATGTCGAATATACCGGCGAACTGGCTGAAACGGAAACAGCACCTCTTACAACCGCTGTCTTGAAAGGTCTCCTTGCTCCTGTCCTCCAGCAGACGGTCAATTTCGTCAACGCCAGAGGCATCGCAGAAGAACGCCACATGGAAGTCCGCGAAGTCAAAGCCAGAAAAGGCCATTACTTCACCAACACGATTTCCCTCACCATCGACACAGACAAAGGAACCCACAGAATCACAGGCTCCCTCTTTGACAGAAAAGAAGCCAAGATTGTTTCCCTCGATCATTTCAGAGTCGATTTCGAGCCAAAAGGCTGCATCATCATCGCTCCACATGAAGACAAACCGGGCATGATCGGTCAGGTAGCAGGAGTTCTCGGCGCTGCCGGCATCAACATTAACGGCATGCAGGTCGGAGCTTCCAATGACAAGGGCATCAATGTCATGGCCGTCGCTGTAGACAAGGATATCCCGACCGCTGTCCTCCCGTCCCTCATGAATATCGAAGGAATCAAGGACGTCAAAGTCATCCACTGCGAACATTAATCCATGAATTTTTGAAAAGGAGCCATCATGGTACGAATTATTCTGATCCGCCACGGGGAAACCACATGGAATACGGAAGGCCGTTATCAGGGCCAGGAAGATACCCCGCTTTCCGAAAGAGGCATCCGTCAGGGCATGGCTTGCGCAGAAGGACTGAAGGACATCCACATCGACCGCGCCATTTCCAGTCCCCTCTCCCGTTCCTACGAAACATGCCGGATGGCGGCTGAGAAACACGGCCTTGCCGTAGAAAAGGACGAAAGGCTGACGGAAATCAGCCACGGCCTTTGGGAAGGCATCCATGCCGATGAGATCGAAGCCAGGTATCCGAAATCATTCCATCTCTGGCATACCCATCCTGAAAAAGTGCAGATGCCGGAAGGCGAATGTCTGGAAGATGTCAGGAAACGCGTCCGCGCTGCTTTTGACGAATATGCAGAAAAGTATGACGGGGAAACCGTCCTCGTCGCCGCGCACGATGCAGTAAACAAGGTCATCATCTGCGATCTCTTCGGCATGGGCATCGGCCGCTTCTGGCAGATCAAGCAGGACAATGCCTGCATCAACATCCTCGAATATGACAAGGGCGTCTGGAGGCTTGTCACGATGAATTCCACACCGCATTTGGGCTACCTCATCAGCGGAACGGAGCAAAAAGGATTATAAGGAAATGAAAAGGAGCTGTGACAAAATGTCCAATCATTTTGCTACAGCTCCTTTTATGCTGGCATATTCAATTAGAAGATTATCCAACACATTTATATATTTATGTTATCTGAAAACCTCAAAACCTCGCTGCACTCGAAGGAAATGAACCTCCTCAGTCGCCTCCGGCGCCAGCTCCCCCTACGGGGCAAGCTCAAACACCCTTAAACCGAACTTCGTTCGAGAAAAGAAAAACGGTGTTTTGGTGGATTTTGTCACATCCCCTTTTTGCGCTTTCATCAATGATTCATTGCTGCCTGCGGAGTGCGGTCCGGCGCTGTATCACCGGATAAATTAGAAGGAATCTCGGTCGGAACGCGGCGGTACGGGAATGTTTTGTAAATATTCCTCATCATTTCATCGAGGATATAAACATTCCTGACGAAGCTTTCATCTTCCGTCTTCCAGTAGGAAGCCTTGTCATCCCTGACAATGCCGTCTGCCTTCTTGTAGGAGTAAATGTCTATTCTGGCTGCTGTCTCAATGAATGCATCTCCATCGGAGAAAGGCATGGGGTGCATGATGATCTGCTGCCAGCGGGAAATGACCGGCATGACGACGATATCTGCGCCCGTCTGTTCAGCAAGAGCAGGAAGTTCTGAAGGCGAATACGCTTTGCCGGCATATCCCTCCGTATCCAGTTTCCTGTAGTAAGGATAGCGGAATATCGTATTCATCTCGCGGTTCACATAAGAGGCTGCATAGTCGCCGTCGCCAAAGAGAGCGGGCAGGAGAAGCACTGTCCTCGTATTGTCAAAATAGCCCAGCTTGCGGTTCATGACCTGCTCATCCGCTGCCATGGACACCGTGCCTGCGCCTAAAATGAGGAGAAAAGCAAGAAACCATCCAAAGATTTTTTTCATAGGAAATCCTCCTTTCGATTCATGTCCTTTTCTGTATTGTAGCACGTTCAGGAAAGGGACGTCATGGAGCCCGTCCCCTTTCCCGGGCATCAAAAAAGCAGGCCGCTATGCATGAGCAGTCTGCTTTTATTCTTATTATTTACACGCCGAAGTACTTGCGTATGTAGTCGACGAAAATCCTGACAGGCGTCGACTGAAGCATCGGTTCCTTGTAGATGAGGTGGCTCGGCCTCAAGATCGGCTTCTTCTGTCTGTCATAAATCATCTCACGGTTGACGCTTGGAGCGCATTTCGGGAGAAGATCGGCCGGGATCAGGGAATGACCAAGACCCTGGTTGACGATTTCCACGCAGGTCAGGCAGTCAGACACTGTCAGCATGAAATGCGGGGAATCGGAGAAGTTGTGTCTCCACCAGCGGGTACGGAGTTCGTCAAGGGACGGATCGCTCCTGTAACGAATGGAAGGCTGTCCCGGAAGCGTATTGTAATCGATTTCCTTGGCGGAAATCAGGTAGAGCGGTGCGTCTTCAAGCAGAATGTCGGAATCCGGCCATTCCTGATTGCCTCTTACGATGGCAAGATGGATGTCTTCCTTCTTCACCAGCTTGACCAGGCGGTCGCTCGTATCCGTCGTCAGGGAAATTTCAATATCACTGTATTCGTCTACAAATCCTTTCAGGATAGCCGGCATATGGGACTGCGCAAAAGACTGGCTCGCGCCAATGCGGAGAACGCCGGAAATGGAATTCGGTTCATGCGTGACATAGTTCTTCATATCCTGATACTGCTGCAGTTCTTTTTCCGCGAAGGAGAAAAGCCTGTTGCCCGCATCTGTGAAATGCACACCTTTATTGGTACGGATGAAAAGTGGACATCCTATTTCCTTTTCCATCTGGCTCAGCCTGTACGTCAAAGAAGGCTGTGTCATGAACAGCCGCTTTGCTACCTTATTGATACTCCGCTCTTCGCGCAAATAGATGAGGATTTTCCAATCCGTGTTATTCATTCGATTACCTCACGAAACCTTTACCACTACCATAAAAAGATTTTGGTATAGAATTATTTTATTAGATTATACCATAAGTTGGCAACAGACAGAAAGACTATATTCGATATTTTTGAGGAAATTGCAAAAAATTTCAATAAGCCGCGCATTTTATGATGACCATGCGGCAGATTCCTGGCAATTTCACCCCTTTAAATGAATTCCCTCGGACTTTGTGATAATATTTTCTGGCGTTCCTTGTAATCAGGTATCCAATGCGCCATCAGGTCATGAAACCTACGCGTATGTCCCTTTTCAAGAAGATGATTGAGTTCATGGACGACGACACCCTCAATGCAGGCGCCGTCTTTTGTGATGAGATCGAGAGCAAAGCATAATTCGCCTGTCTTCACATTGCAGCTCCCCCATCTTCCCTTCATTTTCCGGATCGTTATATCGCCGGGAAATACTCCCATCGTCTCAGCCCATTTTTTGATGTACATCACGACAATCCGCCTCACCATATCGCGCGACCATTCCTCATAGACTTTCCTGACGCTCGTTCTTGAAGAACGGACGGTGATCATGACATCCCGCCCGTTAAGGGTGCAGGCATTCGATGCGCCGCCTGCCACATGGAGCGTCACTTTCTTTCCCAGAAGAATATGTTCTTCCCCATCGGTATATTCATATTCCACTGCTTCCGGCGTCTTCTCAAGCGTCGCCAGGATCCAGCCTCTTTTCTCCGTCAGGAAACGACGGATCAGATCTTCACTGCAGGTGCGGGGAGCCGTCACGAAAACGCGTCTGCCGCGCCCGACATGGATATACATACGGCTGATGCGCTTTCTGATGACTTCCACCTCTCCCACGCCTTCTATATACATGTGCCCTCCATAAAAAAGAGGCTGTGACAAAATGAACGCATCTTGTCACAGCTCCAATGTAATTTTTTATAACTGTCCTGTTCTTTCCATGGCTGCTTTGAGCTTTGCTGCAATGCCATGCATTTTCTTCTTGCTGACTGCGCAGACAGCGATTCTTACGCCGGCAGCGAGCGGAACAAGGTAAATGTGGTCATCATAGAGCGCCTTGCAGGCAGCTTTGGAGTCCTTTGCAGGGACGGAAATGAAGAATCCGGATTTGTAAGGAAGGATCGGAAGCCCGACTTCTTTCGCCTCTTCGACGAAAATAGCCGCTCTTTCCTGAATCAGCTTATAATATTCTTCCTTTTCCGTTTCCCATTCATTTCTCAGCTTCTCATCTTTCCAGATGCGGCAGAGCGTTTCCTGTGCGCCCCGTACTGTATTGGACCATGTTGCGCGGCTTGTGAAGGAATTGATATCACTGAATTCACTGATGACATCCTGGCTGGAGGAAATCGCAATCAGTGCACCGCTTCTGAGGCCGTACATCGTGAACCCCTTGGACATGCTGTATTCCACAAGGACAAGGATATTCTCATGCAGTTTGCTGAACTTGGAGAAGAAATCTCTGGCATCCGGTCCTGCATAATCCAGATAAGCTACATCTGCAAAAAGGATCATGTGCTTTCCTTTTTCAGCAAGCTCGGTAAAGAGAGAAATGACAAAATCCCAGTCTTCGCTCGTCAGCGCATGGCCGGTCGGATTGTGTGCCGGCGAATTGATGATGGCCATGACATTTTCCTGATTTTCAGCCATGTGCAGGATATTTCCTTCAAAGGAAGCCCTGTTGAACTGGAGATCCTCGTCAAAAAGCTTGTAAGTGCGCAGTTTTCTGTTATTGTCTTCGCAGATTGTCTTGTATGCGCCCCAGTACCAGTCGGACGTCAGCACTTCATCGCCGGGAGATGTGTAGTTATGAACAGCATGATGGATGCCGCCGGTTCCGCCAGTTGTCGAAATGGCTGCCGTATAGGCATCCGGACGGTGGCTGCCAAAGCAGACGGCCTGTGCATCTTCCAGGTACTTGGGAGTGCCTGCAATCGGTGCATAGGAAATAATATCTGCCATCGGCAGGGATTTGAAAACTCTTTCCACAACAGGCAGGCAGACGATTTTTTCATCGTCATCCAGAATTGTGCCGATCGTCGCATTGACGACATGCTCAGCCCCGATTTTCTGAATATCCGCTTTCGCTGCGGCGGATGCACCGAAAATCACATCATTGGATTTCTTCCCCTTTGCATGGGGTGCTGCCAGACTTACCATAAAAATGCGCCTCTTTTTCAGATCAATAAAAGTATGAAAACTCTTTGGAAATCAAGTGCAGACCGGATCTGCCCGGTTATACCTTTGTGCTTTCTCCGGAAGCATGGTCGGTTGTTTCAAAAAGGGCCTTTGCAAAGTCCTTCGCATTGAAGCGTTCAAGATCGTCTTCTCTTTCTCCCAGGCCGATCCATTTGACCGGGACATGGAGTTCTTCATAAATGGAAAGGACGACGCCGCCCTTGGCTGTTCCATCAAGTTTTGTCAGGACGACACCTGTCAGCGGAACGATTTCACCAAAGTTCTTTGCCTGGCTGACAGCATTCTGCCCTGTCGTCGCATCAAGGACAAGAAGCGTCTGATGCGGAGCATCCGGAATGACCTTCTTGACGACACGGCTGATCTTTGCCAGTTCTTCCATCAGGTTGACCTTTGTCTGGAGGCGGCCGGCCGTATCGATCAGGACGACATCTGCGCCTCTTGCCTTAGCGGCAGAGACAGCATCAAAAGCAACGGCTGCAGGATCAGCGCCTTCCGCATGCTTGACAATGTCAGCGCCGGTGCGTTCTGCCCAGATTGTCAGCTGTTCGGAAGCCGCTGCACGGAATGTATCGGCTGCCGCCAGAAGGACTTTCTTTCCTTCCTTGTGATAGCGGGCCGACATCTTGCCGATTGTCGTCGTCTTGCCCACACCGTTGACACCTACGACCAGGATGACTTCCGGATGATGCACTTCCTTCAGATCCTTCTCGTCATCTTTCAGAAGCTCTTCCACTGTCTTTTCCATGAAAGGCATGACTTCGTTCGTATTGTGGATCGTGCCTTCGGTAACGCCGCGGCGGATCTGCCTCATCAGGAAATCTGTCGTGCGGACGCCGATATCCCCGGAAAGAAGTACCATCTCCAGATCTTCCAGGAAGTCCTCGTCAATCGTTGCGTAGCCGATGACAACGCTCTCTATATTCTTGATCAAAGACTCTTTTGTCTTTGTCAGCCCTTTGCGAATTTTATCAAAAAATCCCATTGTACCCTCCTTTATTCCTTACTCTTATATGGCTATTGTATCATTTACGTGAAAATTACGCCCGAACATTTCATCATTCCACGTAATCTTTCATTTTGACCGTCACAAGCGAGGAAACGCCTTTTTCGCCCATGGTGACGCCCTGCAGCGTATCAGCAAATTCCATCGTTCTCTTCCTGTGGGAAATGACGATGAACTGTGTCTTTTTCTTGTATTCGGCAATCATGCGGCTGTACCTGTCCACGTTGGAATCATCGAGCGCCGCATCGATTTCATCGACAAAGCAGAAGGGAGCAGGCCTGTATGCCATGAAGGAAATCAGGAGTGCAATGACCGTCAGCGCTCTTTCTCCTCCGGACATCAGCGTCAGCGGCTGGCGCTTTTTGCCCGGAAGCTGCAGGTACATTTCCACGCCGCATTCCAGAGGATGCTCCGGATCGGTCAGCTCAAGCTTCGCGCTGCCGCCCTGGAACATGATCTGCATGATGCGCCCGAATTCCTGATTGACTTTGGTGAAGGCTTCATCAAACTGCGACGCCATCTTCTCGTCGATATCCTTGATGACCGTCCTGAGCTCTTCTTCGGCGCCCTTCATGTCGTTGATCTGTTCTTCGTAGAAGTTTCTCTTTTTCAGATGCTCTTCATACTCTTCCTCGCCGGCCGGATTGACCGTGCCAAGATCGGCAATCTTTCCTGCAAGCACCTTGTCACGGTTCTTCATTTCATTCAAGGTTCCCGGAAGCTTCAGTGATTCCACTTCTTCACGGGTCATCCCCTCTTCACTGATTTTCTGCAGCTCTTCAGCTTCTTCTTCCTTGAACCGTTCCAGACGCGCTTTCTTATCCGCCAGATCCTTTTCAACGGATGAGGACTTCTCCTGCGCCTTTCTCCAGGCTGCCTGGCTATTGCGTTCAAGCTCCGCATACCTGTCAGTCTCGCCCTGCAGGGATTCCTGCTTCGTGCGGATGGACTCCCATTTTCCGTTTGCCTCTTCGAAATCCTGATTCAGTTTTTCCAGTGCTTCCGCAAGATTTTTCTTTGCATCTTCATTGGCTTTCTTTTTATTTTCGAGGTCTTCCCTGTCTTTCTTCTGGTCCTCCTGCGCCTTTTTGGCGTCGTTCATCATGCGCTTTGCAAAGGATGCACGGCTTTCTGCCTTCGTCAGTCCTTCGCGGATGGCAATCAGTTCGCCTGCCTTATCATCGATCTGTTTGCGGATAGCAAGACTCTTCTCATCTTTTCCTGGTTCAGGGATATCCTCATACGTTTTGAGAAGCTCCCGGCCTTCCGTCATCTGCTGAATGGATTTTTCCAGGGATTCACTGATGGAAGCAAGGGCATCTTTTCCTTCTCTCAGGCGGGTTTCCTGATCCGTCTTGGTCTTTTCAAGGCCATCCTTCTGCCCTTTGAAGGAAGCAAGCGCCAGATCCATCTGATGCCAGGATTCGCGTTCTCCTGCCACCTTTTCAGAAAGGCTGTCCCTTGCCGTTTCCTTTTCCTGTTTCCTTTTCCTTAAATCAGCAAGGTCCTTTTCGCGCTTCTTTTCTTCTGCGTAAAGTTCCTTGATTTCTTCTTTTCTTCCGAAGTAGGTATTTTCCTTCTTCATGGATCCGCCGGTCATGGAGCCTCCGGCATTGACGATCTGGCCGTCCAGCGTGACAATGCGCAGGCGGTATCCGTACTTTTTGGAGACTCTTCTTGCCGCATCAAGATCTTTGGCAATCAGAGTCCTTCCAAGGAGGGAGCGCAAAAGATCCTGATACAGGAAGTCCGTCTCAAAAAGATCAGCGGCAATGCCAAGGATCCCGTCTTCCCGGGAAGCTTCCTGTTCTCTTCCGGAATAAGAGGACGGCTTCATGGATTCAAGCGGATAGAATGTTGCACGGCCGAGGTTCTTTTCCTTCAGCCAGCGGATGATGTCCCCGGCTGATTTTGTCGTATCCGTGACGATGTTTGAAATCTGGCTTCCCAGAGCCACTTCTGCAGCCGCTGTATATTCTGACGGGACATGGATCAATTCACCAAGAGCGCCATGAACGGCGTCTCCGAAGATGGTTCTGTTTTCCATGACGGTCTTTGTTGTTCTGGAAAAGCTTGCATATTCCTTGTCTGCTTTTTCCAGGTACTCGCGGCGGGAATGGATGGTACGGAAAGAGGATTCCGCTTCATTCAATTCATTTCCGATAGCGAAGCATTCATTCCTTGCCTCATCGAGCGCTTTCCTGTCGCGGATGCCCTCTTCCTTCAACTGTTCCTGACGGGCCATGGCCTCTTTTTCTTCTGCAAGCAGACTTGTGAGCGCATCTTTCGTTTTCTGAAGCTCGCCTTCGAGGCTCTTTGCCGCCTCTTCCCTTCTGGACGATTCGCCCTTAAGACGGCGGACCTCATTATCCAGATACGCCAGTCCCTGCTCAAGCTTCTGCTTTTCTGCCATCTTCTGCCTGCTGAAATTCAGGATTTCAGAATACGCCTTTTCAGAAGCAGCGAGATCACCGGCCAGCTTTTCCTTTTCATCTTCTGCCTGATTCTGCTTTGCAAGCCAGTCTGCCTTTTCGGCTTCGGCTGCCTTCATTTCCTCTTCATCATTCTGGATTTCTTCGATCAGTTCTTCTTCGGCTTCCTTCTGATCTTCCTCATCCTCTTTGAGCTCTTCTGTCCTCTTTTTCTCCTGTTCGAGCGCTTCTTCCTTGATCTTGTAGTCTACGCGGATTGCATCAAGTTTTTCCTTGGCTTCTGCGAAATCCGTGCCTGTCTTCTTCACATTTTCCTGATGGAGAAGCGTTTCCTGTTCGAGCTTGGCAAGAGCAGCCGCTGCTTTTGTAAGCTCTGCCTTCCACTTCACGCTGTCCTGCTCAAGAGTTTCCGTTTCAGCCTTGTGCTTTTCGAGGGACTCTTTGATGGAATCAAGCTTTAAGGCAGACATCGTCGCCTGCACGGCTCTTTTTTCCGCTGCAAGCGCCTTGTATGCTTTTGCTTTTTCTGCTTTTTCCTTCATCGGCCCGGTCTGTTCATCAAGCATCGCCATCATGTCCTTGACGCGGTCCATGTTTTCCGCTGTCTTGACGAGCTTCTGCAAGCCTTCATTCTTTCTCATGCGGTACAGGCTGATTCCTGCCACATCTTCAAAAATGGCTCTTCTTTCTTCCGGTTTTGCCGTCAGTACTTCATCGACCCTGTTCTGCCCGATAATGGCAAGGGAACCCTTCCCGAGCCCTGTATTGGCCAGAAGCTCATGAATATCCTTCAGGCGGCAGTTCCTTTTATTGATCTGGAAATCACTGTCCCCATTGCGAAGAATTCTTCTCGTGATGGAAACTTCTGCTGTATCGAGCGGCAGCTCCCTGTTGGAATTGTCCAGTACCAGCGTAACTTCCGCGCCATTCTTCCTCGGCCTTGATTCGGAACCTGCGAAAATGATATCCTCGCTTTTCTGTCCGCGCAGATTGCGGACATTCTGTTCCCCGAGCACCCAGCGCACAGCATCGGAAATATTGCTTTTCCCGCAGCCGTTCGGGCCTACGATGACCGTCATTCCATCGGCAAATTCTATGGTTGTCTTATCTGCAAAGGATTTGAATCCCTGCAGAATCAAACGGAGTAATTTCATAATCTCTCCCTTTCAGGCATATATTTTCTATATTATACAGGAACAGGACGAAAAATGGGAATACAGCGCGCGCCGCCAAAAAACGCCGGAAGTTCGTGCCTCCGGCGTTCCCCTATTTCTTTGTAATGAAGGGGCTTCCTTCCAGTGTGAATCTCCAGGGGAAGTTCTTCCCGTACCTGGCGTAATCGATGTTGATGCGTTTGCTGCGTTTGACGGGATACGGCCCGTCATTCCTGCTTTCGATCCAAAGGGTATTTCCCGTAAGGTCTGTCCCGTAGAAGGATTTATCAAGACCCATTGCCTGCGTCAGGCGCCCGGGACCGGAAGCCAGGAGCTTCACCTTGTCTGTATGGCGTCTTTCCTTCATAAGATCGATTCCATCCAGTGGCTCAAGCGCTCTTAAAAGTACACTCGTCCCTTCTCCCTCGTGGCCGCACACCACATTGAGGCAGGTGTACATGCCATAGATGAGGTAAAGGTAGGCATGTCCGCCTTCTCCGAAGATGACGCGGGTTCTTGGTGTCAAACCTTTGAAGGCGTGGGCGCCGTCATCTCCATGGCCCCGCCAGATGCCGCCGTATGCTTCGCATTCCACGATGCGCCCAGCGGTAATCCCATCCGGCGAACGATGGACAAGGACGGCTCCTATGAGCTTCTTTGCCGTTTCAACGGAATCTCCCAGGAAGTCTTCTCTTACCCATTTCATTTCACATCGACCTGCATGCCCATTTCAATGCCCTTCGGAGGATCGGTAATGACACGGTCTCCTTCAGACAAACCATCCATGATCATCGCATAGCCGCCCTGACGGCTTGCAATGGATACGTCCTTGATATCGACGAGGTTTCCATCATTGACGATGGCAACCGTATTGTCTCCGATAATCGCAGAGTCCGGAATCATGATGCAGGAAACATTCTGACCGCTTTCTACGCGGATATCATACTCATTTCCGATTGTGATCTCATTCTGCGGGTTATCTACCTGGATCTTATAGGTAGTATATTTTTCACCATTCTGGTTTGGCTGCTGCTTGAGTTCTCCGTACCAGACGCCTTTGCCATCGCTCATCGATACGGTCAGTGTCTTTTCATCCTTTGCCTTTTCCATCACGGAATCAAGGCGGACAGGAAGCTCGATCGTTGCTACGACCGGTGAATCCTGACGGATGACGAGTGCTGGTTTCCCTGCCATTGCCATATGCGTATCTCCAAGATAAACCTGGGAGACGACGCCGCTGATCGGTGCGCGGACAGTGCAGGAAGCAATCGTTTTCTGAAGCGTCTGGAGCGATGCGATAAGGCCTGGATCAGGAGCTCCGCCGCCGGAAACAGCACCACCGGACGGCATATTTCTTCCTTTGATTTTTTCATATTCAGCTCTCGTAATGATTCCCTGCTTCAAAAGGGAAGCTTCGAGGCTGTTATCTACGGAAGGACCGTTGTAGACAGGCGCTGCCTGGGCAGAAGATTCTGCGATTTTCTGCTGCAGAGCCGATGCCTGCGCTTCATACTGCGATGCGTCGATCTTGAAGAGGACATCACCTGCCTTGACCGTCGCACCGATATCCGGCGGGTTTGAAATCAGGCCGCCTGATACGGAAGGAATGACAGGCGCCGTATGAAGAGCTTCCGGAGCCGCTTTTGTTTCCAATGTAAAAGGTTCTGTACTGATGGCCGCTTTTGTCACATGAACGGAAGGCGTGTTTCCGCATCCAGACAGCACCATGACAGCCGCGGCGCAAGTCGCAGCCAGAGCCATCATCCATTTTCTCATTCTTTGACCTTCTTTTCTGTTATTTCTCCTTAAGTATGTCTTCTGCAATGATGTTTGCCAGTTTTTCAATATCTGCATCATCATCAGGCATAGAGGAGACGATATGAACCGGATCCCCCAGCAATTCGCAGTTCTTCCACTTCGATACGACATCCTTCATCAGCTGGCCGCTGACATTCGGTGTCCAGCTGCTGTTCCCGATGATGGAAACCTTTCTGTTCGTGACATTCATTTCCGTGCAGATGGCAAGGAATGCGCTCATCAGAGGATTGACTGTCATATTCATTGTCGAAGCGGCAAGAACGATGTGGCTTCTGCGGAGAATTTCTGTAAATGAATCAGCAAGGGAGACCGTGCAGACGTCCACCATCTTCAGGTTCCTGATGCCGCGCTTGGCAAGCTTGGCCGCAAGGACTTCAGCCGCCATGGCTGTATTGCCATAAGCAGAAGCGATGAAAATGTTGACTGACTGGTAATCCGGCGTCCAGGAAGCCCATTTCTTGTATTCCCCGATCAGGAAATCTATGTCTTCCTTCCTGCGGATGACCGGGCCATGGAGCGAGCAGATATAACGGACATCAAGCGCATCCACTTTCTTCAGGGCTGAGAGGACCTGCGGGCCGAAGCGGGCAACAATATTGGCATAATACTTGCGGCATTCGCCCAGGTATTCTTCCTTGTAATCCACATCATCAGCGAAAATGGAACCATTCAGGATGCCGAATGTGCCGAATCCATCCGCGGTGAAAAGAACCTTCTCCGTTTCATCATATGTGAAGGTGACTTCCGGCCAGTGGACCATCGGCGCCTTGAGGAAACGCAGCTTGTGCATGCCAAGATCGATGACGAGCTTTTCATCGGATGTAATGTATCTTTCAGGCATGGATACCTGGAAGTACTGTCCGAGCATCTTGAGTGCCTGCGCCGAAGCCACGATCTTTGCTTCCGGATATGCCATGGCAAGCGCCAGAAGGGATCCGCTGTGATCGGGTTCCATATGGTTGACCACGATGTAATCCAGCTTGCGGCCGTGAAGCAGATGGCTGACATTGCCAATGAAAAGGTCACGGATTACAGAATCTGTCGTATCGATGACAGCTGTCTTTTCGTCGTCGATGAAATAACTGTTATATGTCACCCCGGATTTCAGAGGAATCAGATTTTCAAATCTGGGGGAATTGAAGTCATTGCCGCCCACCCAGTAAATATGAGGGGTCACTTGTTGTTCGTTATGCATTTTCAGGCTCCCTTGTTATTGACAGAAACATAAATATTTTATGTAAATTGCTATCGCCACACCCATTAGTATATCACGAAAAGCCCCTTTCGTGAGATGTGAAATCCCATCAAAACGGGCATAAGAATACAAAAAACTTTGATAAGACGAAGCGGTAGATTTCCTGTGGTTTCCTATGCCCTCTTCCTTTCAAGACGGGCAAGCAGGCGGCCGGTCGTCACGGTCAGAATGAGGTAAATCATGCCTGTCGTGATGAAGGTCTCCCAGACGCGGTAGTATTCCGCATTGGCGGCATTGGCCCAGTACATGAGCTCGGGCGCGGCAATGACAGAAGCCAGTGAAGAATCCTTGATGAGACTGACAAAGGAATTCCCCAGCGCCGGCAGGACAGAACGCACAGCCTGCGGAAGAACAACATAGCGAAGGCACTGCCAGTGCGAAAGGCCCAGCGCCCTTGCCGCCTCCTCCTGCCCTTCATCGACAGCGAGGATGCCGCCCCGGATTGTTTCAGCGATATAAGCCCCCGCATTGATGGAAAGCGCCAGCATCGCCGCCAACGTCCCGTCGGGTTTTCTCATCAGCAGAGGAATGATTCCGAAGTAGACGACAAGAAGCTGCAGCAGAAGAGGCGTGCCGCGGATGCACTCCATGAAACAGGCCGCGGGAAGGGAGAGAAATTTCCTCCCCGATACCCGGAGGACTGCCAGAAAGAGACCGAGGAAGAATCCCGCCAGTGATGCGGTGACGGAGAGCTCGATCGTCAGCTTTGTCCCGGATATGAAAAATGGAACATATGCTTCAAGAATGTTCCAATTGAAATCAAACATCATACCGCTTCCTTACTTCTTCAAACTTGCCAGGACCTTCTCGTCCGGCTTTGTCTTGAACCATTCCTCATAGAGGCGCGAGTATGTTCCGTCTTCCACCATGGAAGAAATGGCTTTATCCAGCTTTGCCTTCAGCGCCGTATTGTCCTTTGCATAAAGAATGCCGAAGTATTCCGGCTTGAATGCCTGATCATCATAAACAATCACAAGGTGCTGGTCCGGATACTGCGCCTGAATGGATTTCAGGGACGTTTCATCCCCTACTATGGCATCGGCCTGCCCTCCGATCAGCATCTGGATGGACATGGGCGTTTTTTTAATGACAGGCGCATTCTTGCCGAGAAGTTTCTCAAGAGCTTCCTGTCCTGTCGATCCATTCTGGACAGCAATGGCTTCTATGTCAGAGCGCTTCAAATCCTCAGCACTTCGGATATCCTTGTCCGGCCTTGTTAGGATGGCCTGACGGGAAATGAAGTAAGGCTTCGAGAAAAGATACGATGCCTCCCTCTCCTTTGTGATCGTGATCCCGGAAATGGCAAGATCCGCCTGATGGGAACGGATCTGCTCAAAAAGAGCTTCCCATCCTGCATCACCAAGTTCTGCCGAAAGACCTGCACGTTTAGCGGCTTCCTCGAGAAGCGCCGCGTCAAAGCCTGTAATCTTCCCATCCTTCATATATTCGAACGGCTTCCAGTTTGCATGCGTCACTGCATGAATCTTTCCCGTTTCACTGCTGCTGTCTTTCTCGCAGCCTGACAAGGCGAGTCCGGCAGCAAGCAGCAGGGCTGCCGCTCCTATCCAGTATTTCTTCATATCTATCCCATCCTCTATACAGAAAAATTTCACTTTCCTCTATTATAGAAGAATTCTAGATATAATACAACTTGTTCACTATCTAATTATTTATTTTATATTTTGTACAGTTTTCGGATTCTATCACTTAACTCACGTTTTTAGAGCTCCGTATGATTCAAGACAAAGAGCATGCAAAAAGGCGGTGCTAACAGCACCGCCCTGTGTCATTCAGGCTGACGAGGATGTGTTTCCAGTATCCGCCTCTCATAAGTAACCCTAAGGCACGTAGGCCCTCGTCGCATGGCCTAGTATGGATAAATGAAGATCCGTCAGAAGAGCCTTTCTGATCGGAAGGACCCTCCGTGTTTCTGTAAAGATATCTACTTCTGCTTCCTTGACGTTCTGGATGAGAACGGAAAGTTTTTCTTCCATTTCCGTCATGAATGCGATTAATTTTTCTGCCTGTTTTATGTTCATTTCAACAACAGCGCGGATGGAATGATCTTCCCCGGAAAAAGCGGCTGCATAAGCAGGCATTCCGGAAGATGCTGTCTTGAGTTTGAAAAATGCCAGGATATTGTCGATGACCGGTACGGGTCTTCCGTCCATGACTCTTTCGACATAGAAAAGTCTCAGAACCATGAGGAGCGCCGAACAGCCTACGCCGAAATCAAGGCCGAGCCAGTAAGAAGCTGCGCCAAGATCCGTCATGTTGTCCAAAAGAAGACTCATCGGGAAGCATCCGCCCCAGTAAGCGGCAACCATGAGGACAAAGGATACGCGTGTATCTTTCAACCCGCGAAGGATTCCCTGAATCGGGGTGGAAATCGCGTCGAAGAGCTGCCATCCTGCGCTGTAGATCAGGAACTGTGCCGCAATGGCTGCGACAGCTGCATCATCCGTGTATACCATTCCGATGGAATGACGGAAGAAAAGCGTAAAGGAAACGGTCATAAGAGCGCCAGCCATCGCTGTGATGAAGCCGGCTTTTTTATAACGGCGTGCCAGGGAAATATCCCCTGCGCCTGCTGCTGTTGCAATCAGGATTGTCAGCGCCATGGAGCAGCTGACAGGAAGCATGTACACGAGACTTGCGAAGTTGTCCGCAATCTGGTAAGCCGCCAGCGTATCCGTGCTGTATCTGGCCAGGAATACGATGATCAGGCTGAAAAGACTCATTTCCATGAAAATGGACATGCCGCTCGGAACACCGACGACCAGGTATTCCTTCAGGTCTGCACTGCGGATTTTAAAGGAAGAGAAAATATTCTTTCCCATAAATTCCTTCGTGGTAAGAATCACTGCAAGGAAGAGTGCGAGAAGGCATCCGTACGTAATCATCGTAGCAACGCCTGCACCGATACCGCCAAGTCTCGGGAATCCAAAGTGTCCGTAAATGAAGAGATAGTCAAGCACCGCATTCACTGGCGGAGCAATGAGGAAAAGCTTCATGGAAACGGACGTGGATCCTGCCGTGTCTGTCAGACAGCGAAGCGGAATGATCAATGTCACGAAAGTCACGACACCCACCATAGAAAGCAGGTAGCCGCGGGCAATGTGTTCAACGGCCGGTTCAAGTGCAAGGTATTCCATCAGGTTGTCAACGAAAAGGAAGTAGCCTGCTGCAAAGACGGCGGAAATGAAAAGTCCGATCATAAGGCCTGTGCGGACAATCAGAGGAAGATCTTCCTTCTTCTTCTGTCCGAGAAGCTGTGCCATCATAGGCGTGCCCGCCATCAGAAGGCCGATAATGGAAGCCAGGATCGGATAGAAAAGACCGGCTCCGACAGAAACTCCGGCCAGATCATCCGCACCTGCGTGACCTGCCATCGTTGTATTGATAAAGGTAATGCCTGCCGTAGATACCTGAGCGACCAGGATCGGTATCATCACTGACAATAATTTTTTTATATCGTTTTTCACGAAAAACATGTTTTCACTCTCCAGAAAATTCCATCAAAAAAAGACGCCTCGCAGCGTCTGATTCATCAGATATTCTATGGATGATTTAAACATAAGCCTTTCCTTTACTGGTCGACAAAAGAAAGCGCTTAGATCCACTCGCTGCGCGGAGTTTCCTTCCACGCGAAATCATGAAAGGAAACCGGGCACCATAAAAAGCCGGATGCCCCGTCATTCAGTTGTTCCCGTTTTCCTTCAAGTCCGGAGGACCTGAGGGCCATAGCAGCCCATCCTCCTGCCCCGATGAATCCTTTAAAGAAGGATGTGAAAGGCGAAAGAATTCTTTTGAAGTTGAAGTTCACCCTGGACGGTACCAGAAGGTTGGCTCCTTCTACATAGAAAGAAGCCATGGCAAAAAGGATATACATGCTTCCGTACATCTCAAGATCCATCAGGTCTTCAATTCTCATCGTCTTTCCCTCCTTCCTGTTATATGCAGATCCTCCTGCAAAAATTTATTTATTGTTTTTTTTAATACCTGTATATAGTATATCGCTATACCAAGAAAAAAGCAAATTTTTCTATATGTCGTTCTGTAAATCTTCTGTAAGTCTTTTCGATACTTCTCGTCAATTCAAAAAATTCCGTATGAAGCCATATGGGATAGTATGAAGGAGTATGCGCCCAAAATAAAAAAGATGGCTTTGCTTTGCAATATATGTAAAAAGGGTTATTTTGAGGCCTTCTGCCGCGTCTTGGAAACCCTGCGGGGGGAGTCGCTTCTCCATGGTGGAATGCTCTCCATACCATATAAGTGTCTCTTCATCATTCATTTATAGACTCCTCGGGCAGTATCCAAAGAAATAATATTCTATGACAGTTTATGACTGCATACCATATTTGTCGCAGATGACAGACGGGAACCCCGATGTTATTCGCCCAGTCTTAATAGAAGAAATGCATAAGCTTCACTTTTCTGTAAAGGTTTGTTGGTTTTTGAACTATTATCAAAAGGTGTTTTCTATTGATTCATACCCTTTATGCTATAATACAGTCGAATAAATCTATTTTAGTCGAAAACGATTCAGTTAAGGGTTCACTCTATACTGCATCTATTCCTTTGATTTGCACGATATTTGCTGATTGATCCGGATTGGGACCTGTTTTCAGGACGCAGAACCGGTAAATCTAAAATCATACGAGGTTCAAGATGAAAATAAACTTTACCTCTCTTATGTATTTTCAGAAAGTGGCTGAACTGGAACACCTGACAAAAGCTGCCGAAGCGCTCCATATTGCTCAGCCGGCGCTGTCCAGAACGATCCGCAGTATGGAGGAAGAACTGGATGTCTCGCTTTTTACCCATCAGGGCCGCAATATTCATCTGACGCGAGATGGACACATCCTTCTTAAATACGCTAACAAGATTTTAGGATCACTCGATGACCTCCGTCAGGAACTGCAGGACTCCAGAGATCTTCAGCAGCTCACTGTAAAGCTTGCCATCATGTCATCAAGCAGGTTAATCCCGGCCTTTCTAATGAAATTCAAGGAAGAGCATCCCGAAACCATTTTAGAAATTGTCCCGCAAAACAGTGACTCGGCCAATGCCTCGAAAACGGACCTGACTTTATTTTCAAGCCTGAAACATGTTGATAATGACCATACAATCACTTTGTTCCGTGAGAACCTTGTTATGGTTTTCCCGGCGGGAACACCTTATGCCCATCTTCCCTATGTAAATCTTCATGATCTTTCTGATATGGATTTCATTATGCCTCCTAAGGGATTTCTCCTTAGAAACACAGTCGAGGCCTACTGCAAAAAAGCCGGATTTACCCCAAAGGTCATTCTAGAAAGTAACAACCCGGATACTGTTGGCGAATTTATCAGAGCCGGTCTCGGCATTGCCCTCGTTCCGCAAATGACATGGCACAACGCACAAATTCATAATGTCGCACTCCCTGTTGGTGATCAGGAATGTCATCGTGATCTGAACATCTCCTGGAAAACAAACTCCAAGCTATCCCTGAGTGCTGTTCTCCTCCGTGAATACATCGTCGATCACTTCTGGGAATTTGTCAGAGATAATGCCAACAAAACATTCCCGATGCAATAAAAACCTCCAGCCTTTTGGGAGGTTTTTTTGCTCTGACAAGGATGACAGATCCTATATAAATTTTGTTCTCAACAGCTCTTCAATACATATTGAAGGGCTGTTTTTATGTTTAAATCTGTACCTGTTCATAGTAAGAAATTCTCTTCTGAATTCTATAACATTTCAGTAATGACTTATAGTACATATTGATAAGTTTTTAATTCTTAAAGCAGTATTAGCAAGATTTTATTCATTTCATTACAGAATCATCTTCGAAGTCCACTGTTATATCCTACACTCTCCTCATTTATGTCCGTGATTTCTACTCTTCGCCTTGCATTTCCCATCTCCCATTTTCTTCGTATTTATCGATTATCCAAGGTTCTATTCATCTTCTCTTCTCCACATCCCGGGTATTTCAGCCATGATTGGTATCTATTTGTATATAGGTTTACCACATTGTTACATCTTATAACATTTTTGTTATGCAATACATTTCCACGTGCTTTATTAACAATATTGTGATACTTCCTCATTTTATTCTAATCGGTTTCTAAAATGGTATTGGAATCAATTCCCTCTTGTAACTATCATAAGGCCAGATGAAGCATTAATCATCACATGAGGACGCTGCCGTGACGTGCACACATGGCTCATGCATCCAGATTCACATTCAGAGGGAGGTTTCCATGTTGAACCAGTTAAAAATCGCTTATACAAAGAAAGCTCTGGAAATTTTCGGTTCCGTCAAGGGCCGTGGCATTGTTGATGTCAATGATACCGATTTCACCGATATCGCATCTGTCGTTATGACGGATGATGATGAAGACCGTTTTGTCTTCGATAAAGAAATGCTCTTTTCTTTCAATATCCCTGTCTTCTTCATCAAAACGAAGGCCGGCCTTGTAGATGATTCTGTCATCGGCAAGGTATACCGCGTCATCGATCTCAATGAAACGGATCATGCTTTCTATGACCGTCAGATCGAAAGCGCTGCTTCCCATTACGAAGACGCTATTCTTCCTCCTTTCTTCAAGGATCTCAAGAAGTATGTTGAAAACGGTTATTCCCAGTTCGACTGCCCAGGCCATCAGGGCGGCGCTTTCTTCAGGAAGCATCCGGCCGGACGCGCTTTCTATGATTTCTTCGGTGAGAATACCTTCAGGGCTGATCTTTGCAACGCCGATGTTGCCATGGGCGATCTCCTCATCCATGAAGGCCCGGCACTTGCTGCACAGAAGCATGCGGCACGCGTCTACAACGCTGACAAGACGTACTTCGTTCTGAACGGCACTTCCACTTCCAACAAGGTTGTACTGAATGCTGTCCTCACTCCGGGCGACATCGTTCTCTTCGACAGGAACAATCATAAGTCTGTCGATCACGGCGCTCTTGTCATTGCCGGCGCAACTCCTGTTTATCTGGAAACGGCAAGAAATGCCTTCGGCTCCATCGGCGGCATCCTTGACCACTGCTTCAATGAGGATTACATCAGAAAGCTCGTCGCTGAGAAGGATCCTGTCAAGGCAAAGGCTAAGCGCCCGATCCGCCTGGCTGTCATCCAGCTTGGCACGTATGACGGATGCATTTACAACGCCCGCCAGGTTGTTGACCGCATCGGCCATCTCTGCGATTACATCTTCTTCGACTCTGCCTGGGTCGGTTATGAGGAATTCATTCCGATGATGAAGGACTGCAGCCCGCTTCTTCTCGACCTTGGTCCGGAAGACCCCGGCATTTTCGTCAGCCAGTCTGTCCATAAGCAGCAGGCCGGCTTCTCCATGACTTCCATGGTCCATAAGAAGGATGCCCACATCAAGGGACAGGGCCGCTACGTTCCTCATAAGCGCGTCAACAATGCTTTCATGATGCATGCTTCCACTTCCCCGCTCTACCAGCTCTTCGCAGCTCTTGATGTCAATGCCAAGATGCACGAAGGCGAAGCAGGCAAAAAGCTCTGGGCAGATGCTGTGAAGCTTGTCATCAATACGCGCAAGCAGGTCCTCCGCAACTGCCATTACATCCGTCCGCTCGTTCCGCCTGTTGTCTACGGCAAGAAGTGGGAAGACGGCAATACCGACAAGATGGCAAACGACATGAACTACTGGGCTTTCGAACCGGGTGCCAAATGGCATGGTTTCGAAGGCTATGCCAAGGGCCAGTACTTCATCGACCCGATGAAGCTGCAGTTCGTTACGGCCGGCATTGACGTGGAACACGGCGGATACGAGAAGTTCGGCATCCCGGGCAATATCCTTGCCAACTATCTGCGTGAAAACGGCATCATTCCTGAAAAGTGCGACCTGAATGATATCCTCTTCCTCATGACTCCGGCTGAAACAGCGACCAAGATGGATGACCTTGTTGCCAAGCTTGTACGCTTTGAAAAGCTCATCGATGAGGATGCTCCGATGTCCGAAGTGCTCCCGAGCATTTACAAGGCTTACCAGGATAAGTACAAAGGATACACCATCCGCCGTCTCTGCCAGGAAATGCATGATTTCTACAAGGACCGCGAAGTATCCACGCTGCAGAAGGAACTCTTCCTGAAGGATTACTTCCCGAAGTATGTCATGAATCCGCAGGAAGCACAATACGAATTCATGAGAGGCCATGGCGAACTCGTAGACCTTGCCGAGGCTGAAGGAAGAACAGCTCTGGAAGGCGCTCTCCCCTATCCACCAGGAGTCATCTGCGTACATGCCGGTGAAGCATGGACCAAGACGGCTGTTGCCTACTTCTTAGACCTCGTGGAAGGGATCAACCAGCTCCCGGGCTTTGCTCCTGAAATCCAGGGTGTCTATGTCCAGGAAGGCGAAGACGGCCTGAAGCACGCTTACGGATATGTCCTCAAAAAGGAATTTGAAAAATAATACAGCAAGGGTGGAAATGGGCTTCCACGACGGAAGCCCGGATCCCTCCCAATCAAGGAGGTAATCATGAGTAACAGCTCAAATAAGATGAGCGTATTCCAGCTGACCATTTTAACAGCGGTCAATATGATGGGCTCCGGCATCATCATGCTGCCATCCAAGCTGGCACAGGTCGGCGCGCTCTCCATCGTTTCCTGGCTCGTAACTGCCGTAGGTTCCATGTGTCTGGCATACGTTTTCGCAAAATGCGGCATGTATGCTAAAAAAGGCGGCGGCATGGGCGGTTATGCCGAATACTCTTTCGGGAAAGCCGGCAACTTCATGGCAAACTATACTTACGGCGTTTCACTGATTTTTGCAAATACTGCTATCGCCATTTCTGCCGTAGGTTATGCACTCGGATTCCTGAATAAATCTCTCGATCCTATTATGACCTGCGCCGCTACCATCTTCACACTCTGGCTGGCTACCGTCCTGAACTTTGGCGGCGCTAAATACACCGGCCGCGTTTCCTCCATCACCGTATGGGGCGTCATCATTCCATGTATCGGTCTTGCACTGATCGGATGGTTCTGGTTCTCTCCTTCCATGTACATTGCTAACTGGAACGTACATGACATGAGCTTTGGCAGCGCTGCTATCAATGCTATTACCATGACTTTGTGGGCATTCCTCGGAATGGAATCTGCGTGCGCCAATGCAGATTCCGTTGATAATCCGGAAACGAACGTGCCGAAGGCCGTTCTTGGCGGAACACTGATTGCCGCAGCCTGCTACATCGTTTCCACCAACATCATCTTCGGCATTATTCCTTCTGAAGATCTTGTCCGCAGTTCTGCTCCATTCGGACTTGTATTTGCTCACATGTTCGGACCGACAGTCGGCCGCATTATCATGGGTCTCATGGTTCTCTCCTGCTTTGGTTCCCTGCTTGGCTGGCAGTTCACCATTGCCAATGTATTCAAGGCAGGCAGTGATGTAGGATATTTCCCTGCATTCATGAAGAAAATCACATCTACTGAAACTCCATTGATCGGCATGGTAACCATTACCGTTATTCAGTCCCTCTTCTCGCTGATGACCATCAGCCCGACACTGAATGATCAGTTTGAAACTCTCGTCAATCTGGCCGTCATTACGAATATCATTCCGTACCTGCTCTGTATGGCAGCTATCGTCGTCATCATGAAAGCGGTCAACCACTTGGGCTCCGAACTGAAAACGACTAAATTCATTGCATTCGTTGCCTCTATTTACAGCTTGTATGCCTGCTATGCTTCCGGATTCGAAGCAATGACATACGGCGCTATCGTCACCTTCTTCGGCTGGACACTTTATGGTCTGGTTTCCGATAAATTCGATCTTGATAAAGCCGAAGCCGACAACAAGGCCATTGAAGAAGCCGCTGCAGAAGCAGCAAAACAATAAGCAATAGTAACTTCAACTAATCAATTACCATCATCTCCATCCTTTATAAAGCACCGCCCTCTCGATCGGGTGGTGCTTCTTTTTTGTCCGATTGATGTTTCGGATTGATTTCAGGATCCTGACAAACTAAAAAGGCGGCATCACCTGAATGATGATGCCGCCCAGCTCGCGTTATTTATATAGTTTTTCATATTCCCTTGCCAAGACATAGGCATAGGGTGTTATCTTTCCATCAGGATCTTTTTCCCTGTAAACGCCCTGCAGTTCCGGTTCAAATCCGGGAAGGACATTCGCAACTTCTGCAAAATCGAGGAAATAATCCAGCGCAGTTCTTGTCCATCGTTCACCTGCCTGAACGCATGTAACTCCAGGCGGATACGGAACAGCCGCCTGAAGGACTACACGTCCTTCCACTTCACGAAGAGGAATCAATTCTCCCTGCCCTTTGACCAGTGCCCAGTTTGCCTGCTGAGGACTCATGAAATATTCAGGAAAATAGGCTTTCTGGAACATTCTCTTCTGCAGGATGTTGATCTTTCTGTCTTTATAGAAATCATGCATTTCCTGGCAAAGTCTCCGGATCGTGTATCCTCTGTATTTCTCTTCATACTTTCTATATATGGAAGGAATGACCTTTTCCATGGGGGAATCCTGGTCGATATGCTTTTCAAAACGGACGAGCTTTGCAATCAGGTCTTTAAGCTTTGTCGGTGTTTCCGCCGGTGTCATCAGGAAAAGGATATCATTTAGATCGCATTTCTCCGGGATGACATCATTATCCCTAAGATAATCTGCCAATATGATCCCGGGAATACCAAAATCTTCATACTCCCCATTTTCCATATTGATTCCCGGAGTCATCAGCTGCAGTTTCATAGGGTCAATGAAATACTGACTCTTCGTATATCCCTGGAAAGAATGCCACTTTCCTCCCGGCTCAAAGGCAAAGTAGGAAATATCATTGGCCATATCTTCCGTGTCGCCATCTTCCCACTTGCTGCCATGAACGACCGGAGGCACAATCGGGCGAAGATATTTGCAATGACGGATGACAGATTTTCTTGCTTCAATAGCATTGACTATACATTCATGCCAGATCAGCTTTCCGCTCTCCCCTTCCTGTATCTTTGCATTCATATCAAGTGATGCAAAAATCTGGTAATTCGGTGAAGTCGAAGAATTGACCATGAAAGAGTTATTCAGAATCTTATGCGGCAGGTAACGCTTCTGACCTTTGATATGAGAATCTTTCTTCAGTATCTGCGAGGCCTGCGAGAATCCTGCCTGCTGTTTATGAACAGACTGCACCACAATGATTCCCGGATCTTCGGGTCCCAGATTCAGAAAGAGAGGACTGCAGTCTTTCATCATAGGGATAAACTGCTCGTAGCCGACCCAGGCCGAATCAAAGAAGATATAATCGCAAAGATGTCCGATTTTATCCACGACCTGACGCGCATTATATATACAGCCGTCATAATTTCCAAGCTGGATAACAGCTGCCCTGAGAGGTCTGTCCATCATTGCTCGCTTGGGGTCTCTTTCCGCAATCAGCATGCGTATATATTCCTCATTAAAGCAGTGATCCAGAACACCGCCAAGAAGGCCGAACGGGTTCCTTGCCGTCTCCAGATAAATCGGAATAGCACCTGCCTGTATCAGAGCTCCATAACCGATTGATTTATGGTTGTTTCTTTCATAAAGGACCAGATCTCCTGGTGCTAAGAGCGCATTTAAGACGACTTTGTTCGCTCCGGATGTGCCGTTCAGCACAAAATAGGCTTTATCCGCGTGGAATACCTTCGCTGCATGCTTTTGAGCAGCAAGTGCCGGCCCCTCATGAATAAGAAGATCTCCCATAGCGACGTCTGCATTGCAAAGATCAGCGCGGAATGTGTTTTCTCCATAAAAATCATAGAAAATTTTCCCGCCCGGATGTTTCCTGAAATAAGCTCCGCCCTGATGTCCAGGGCAGTCAAATTCAGAATTTCCGCGTTCTACGTACTTCAGCAAACTTCCGAAAAACGGTGGAAGGATTTCTTCCTCATATTTTTCAGCCGCATTTTCAATCTGGCGTTCATAGAAATCATGCTCTCCCTGTTGAAGGTCGATGATTCCTGAAGCGCACTCTATGAGTTTCTCAACATTGCTCTCGCCTGTCAAAATCAGAAATACGGGAACGCCAAAAGCACGGACCCTTTCATTGGCAGCAAATTCAGAATCCAGATCTGTAATGATGAGTGCCGCCGTATCCGTAAAATCAGTTTGTCCCGCCTTAATGGACTCCCTTCCATTAACCGGTCCGAATATTTCAAATGCCCTCTCGGTATAGGCAATCTTTAACCGTCTTAGCATATAGATTCCCTCCATTTTTCCCTTGGCAAAGCTTTGAAAAAAAGAGCTCATTCAAGCTTCACGCCATTATTTTCCATTAATTTAAGTATATCAAATTTTAACCGTTAAGGCACGAAAATTGTCGAAGAAATCAATGTTTCTCGGCATTTTTAATTACACGGCCAAACCTATTCACTTGCGAAATATTTCCATAAAATACCGCGTAGAATCATTCCCGGTCAAGCAGGCTGAAACATGCGCCGGTTAAGGTAAAATTCAGCTTGCTTTCCTGCCCTTTATGCTATAATGACTTAGATAGTTTCACTAACTACCAACACTAAAGATCTGAATGACAGAAGACAGGATTTCTTTCCATATGGCTGCCCTTTTCCAAGGGTCTTTTTCATGTCAAAGTACTGCTTTCCATCCAAATTCACATTCAGAGGGAGGTTTCCATGTTGAACCAGTTAAAAATCGCTTATACAAAGAAAGCTCTGGAAATTTTCGGTTCCGTCAAGGGCCGTGGCATTGTTGATGTCAATGATACCGATTTCACCGATATCGCATCTGTCGTTATGACGGATGATGATGAAGACCGTTTTGTCTTCGATAAAGAAATGCTCTTTTCTTTCAATATCCCTGTCTTCTTCATCAAAACGAAGGCCGGCCTTGTAGATGATTCTGTCATCGGCAAGGTATACCGCGTCATCGATCTCAATGAAACGGATCATGCTTTCTATGACCGTCAGATCGAAAGCGCTGCTTCCCATTACGAAGACGCTATTCTTCCTCCTTTCTTCAAGGATCTCAAGAAGTATGTTGAAAACGGTTATTCCCAGTTCGACTGCCCAGGCCATCAGGGCGGCGCTTTCTTCAGGAAGCATCCGGCCGGACGCGCTTTCTATGATTTCTTCGGTGAGAATACCTTCAGGGCTGATCTTTGCAACGCCGATGTTGCCATGGGCGATCTCCTCATCCATGAAGGCCCGGCACTTGCTGCACAGAAGCATGCGGCACGCGTCTACAACGCTGACAAGACGTACTTCGTTCTGAACGGCACTTCCACTTCCAACAAGGTTGTACTGAATGCTGTCCTCACTCCGGGCGACATCGTTCTCTTCGACAGGAACAATCATAAGTCTGTCGATCACGGCGCTCTTGTCATTGCCGGCGCAACTCCTGTTTATCTGGAAACGGCAAGAAATGCCTTCGGCTCCATCGGCGGCATCCTTGACCACTGCTTCAATGAGGATTACATCAGAAAGCTCGTCGCTGAGAAGGATCCTGTCAAGGCAAAGGCTAAGCGCCCGATCCGCCTGGCTGTCATCCAGCTTGGCACGTATGACGGATGCATTTACAACGCCCGCCAGGTTGTTGACCGCATCGGCCATCTCTGCGATTACATCTTCTTCGACTCTGCCTGGGTCGGTTATGAGGAATTCATTCCGATGATGAAGGACTGCAGCCCGCTTCTTCTCGACCTTGGTCCGGAAGACCCCGGCATTTTCGTCAGCCAGTCTGTCCATAAGCAGCAGGCCGGCTTCTCCATGACTTCCATGGTCCATAAGAAGGATGCCCACATCAAGGGACAGGGCCGCTACGTTCCTCATAAGCGCGTCAACAATGCTTTCATGATGCATGCTTCCACTTCCCCGCTCTACCAGCTCTTCGCAGCTCTTGATGTCAATGCCAAGATGCACGAAGGCGAAGCAGGCAAAAAGCTCTGGGCAGATGCTGTGAAGCTTGTCATCAATACGCGCAAGCAGGTCCTCCGCAACTGCCATTACATCCGTCCGCTCGTTCCGCCTGTTGTCTACGGCAAGAAGTGGGAAGACGGCGATACCGACAAGATGGCAAACGACATGAACTACTGGGCTTTCGAACCAGGTGCCAAATGGCATGGTTTCGAAGGCTATGCCAAGGGCCAGTACTTCATCGACCCGATGAAGCTGCAGTTCGTTACGGCCGGCATTGACGTGGAACACGGCGGATACGAGAAGTTCGGCATCCCGGGCAATATCCTTGCCAACTATCTGCGTGAAAACGGCATCATTCCTGAAAAGTGCGACCTGAATGATATCCTCTTCCTCATGACTCCGGCTGAAACAGCGACCAAGATGGATGACCTTGTTGCCAAGCTTGTACGCTTTGAAAAGCTCATCGATGAGGATGCTCCGATGTCCGAAGTGCTCCCGAGCATTTACAAGGCTTACCAGGATAAGTACAAAGGATACACCATCCGCCGTCTCTGCCAGGAAATGCATGATTTCTACAAGGACCGCGAAGTATCCACGCTGCAGAAGGAACTCTTCCTGAAGGATTACTTCCCGAAGTATGTCATGAATCCGCAGGAAGCACAGTACGAATTCATGAGAGGCCATGGCGAACTCGTAGACCTTGCCGAGGCTGAAGGAAGAACAGCTCTGGAAGGCGCTCTCCCCTATCCACCAGGAGTCATCTGCGTACATGCCGGTGAAGCATGGACCAAGACGGCTGTTGCCTACTTCTTAGACCTCGTGGAAGGGATCAACCAGCTCCCGGGCTTTGCTCCTGAAATCCAGGGTGTCTATGTCCAGGAAGGCGAAGACGGCCTGAAGCACGCTTACGGATATGTCCTCAAAAAGGAATTTGAAAAATAACAGTAAAAGCACCGTTTCCCAATGCGGAAACGGTGCTTTTTGCGTGTAATGCTTCAATTCAAATGATTCAGTTCAAGTGGTGCCTGAAAAGATAGGCGGCCACGGAGAGTGTTACGGCGGAAATCACGCTAAGCGGAATGAAGTTCCAGAAGAGCTGTCCGAAGGTAAGGCCCTCAAGGTAAATGCGTCGGATGAGTTCCAGTGCAAAGCGGAGCGGATCCGCATACGTAATGATCTGGAGGAACCGCGGCATATTGTTGATCGGCGTGACGACGCCGGAGAGAAGGGCCATCGGCACCATCAGGACTACGACATAGACAAGCACCTGCTGCATGTTCTTGGAAATGGAGGAAACGATGAGGCCGCAGCCTGTCGAGCTCAGCACGTAGAAGAAAATAGCCGTGTAGAACATGCCGAAGTTTCCTGCAAACGGCACATTGAACCAGAAGTAGCTGATACAGAAGAGGATCGTACATTGGATGAATCCGACGATCATTGGCGGCATGGCTTTGCCGATCAGTATGACTGACGGGCTGACCGGTGCGACAAGAAGCTGCTCGAATGTGCCTTCTTCTCTTTCTCTTGCGACCGAAAGCCCCGCCAGAACAAAGACCTGCGCAAAACTCAAAAGCCCGATGATCCCCGGCATGAAGAACCAGCGCGTGATCTGGTTCGGATTGTACCATGTCCTTGTAATGACCGTCACGGGGGCCGAGACGCCTGTCCTTTCCTGATTGAAGCTGTTTACGATGCGGCCTGCATAGCCTGTGACGAGGCCTGCGACCATCGTATTTCGTCCATCAGATATGATCTGGACAGGAGCCTTTTCTCCCTGATCGAGCTTGTCCTGGAAATCCTGCGGGATGGAGATCGCCATGACGGCTTTTTCCTGCTCTATGTACGGTGCGATTTCATTGGCATTCGACACAGTCGCCACGCGGTGGAAAAGCGATGTCCCGTCAAAGCGGGAAAGAAGGTCTGCGGAAGCCCCGCTCCTGCTCTGGTCCAGGACGACATACGGCGCATTTTCCAGATTGTAATTGGCCGCATAGCCGAAGAGGAACCCCATCAGGATACAGGGAATGACGACAATCCTTCTTGTCGCAGGATCCTGCCAGATGGAGAGGATTTCCTTCTTGCAGATGACGGCAAGCTGCTGCAGAAAAAGCTGGAAGGTGCTCATCATTCCACCTTCTTTCTCGTGATGCCAAAAGCGATGCTCACGAAGCATACGGCATAAAGGATGAGAATGCCGCCCTGCGTCAGGAGGATCGTCCAGTTATTGCCGGACAGGAAGAGCGAACGGATGCAGACGAGGTAGTGGCTGAAGGGAAGGATTTCACCTACAGCGCGCACGACGATCGGCGTCGATCGTAAATCGAAAATGAAGCCTGACAGAATAAAGCAGGGAAGGAAACTGATCAGGAGCGAAAGCTGGCAAGCCAGGAACTGGTTCTTCGTAACGGCTGAAATCATCAGCCCGATGCCAAGCGCAACCAACAGGTAAATCATGGATATGCCAAGAATGGCAGAGAGGGAACTGACCATGGGGACGCTGAAGAGGAACCTTGAAAGGACAAGGCAGATGCCTGTACCAAGGAGTGCGATGAAGAAGTACGGCACCATCTTGGCAAGGACAAGCTCCATCGGCTTTACCGGCGTGACGAAGAGGGATTCGAATGTCCCCCTCTCCCATTCACGGGCCATGACGACCGAGGTCAGCATGACGCCGATAATCGTCATGATCAGCATGACGAGGCCCGGGATGAAGAACCATGTACTGGAATTGGCATTGTTATACCACATGCGCGGTTCGACTATCACTGTCCCGAAGGATGCAGCGCCGGACATATGGCGCGCTTCCCAGGAGGCGATGGAGGTATCGACGTAGGTCTGCACGCTCATGGCCGTCGCTGTTTCGACGCCGTCAAGGACAAGGAGCATCTTTGCATTCCCTTCGTGGAGGCGCGCTGCGAAATCCGAAGGCACATCGATGATGGCATTCACCTTCCTGTCTGTCATCATCTGCTCAGCTTCCTTGAAACTTGTGACATAGGTCGGCGAGAAATATTCAGACCCGTCCATGAAGGAAAGGACATCCTGGGATGCCGGCGAAGGATCTTCCAGGACAACGGCGATCGGCACGTTCTTGACGTCAAGAGATATGCCGTAGCCGATGATCAGAATCAGGATGATCGGAAGGGCAATCCCCAGAAGAAGGGAGCTGGAGTCTCTGGAAAGCTGGAGAAACTCTTTGCGGATGAGCGCTTTCATGCGCCGAAAGAATCCGGAACTCATGATTTCTCCCCTTCCTTTCTCGACCGCTCGACGATTTCAATGAAAATCCTGTCCATGTCAGCGCCCGGCTGCCCAAGTTTCTCACGGATTTCCGAAGGGCTTCCGATGGCCAGAAGGATGCCGTTGTCCTGGATCATGAAACGGTCGCAGTACTCGGCTTCTTCCATGAAATGCGTCGTGATGATGATTGTCGTGCCCCGCGCGGCAAGGGTCGTGATTCTTCTCCAGAAATTTCTTCTGGCCAATGGATCGATGCCCGAGGTCGGTTCATCGAGGAAAAGAATCTGCGGCTCGTGAAGAAGCGCCGCTGCCATGGATAGACGCTGCTTGTACCCGCCCGGCAGGTCTTCCGCCAGACGGTCGAGGACATCTTCCAGATCGAACTCCTGGCAGAGCTCCCTGATCCTTTCAGAAAGTCTCCCCTTCGGTACACCGTAGATGCCGCCGAAGAATTTCAGATTATCCAGGACGGACATGTGGCTGTAGAGAGAAAACTTCTGCGCCACATACCCGATATTCGCACGCGCCTGCGTCCTTGCCTTTCTAAGGTCTACACCTGCGACGGATAGAAAGCCGCTAGTTTCAGGAAGAAGGCCGCAGAGCATTTTGAACGTCGTCGTCTTGCCTGCTCCGTTCGGCCCTAAAAGACCGAAGATTTCTCCCTTATGCACTTCGAAAGATGTATTGGAAACAGCCGTAAAGTCCCCGAACTTCTTGACGAGGTTCTTTACGACGATATTGACTTCACTAGACGGTCTTCCGCCCCGGTCGAGCACGTCCTCTGCTTCTTCCGGCGGCGCTTCATGGCCTTCCGCTTTTCTGAGGAGCGTCATGAAACCGTCTTCCAGTTTGGCAGGAACGGGCGTGGGCTCAAGGTGGTGCCTCTTGAGATACGGTATTTCATCGACGCCCTTTTCCATAATGAAATGGACGGCGCCGCCTCTTGGCACGGCATCGACGATCAGCTTCGTTTCATCAATCAGATGCGCCTGCAGGATGCGTGTGGGGACGCCTTCTTCAGGAAGGACATTGTAGCATCGGCCGTCTGCAATCCGGCAGAGGTCCTCCGGCGTGCCATCCGCCAGAAGATTCCCCTTATGAAGAACGAAGACATGGCCGCACATTTCTGCTTCATTCATGTACGCCGTGCTGACAAAGATGGAAAGATGTTCTTCCTTGACGAATGTCTTCAGTATTTTCCACAGCTCGCGCCTCGAAAGCGGATCGACGCCGACAGTCGGTTCATCAAGAAGGAGAAGATCCGGCGAGCGGACGAGCGTGCAGGCAAGGCCCAGCTTCTGCTTCATACCGCCGGAAAGCTTTCCGGCAAAACGGCCGGTAAAAGGCGCAAGCCCCATCATGTCCAGCAGTTTCCCGAACCTTTCAGGCCTTTTTTCCTGCGGAACGCCGTGGAGGTCTGCATAAAGATCGAGATTTTCCTGCACTGTCAGATCTTCATAAAGACCGAACTTCTGCGGCATGTAGGAAATGCGGCTCTGGATTTCTTCTGCATCCTTCACACTGTCCATGCCAAGAACGGTAAGACTGCCGGATGTGGAATTCATAAGGCCTGCAATCAGTCGCATCAGCGTCGTTTTCCCCGCGCCATCCGGCCCGATCACTGCCGTGAGCTCGCCTTTTTTGACAGAAAGAGAGAGTCCGTTCAGCGCCGTCAGCGGTTTCTTTCCCTTGATGGAAAAGACCTTATTCAGTTTCTCTGCGCGGATCACATCTTCTTCCACACCCATCATCCTTTACAATTTGATTTTCACGGTCGCAGGCATGCCCATGCGGAGGACATTGTCCTTGTCGTCAACATAGACGCGGACTTCATAAAGAAGAGCGGTACGAAGCTCATTCGTCTGCACGCTCTTTGGCGTGAATTCTGCTGTCGAGGAAATATATCCGATCGTGCCTTTGACCGGCTTGTCCGGATAGCTGTCGATATAGACGTCAGCGGCCTCTCCTTCATGGATCTTTCCAAGATCCGGTTCAGCCACATAGACACGGACCCATTTTTTCGTATCAAGGGAAATGCGGAAAACCGGTCTCTGCGGGGAGGCCATATCTCCGACTTCAAGAAGTCTTGAACGGATGACACCGTCCTGCGGCGCAACGAGTTCTGACTGGGACAGTGTATATTCCTGCCCGGCAAGGGTATCCTCAAGCCCCTTGAGCTGTGCTTCGGCGGCGGCTACATCTTCTGCGCGAGGGCCTGCCTTGGCAAGGTTGTTTGCCTGTTCGGCTTCTGTCAGTTTGGACGAAGCGACATCAAGCTTTGCCTTTGCATCATCAATGGCCTGTTTGCTGATGGCTTTTCCGCCGGAAGTATTGTAGGAATCCATCTTCCTGTTGTAGTCGGCGATCAGGAAATCCTTCTCTGCCTTTGCCGCATTGACCTTGGCAGCCGCCTGCGCCAGATCTTCCGGGCGCGTGCCGTTGTGCATCTTATCTACGACAGCCTGCTGGGCAGCGATCTGGGATTTCGTCACGTCGATCCTGTAATTCAGATCCTGCGTATCAAGCTTGGCAAGGACCTGCCCCTTCTTCACGGTATCCCCTTCATCGACGAGGATTTCCGTGATGCGGTCGCTGTTCCTGAACGCAAGGGAAACTTCCCTCAAATCGACATTGCCGTTCAGTTCAAGCTGACTGGCAGCAAGCTCGGCCTGCTTTTTTCATGATATTCGTAAAAAGAGAAAATGAGGAGAACGGCAAGAATGATGGCGCCGATTCCAAATTCCCTCTTATGGTTCTGGATGGTTTCCATCATTTCCCTTCACCTCCTGCATTTTCCTCGTTCTGATCATTTTTTGCACCTTTTATTGTTTCCTCATCCAGAGGCTTCCAACCGCCTCCGAGCGCTTTGAACAGGGAAACAAGGTCTGTCATCTGTTTTCCCTTTGCCACAGCGCAGGACTGGTTCAGGGAAAGATAGTGACGCTCGGCATCGAGCACACCCATGTAATCGGAAAGGCCGTGCTGGTACTGATTTTCTGCTAGGTCCAAAGCTTCCTTCGCCTTGTCCCTCCCCGTTTCCAGGGAATCCTGTCTGATCTTATCCTGGCTGACCGATGTCATCGCCGTGCGGACTTCTCCGGCTGCCTTCAGCACCGTATTCTCGTACTTTGCCTTTGCTTCTTTTTCCTTCTCGGACTGCACGTTCACATTTCTCCTGAGCGCCCCGCCATTGAAGAGCGGGAATGTGACCTGCGGCATGATGCCAAAAGCACGGCTTCCTGCCGAGAACAGTCCTCCTGTGCCAAGCGTTGCAAGTCCCAGCACGCCCAGGATGGAAATTTTCGGCTTCATCTCAGCCTTTGCCTCATCCGTCTTGGCAATCTGCGCGGCCCATGCGCTTTCAGCGGCATAGACATCAGGCCGCTGCCTCAGCACGTCGGCAGGGATCGCATTATACAGCGTCGGATCGATGTCAGGAAGCGGCTTTGGCGTCATGAGCATGGTGTCAAGCGCCCCCGGCGTCGTTCCTGTAAGGATGGCAATCTTTGACATAGTGCCTGCAATGGACGACTTGAGCTCAGGGATCTGGGATTCCGTTTCCTTCAGCGTATATGTCAGCTGGTCGACTGGCACGGAGGAAACAAGACCGCTTTCCTGATTCACCTGCATAAGTGACAGATTCTCCTTCATGTTATCAATGGATTTTTCTGTCACATCCAGTTCTGCCTGAAGCGTCCTCAGCGTGATATAGTTCATGGCTACTTCTGCAGAAAGGGATACCCATGTGGAATAGAGCATGCCTCTCTGCGCTTCAAGCGCTCCCCTTGCTTCCCGGACCTTGGCGCTCTTCTTTCCGAAAAGATCGAGTTCCCAGGACGCATCAAGACCGGCATACGTCGCGCTGTTGCTTCCTTCTATGCCAAGCGGCATATTCTGAAGCTGGGCAGGAAGGATGCCGCGCGTGATATCATCCGGCATTTCTCCGCGGACCCATCCGCCGTCAGCATTCACCCATGGAAGCTTCTCTGCCTTCGTGATGCCTGCCTGCTCCCTTGCCTGCAGGAGCCTTGAGCGGGCCTCTTCCATGTCACGGCTCCCGGCAAGTGCCTTTCCGATCAGCTCATTTAACGTATCGTCATGAAATACAGTCCACCAGGAGGAAAGTGTTTCCGCAGAAAGGGATGCATCCGGATTTCCTGTAAAATATGGATTTTCATACTGGGACGCTGCATTGGTCCACAATGGCATGGCCGCTTTTTCCCCTGCAGCCGCCTCCTTGGCCGAGACTCCTGCTCCGCAGCAGAGGAGAGAACACAGGATAAAGCCCCATACCGCTCTTTTTCTCTGATTCATAACTACCTCCCGGATTTATGAAGGCACAGCTTTATCAGCATTGCTTGAATTTAAACTCTTTGCTTATAGTATAACAGAAAAATAACAAGCTGCTCTTAGGAAATTCAACCGCCAGTCATTTCACGCATAAAAAAAGACGATGCAGAAAATCATTCCTGCATCCCCTTTTCTTCATAGCTCAGGCTTATTCTTTTTTGAGTACCTTCACGATTTCTCCCACGAAAACACTGTGGTTGTTGCCGGCCTGTCTTCCTTCATTCCAGCGCTGGTACGTTTCCTTATCCGTGTAGAATTCAGAGGTCATTTCATGCGAGTAAATCTTCTTGCATACAAGGATGAGATCGGCTTCTTCTACACCGGCAGCTTCGTCACCGATGAAGTATGGTGTGAGGCCGCTTCCTTCGAATTTGTCTCCGTCGCGTCCGGAATGGGATCCCATGTAGCTTTCCTTCGGCTTGTAGGAAACCGGAAGGAAGGAAAGTGTGTAATAGTCCTGGCTGTCCAGGATCGTCTTGGTGAAGCGGCTCTGACGGATATAGATCGTTGCAGTCGGTTTTCTCCACATAACGCCGAAGGCACCCCAGGTGACAACCATCGGATTGCATTTTTCCTTATTGACTGCTGTAACGATACAGTACTTCGCCAGATCGGCAAACGCATTGAGTCCGCATTCTTCTACGGGTATTTCTTTGAAAGACATCGCATATTCTCCTTTATGAAATAATAGGAATATTAAAAAATGATGTGATTACTCTTATATTATACCATATAAATCGGTTAATTTCGAAATAGAAAATCACAACTCTTCATTCAAACTGCGGACAAGTTCTTCTGCTTCAGAAAGCCGGCAGGAGAAGGAGCCCTGCACCATTTCGCTCCTTCCGCCGCCTCTTCCATGAAGCGATTTGTTCCATTCCCTGATGAGAGGACGGAGATCTTCCTTTGTGCTGCCAATGACATAGTTCAGGGAGTCCTGATCCTTCTTTGAAAGGACGAAGTAGATGTCATCCTTCCCTGTTTCCATCAAATATTCACAGAATTTGTGGATTTCCCCGGCGTTCAGCTCTTCTTCGTACAAAAGGACGGCACGCTTCCCCTCTGCGAGTACGCCCGCTTTAAGAGCGAAATAGCGGCGGTTGGCATCAGCAAGCCTTGCCATGAGTTCTGCCTTCTCTTCAGCCTGTTTTTCGACAGCTTCCTTTGTTTCAAAAGGCTTGACGGAGAAACGGACGGCAATGTCCTCATTGAGGTCGTAAATCTTATCCATCATTTCCATGGCTCTTCTTCCGCAGACAAGCTCGATGCGGACGCCGCCTTTATGTCTGGCAAGGGAGAGGACTTTGACGATGCCTACCTCCCCTGCGCGTGATACATGCGTGCCGCAGCAGGCGCAGGTGTCGCCTTCAGGAAATTCCACGATGCGGACAGTACCGTCAAGCTCGATCTTGCTTCTGTAATCCATGGAGGAAAGCTCTTCCTTTGACGGGAACGAAATCTTCGTCTCTGCATCCTTCCAGATGACTTCATTGGCTTTTCTTTCGATTTCCAGTGCATCCTGCCATGTCATCATGCCATTGAAATCGACCGTCACGATATCATGGAGATGGAATCCCACATTGTCATAGCCGAATTTCTTATGGACAAGTCCGGAAAAGATATGCTCGCCGGAATGGTTCTGCATATGGTCGAAGCGGCGGATCCAGTCTATCACACCATGGACCTTTGTACCTTCTGCTAAAGGCTTGTCAGTATAATGGATGATCACGCCGTCTTTCTTCCGGACGGATGTGACTTTGGCATCATTCAGTGTGCCGGTATCCCATGGCTGTCCGCCGCCTTCAGGATAAAATGCCGTATCATCAAGGACGACTTCGAAGCCGTTTTTCCCTTCCTGGCAGGATGTGACGACTGCGTCAAATTCCTTCAGATAGGCATCTTTATAAAAGAGTTCATTCATCTCCATCTTTGTTCTCCTTGTATGTGGTAAAAAGAAAAGACGGCAGCGCGGGCTGCCGTCTTTGGCTTTGAAGTATCTTCCGGATCAGAGGGAATAGAGAGGATTTTCTCCATCACCCGGTACTGGCGGAAGCGGGGAGTCTTCACTCGCTGGAGCCGGCTGTTCATCCGGAGAATAAATGGAATGATACTTGAAGAGGTTTTCAACCTGATGATGATTGATGGTTTCGACTTCCATCAGAGCCTTTGCCATAGCATGGAGGACTTCAATGTTGTCGGTCAGCATCTGCATCGTATCATTTAAAGCTTCGTTCAGGTACTTATGCATTTCCTCGTCAATGATCGTTGCTACAGTTTCACCGTAGTTTCTTTCAGAACCAAGCTGCTTGCCGAGGAAGATCTGTTCCTGATGTTCACCGAAAATCATCGGTCCGAGGCGGTCGCTCATGCCCCATTCCATGATCATCTTGCGAAGAATGCCGGTGACCTGCTGAAGGTCTCCGGAAGCACCGCTGGAGATTTCATCAAAAATAATCTTTTCAGCGCAGCGGCCGCCAAGAGCTACGCGCAGCTGTGCGAGGAGGTGGGATTTTGTAATGAAGGATCTTTCTTCATGCGGAAGCATCATGGTGTAGCCGCCAGCCTGTCCGCGCGGGATGATGGTGACTTTGTGTACCGGATCAGCATCCGGAAGAAGGGTAGCCATGATGGCATGGCCGGATTCATGGTAAGCGGTGAGCTTTCTTTCTTCATCGCTGACCTTGTGGCTCTTTCTTTCAGGACCGTAGCTGACTTTTTCACTGGCTTCTTCAAGATCGGCCATGGAAATGGTCTTGCGGTTCTGACGGGCAGCCAGAAGTGCAGCTTCATTCAGAAGGTTGGCAATATCTGCGCCTGTAAAGCCCGGAATCTTCTTGGCGATCGTATTAAGATCGACATCAGCTTCCAACGGCTTGTTTCTTGCATGGACACGGAGGATTGCCAGACGTCCGCGAAGGTCAGGACGGCCTACGACGACGCGGCGGTCAAAACGGCCCGGACGCAGGAGCGCCGGATCAAGAATATCCGGACGGTTCGTAGCGGCAATCGTGATGATGCCTTCATTGGAACCGAAACCATCCATTTCGACGAGCAGCTGGTTCAGCGTCTGTTCGCGTTCATCATGTCCGCCGCCCAGTCCGCTTCCGCGCTGACGGCCGACGGCATCGATTTCATCGATGAATACGATACATGGTGCATTCTTCTTAGCCTGCGCAAAGAGATCGCGTACGCGGGATGCGCCGACGCCGACGAACATTTCTACGAAATCGGAACCGGAGATGGAGAAGAACGGAACGCGCGCCTCTCCTGCGACAGCTCTGGCAAGAAGGGTCTTGCCTGTACCTGGAGGTCCAACGAGAAGAACGCCCTTCGGAATCTTAGCGCCGATAGCCGTATAACGTCCCGGATTTTTCAGGAAATCGACGACTTCGGAAAGTTCTTCCTTCGCTTCGTCTTCACCTGCGACATCATCAAAGTTGACATGGACCTGGCCTTCGCCGGTCATCTTCGCTCTGGACTTGCCAAAGCTCATGACGCGTCCGCCGCCGCCCTGTGTCTGGTTCATGATCCAGAACCATACGATGACAAGGATGACGATCGGAAGGAGTGAAGACAAGAGGCTCATCCACCAGGACGGCTGTTCCGGCGGCTTAGCCGTGATCGTTACGTTATTATCCGTCAGTTTGGGCAGGAGCGTCGTATCGTGTGCCGGTGCATAGGTGGCAAATTCAGTACCATCCTTCAGCTTGCCGCTGATGGACTGATCGACCATGGTTACGGAAGATACATTCTTCTTGTCTACCTGAGAGATGAAATCACTGTATGTGATTTCGGAATGTTTTTCCTGTGGATGGACGAAGGTATTGAATATGGATACCGCTATGACGATAAGCAGCACATATAGCGCAACATTCTTTAGAAACTTATTCAATCTATTCCTCCTTTTATGTGCACTGATTCAAACAACTGCAGCGGGATCGATAGGGAAATTCATTCCGCGCTTTCCGTTCATGCGGCATCCCCCATGCCTTCCGGACAGGCACCCGGCCTGTGCGCGTCTCTAAACAAAACCTTTATAGAAACTTTTAAATCAGTAATTAATTTTATCATATTTTACCACATACCTGCAACGTCTATTTTACAATTGAGGCATGCCGCAAACTGTAATATGAACAAAAAGGAGCCGCCCGGTCCGATGGCCGATCGGCTCCCGCTTGTTATTTCGCCTGCGCGAAGACCTTATTGTCCAGTTCACAGATTTCCGGAAGGTTTCTATACTTCTGTGCATAGTCGCATCCGTATCCGACGATGAATTTGTCAGGGATTTCATAGCCGATGTACTTGACATTGACTTCCTTTTCACGTCTTTCCTTCTTGTCGAGGAAAATAGCGAGTTCTACGGAAGCAGCGCCTCTCTTTTCCAGGATCGGAAGGAGAGCTGCCATCGTGATGCCGGTGTCAATGATGTCTTCTACGACGATGACATGGCGTCCGCGGATATCGCTGTCCAGATCTTTCTTGATCTTGACCAGGCCGGAAGATGTGGTTGCATCTCCATAACTGGAAACGACCATGGTATCCAGAATGACCGGAAGGTCGATTTCACGCATCAGGTCACAGAGGAAAGGCATGGCACCTTTCAGAATCCCAACGAGGACGATTTCCTTGCCTGCATAATCTTTTGTGATCTGCTGGCCCATTTCGCGAACCCTCTTTGCGATCTGTTCTCTTGTAATCAATACGGTTTTGATATCATGTTTCAAATTTTCCATTTCAGCACTTAGTCTCCTTCTATCCAGCTTAGTGTTAATAATAAAAATTTCCTTGTATCAGGCGATGGTCTTCCGTAGCGGCTTCCCCGCAGGAATCCGGCCCAGTACACGTGATCTTCATCAGCGGCCAGCGGCCACAGATTTCTTGCTTCCTTCGGCACTTTCTTCGCCTGGAGAAGTCTCCCGATATCCTTTGTCCCTGCCATTCCGGAAGGTGCGATGCGGTCACCCTTTTGCGGGAATCTGAGGCGGATGGTACCGACCTTGTCCGCATCGAGAAGATACTGGTATTTTTCAAGATGCAGAGGCGCCTTGTCAAGCAGCCTGGTTTCCATGAACCAGCGGCCCAGCTTCTGGCAGTTTTCTGTATCGTTGTTTCCTATTATATCAGTCTTGTGAATATTATCTACCCATTTAGGGCATATCGTTTTATAAATTATTTGTAACAGATTCCATGCATCCGGTTTATCTTCATGTCTTGTATCCCCGGCATAAACGAAAAATCCATTTGACGAAAGCTCAACAGTCACGCCCGCTTCATCCGTTTTTGCGCCTGTTTTTCCGTTAAGGAGAAGATCTCTTACCCTTTCAAGTCCTTCAAAATCAGGCTCTTTAGCGCCGGCTCTGATCATCAATCCGGCAGTCACCCTTCTTGCAATGGCAGTGGGAAGGTTCCTGTAAATCTCCCTGTCGCAGTAAAGACAGCTTCCTTCTTCTCCTTTGACAATCCTTTTTGCTGCCTTTTCTGCTTCTTCTTCAAGGAAATGATCTTCCTCTCGAAGAATGCCGGAGGTGCGTGAAAGTGTTTCCACCAGATTCGGATTGTAGGAAAGAAGCTCGGGAATCAGAAGAAGCCTGAGCTTGTTCCTTGTGACGTCGGGTATGTCATTTGTCGGATCATGGCATGGCTCATAAGGGAAATCTTTGAGGAAATCAGCGATTTCCCTTTTCCTTGCGCAGAGGAACGGACGGATGAGGTCATCCCTTTTGGGGCTGATGCCCGAAAGTCCCTTGGCGCCGCTTCCGCGAAGGAAATGGAAAAGAACGGTTTCTGCCTGGTCATCTGCGTGATGAGCCGTCGCAATGACATCGTAACTTTCCTTTTCTTTTACATCACGGAGTGCCTTGTATCTCAAATCCCTTGCGATTGTCTCGATGGATTCTCCGCCCTTCTGCGCGCCTTTAACGTCGACATCTCTCCTGTAGAAGGGAATCTTCCTTTCAAGGCAGATCTTCCCGACATAGTCCGCTTCTTCTCCTGATTCTTTGCGGAGATGGTGATCTACGCAGCAGCATCCTACCTCTATGCCTTCCTTCTCACGGATGGAATCGAGAAAAAGAAGAAGCCCCAGAGAGTCCGGACCGCCTGATACAGCGGCCAGGATACGGCTTCCCCTTCTCCAGAGCTTTTCCTTATGGGCATAGGAGAGCATGCGCCCCATCCACTGCCTGTCCATCATTTCGGTTCATTCGGAACAAGGACGTCGGCATCCAGAAGCCCTTCCGACAAATCCCTGTCGCTTACAGTAATCTCAGACAGCGCAAGGTATTCCATGAGGCTGTCCAGGATGGCAATCCCTGCCACGATGATATCCGCTCTTTCAGGCATCAGGCCCTTTGTGCGGCAGCGTTCGTCATAGGACATGGCGCTGAGTTTCTTCAGGGCTTCCGTCACATTTTCCTGACGAATGACGAAATCTTGTACTTTTTCAGAATCATACACATCGAGCTTCTGGATCATGGCTGCCAGCGAAGTCACTGTGCCGCCTACGCTGATCCAGCGTTTGACGTTTCTGATGTATTCCATGAGGTCCGTTGTACGGAAAAGTTCGAAGCAGTGCTTCTTCAGCATGCTGAGGCCTCTTGCCGTCGTCGTGTCGAACTGCTTGGAGCAGCGCACGCATCCGAGCTGGAAGCTGTGGCGCATGCCGACGTCCGTGCCGAATCCCATGCAGATCTCCGTAGATCCGCCGCCGATATCAACGACAGCCGTCAGCACGCCGGGTGTGCCGGCTGCGCCGATATAGCTGTAGTAAGCTTCTTCGGTGCCTGACAGGATGCGGACTTTGACGCCTGTCGTCTCTTCGACAAGCTTTGCGAAATCCGGCCCGTTTCCAGCATCTCTCATGATGGAAGTGCCGTAGGCGAAGATTTCATCAGCGCCTGCTTCTTTTGCTTCCTTTACAAATCCCTCCACGGCCTGGAGGGTTCTTTCTCTTGCGCCCTGTCCGATACAGGCTGTATCAGTCATCCCTTCCCCGAGACGGCTGCTTCTCAGATCCTTTTTCAAAACCTTCCATTCGTCTTTGTCATCTTTCTCTGCCAGCAAAAGACGAACCGAATTGGTTCCGATATCGATAATCGCACGCATGGTTTCCTCCCCTAAAAGAACAAGGGAGCAATAGCTGCTCCCCTATTTCCATCTGTCAGTCAGAACGGCGCGCGCCGCGTCCGCCCCTCTTAGATTCCACATTACGTTTCAAATCAAGAAGTCTTTCATCACTGTCTTTCAGGAAGCGGCTGAGCTTGTCCTCAAAAGAAGCGGGAGCTTCCTGTCTTGCCTGCTGACGGTATCCACCGGAGAAGGAACGCCTTTCCTGATTTCTGGGTGCCGGAGCAGATGCTTCACGATCACCTGAATTTTCTCTTCTGTTGAAATGGTGGAATTCTCTGGCGCTGCCGTGTTCATGATCGCGGTGAAAATGATCCTGACGCTTTTCCTGCGATGCAGCAGGCTGTGCCTGCTTAATGGATAAAGCAATTTTGCCTTTGTCATCAATGGTGATGACCTTAACTTTGATCTTATCCTGTACTTTCAGATAATCATTGACATCATTCACATATTCGCTGGCTACTTCTGAAATGTGAACCAGGCCTACACTCTTGTCTGGCAGCTCAACAAATGCGCCAAACTTCGCGATCCCTGTAACTGTACCTTCTACGATATTGCCGACTTCTAAAGCCATGAGAAAAAAAGACATCCTCCCTAAGGTCAAGCTCTCTGGAGCCTTCCTTAAATAAAATAAACATAAATATAAATTGATTATACGAGATTTCACAGGGAATATCAATATCCCGCCAGAATATTCCGCGCCCTTGCAAAAGAGTGCGAAAAAGACGGACTGCATTCTGAAAACCTCATTTTCCGTCATACACGAAGAACCCTGCCCCCTTAGACAGGGAGAAGGGCTCCTTGAAACTGTCCTTTTATTAAGGATAATATACTAATGTATATTTTGCGTAATATGTGCGTAACATCCTACTTGACGTACGGCATTTCCCCAGGTTTCACGAGGCCGAGTTCGTCGCGGGCCTTCTGCTCCAGCTTCTTGGGATCCTGCAGATCCTGCTTCTTCTGCTCGAGCTCTTCCTTTTCATCCGTCAGCCGGTTCATGTCCTGCTGTATCTCATGCTCCTGCATTTTCAGCTGAGCAAAGTGATAACTCTGGATGCCTAGTACAATGATGCATAAGAACACTGAAACGCAGAAAACGCATCTCAGCATCACGCTGTCCGGGAAAAGGCGCTTCAGAAAAGGCTTTTTCCTCTTACTATGCATGCGGCGCTCTTTACGCACGAGCTTCCCTCCCCAGTACTTGGTTCACAAACTTGTATACTTTAGGTTCTGCTGCCATTTCCGCATCATACTTCTCTCTTGCCTTGGCTGCGCGGAATCCATAATCCAGCCATGCTTTCGTATCATTCCAGCGGTTCGGATCATTGTAGAGTGTCACAATGACAAGGCGGCCGTCACGTTCTGCCGATGCGACAAGGCAGTCTCCGGCAGCTTCGGTCATGCCTGTCTTGATGCCGTTGGCGCCCGGATAACCGCTGCTAAGGAATTCATTCCTGTTTTCCACATTGCGGTAAATGCCGTTCCTGTACGTCATCGGGTATGTCTTTCTCTTGACGATATCACGGAAATCCGGATTCTTCATGGCATACGCGGAAATGAGAGCCATATCTTCTGCCGTCGTGTAATGATCCGGATTTGTCAGTCCGTTTGGATTGGCAAAGTGAGAATGCACAGCACCGATTGCTTTTGCTTTTTCATTCATCATTTCTACGAAACGCCCGTAGGAGCCTCCGACGGTTTCAGCCGTCACGACAGCCGCATCATTTCCTGAAATGAGCATCATGCCATAGAGCAGCTGATGCAGGGTGATCGGCATATCCGGGCGGACGCCAAGGTTCGTTCCGTCCTGCCCCATGGCAAGAGGCGTGACAACGACATTCTGATCGAGCTTGGCCTTTCCTTCTTCCAAGGCGATGATGCAGGTCAGGATCTTCGTCGTGCTTGCCGGGTAAATCTTCAGTTCCCCGTTCTTATTTGCCAGCATTTCTCCCGTATTTCCATCAATCAGCGCCGCTGCGACCGCTTTTGTTTCAGGCGGAGGCGGGAGGACTTCCATTTGCGGTGGAGGCGGCGTCATCACCACCAGTACACCAAATGCAGCTCCCACAAAAACAATAACCAGCGCTAAAAATGCCAGCAGCTTCTTCATAACCAATTCCTTTCCGTCTCATGGCATGCCCAGGAGACCGGGACCGTAATTATTGTTCGGCCTCAGAGGATCCCTGCTCCGCGGCTTCTTTTTTCTGTTTCTCCAATTGCTGGCGGGTTTCGTCGATTTCGAAATCATCCTTCACAGCCTGCCCGCGGTCTTTTTCTATGCCCTTATTGAGCGCTGCCGTGTATTCGAGGCCGTTTTCAGAGCCATTCGTGGTATAAATGCCAAGACTTCCGCAGTAAATCGTATTGCCGCGGTATACGGCATCCGGGACATTTCCTGCATGGTAAACCTTTGCCAGTTTCCCTGCTGTCAGGTATGTCCTTTCAAGGTCAGTGTAATTTCCCGAAGCAGCCGGCTTGAAGGCTTTTTCTCCATTGACGACGATCCAACCGTCATCTACTTTAACATGGTCTCCGGAATATTTCACCATGCGCTTTACATTTTTATTGATTCTGCCGGACGTTTTCGGATGATTGCCCGGTGCCAGGACTGCTTTGAGGCCGGTCGGCGAGCTTTCGCCGTACTTGTCCTTCAGGACCTGCATGGCTGCTGCAGGAGCGCCCGGATTGTATCCGGCTTCCACCGTATATTCAAAGCCCCTGTCATCTGCCTGTTTTTCCTGATCTTTCGTAAATACGGCATTCGCTACATAGTTGCCTGCGACATTGGCAAGGATTGCCTGCCCCACCGTAGCATCACCGCCAAGGTAAATATTGAGCGCCGTAATGAGGCCGACTCTCTTCTTGACGCCGTCTACATTATGACGGAGCTCACCGTGCGAAACTTCATGAGCCATGATGTAAGCCAGCTCATCATCGTCCATCGTATCAAGTGTACCCTTATTGACGCACATGACGCCGCCAAGGCTCATGAACGCATTGATGTCTTCCTGCGGGGATACGTAGATCTTATAATCCCTCTTGAGCGTTCCCGTGTCACGGATCCTCTGATAGACATCCTGCACGCGTGCATCTGCCGCCGGATCCTCATAGACGCCCGTTTCCTTCTGGCATTCATCCAGAAGCTGAAGCTGATTATGATCATCCATGCGCGAATAATAATTGGAAACAAAGAGCATAGCTGCCGTTCCATAGAGAATTTTCTCTGTTACGGAAGCTGCCTCAACCTCGAGGGGAGCTGCGAATGCGCCTGTTGCGCAGACTGCTGCCAGAGCCGCAGCCGCCATTTTTCTCTTCCAGTGTTTCATGATGCGCCTCCATACCTGTAATCTATCGATATATTATTATTGTATCATTTTTAGCAGTTTGCGTGAAATATCAATTTTCCTCGATTTTCTTGATAATCCATCATATTTTGTTGCATTACGCATGCACCTTATAGAGCTTTATCAAAAAATTTCTATCTTTTTATCTTTAACTCTTGTATTCATTTGATATAATATAAAAGTGAATCTTTTTGAAATATCATTCGCGCTCATTGAAAGGAGTCTTTTCATGACAGCAGATAACCTTACATTCTCTCTGGAAATCGATTTCATTCCGGACATTCAGGAAGGCCGCATGGACCTCAAAGCCAAGATGAAGGAAGTTGCCGCAAAATATGCCGGTACCTATGTCCTTGATCCGAAGGCACGCCCGATCATTTCCGGACTTTCCAAAGAAGACGTGGAAAACGCCCTCAAGGATCTGGGCCTGCAGGCATTCGGCACCTGGCCGTCCTGCATTCTGACCTGCACCATCAATACGCCTCTTCCGCTCCGTGCGGTAGGCATGTCCGACGGCTGGGACATTTACACCGGCAAGAAGACATTCTTCGCTTTCGCACAGTTCCCGGCAGATGCACTGGGCCTCATGGTCAAGGCATGCACCTACTATCTCGAACACGAAAACTATCAGTCCCTGGAAGAATTCATTGATTCCATCGGCTATGAAACATTCCGTGACACCGTCCTCGGCAATGCAGTCGCTGATGGAAACGGATCCGCTGACAGCTTCTACGGCAACGGCGGCTGGGATTCCCCGGAAGTTCCGCCTCTGGCTCCCGGCGACTTCGTCCGTCCGGAAAACAACATCATGCAGATCATTGAAGTATATCCGGAAATGGGACCCTTCCTCATGGAATACGGCATGTCCTGCGTAGGCTGCTTCGTTTCCTATGATGAAAACCTCTGGCAGGCCGCTCAGGGCCATGGCATGGACGTCTTCGAAATCATCGGCGAAATGAATGAATTCATCGCTGACAAGTACAAGAAGCCGCTCCTGACTGAAGATACACCGATGGAAACCATCCTCACCATGTATCCACAGCTCCTGACCGTTTTCCAGAGCCAGAACATCCCGATGCCCTCTGATATGAAGACATCGATCGGCATCATGTGCCGCGATGCAGGCGCTGACGTGAAGACACTCATTGCCAAGTGCGATGAAAGACTTCGCGGCGGAGATGAAATGTAATGTAATGACGAAAGGCTGAGCCAATGCTCAGCCTTTTATTTTACTCTGAAGGAAATCTTCCAGTTTTTCCTGGAAGATCTTCCCCGCCTCCCTGGTCCTTGCCGGAGGCCCTTTCAAATGATGCTTGCCGCTTCTCATGGCCTTCTTGGCCAGATGCCGCTTCATGAGGAGCCCGTCTATGTTGTTCTCCGTGTACTGCCAGCCGTCCTGATGAAAAGCATATGCCTTCCTGGCAAGAGCCATGGCCGCTGCGCCATAATCCTGCGTTATAACGATATCTCCTTCCTTCAGAAGATTCGTCAGGACGAAATCAGCAGAATCAGCGCCCTTGTCCACCGTCTTCACGCGGCTGTAATCCGATTCAATCCGGTGACTCGTATCGCAGATGATCGTCACGGGAATCTTGAATTTCCTGGCCGCCCTTTCCGTTTCACGCACGACCGGGCATCCATCCCCGTCTATCCATATTTCCATAATTCCTCCAAAGAAAAAAGCATGCCCCATCGGACATGCTCTTTTAATTATTTCAATTTCCATCCGGCTTTCTTGAGCGTCATGACAATCGGTACGACGATGATGCCGGATACGAGCGCTTCCGGAACACCGTTCATGCCAACGATGCCAAGAATCATAGCGCCGACTGCTTCGACGGAAATTCCTCTGGCTGCTGCATAAGGAGCGCCGACCAGGAGGAAGAAGGATCCAAGGAAGAGGATCGTGTTCGTCAGGGAACCTGCGACTGCTGCAATGCCGGTGCGGAGCGCCGTTCCGCAGGGGAGATGGCGATAGAGTGCCCATACGACGAGTGCGATGCAGATACGCGGCACAATGCAGATGAATGCGTCATAGAGCACACTGTACTGCAGAGCGAACTGCATCAGAAGGCTGGGCGCACGAAGCGTCTGCACAAAAGAAAACAGCCCGAACAGGACTCCGACGATGACACCGACTTTTGGTCCGGCTACAATCGTTCCGATGATAGTGGGAATGTGAAGGATCGTCGCATTCATGACGATCAGCGGGATAAACCCGTACCCTGTGATTCCCAGGAAAATGGTGATCCCGGCTAAAAGCCCTGAGATCGTGAGTTCTTTGACGCTCATGAAAGAGCGGTACTCCTGTGGCGGCTGACTGATTTTTCCCATATTGAATTTTCCTCCGTTCTTACTCCTGCTCAGATATAAGCCGTATAAATTTAGGGGATATACCAGCTTTACTGTCCAGTTCACTACGTGATACCAGCCTTGCAAATCATTCGTAAAGCCTCTTTATCCGCCATTAGTTATTATAGTTAGACAGAACCTGTTGTCAACCTTTCGGCCTAAAAGAAATTTTCTATGACTACTGGTCTTAAATTACAGAAACGGGCTCAAGGCAAAAGAAAAACGGCGCCTCGTGGACGCCGTAAAACTTTATTCCTTGAAAATCCAGTTTGTGAGCTTGTCTGCTCCCCAGATGGAAAATCCAGTCAGCCAGAGATCGGAAAGGTACGGGAAAATGGAAAGATAGGACGGATCGCCATACGCTCTCCAGGAACCGGTCGATGGAAGATGCGTCGAAATGATGAACGGGATGAAGGCAAGCATCAGCCAGAATACAGCCGTGAAAATCGTCTGCACGGCTCTCCTCCCCTTCGATCCGTCAAGCTGCGTGAAAAGGTAGATGCCAAACGTCATCATGGCAAGCGCTATCTTCATCCAGAAGGAAATCGTCATGACTTCCATCAGGAACAGCATGCCGGTAAAGGGATCCAGACGCGTTTCCCCTATGGCAAAGAGAACGACCATGGAAATAAGGAGCGTCCCTGGAATAAGCCCTGTAAAGAAAGCAGAAGCAAGCCAGCGGTACTTGAGCCCCCCTTTTTCCTTCAGGGAATGGTACAGGCCGGCAAGCATGTAATCAATCGGAACTGTGATGAAAGCAAAGAAAAGCAGCACCAGGAATACACCAATACCAGTCGGGATCGGATTCGTTTTCCATGCAATGTCTGCTTTCGTCAGATAGTTCCAGAATACGACCATCTGCACGATGATAAGGGAAATCCACACAGGAAGATGGATGATGCCTCTTGCCGGGCCCACTTCTGCGCCATAGCCCTTATTCTGGATGACAAAGAAGAAGAAAGGAAGAACCAGTCCCAGCAGCCAGTAAGCGCCAAGGCCTGCCGACAGGGAAAACCCGGTGTGCGCAATGAAGCCGCCGATTCCCCACGGGACAGTCAGTGCTGCCATCCACAAAGGCTGCAGCCAGAATTTTTTATCTTTAAACATACTATCACCTCAATGGTATTATTGTATCACTAATGGGAAAGCCTGAAAAAGATCAAACGAAAGGAGGGTGCAGCGGCACCTGCCGGATGCATCCTCCTTCATTGGAGTATTTACTTTTTCTTTCTTCCCTTGGTACCCTTCTGCGCAGGCTTGTCCTTCCTCTTCTGGCGCATATTCTTGCCCTTATGGCCGAGAGCTTTGTGCTCCTTGCTCTTTGTAGGCTTGTACATGCCTGGAATGACGACCTTCTTGGCAGGCTTTCCCTGTCTGACGCGGCGGACATTGCCCTTCTCGTCATAACGGGTGATCGTTTCGGAAATGGACTTTTCAAGTTTCCTCAAAAGAAGTCCGTCTTCCGGAGTGGCGTAGGTAATAGCGATACCGGATGTGCCGGCTCTTCCCGTACGTCCGATTCTGTGGACGTAGTACTCCAGATTTCTCGGAATATCGTAATTGAATACATGCGTGACGCCTTCAACATCAAGACCGCGTGCCGCAATATCTGAAGCGACAAGGACCTGGATCTTTGCCTTTTCAAATTCGCGGATAACCTGGTTTCTCTGGCTCTGGCTCATGTCGCCATGGATTTCATCGACGACGAAATTCGTTTCTTCCTGCAGCTTCTCAGCGAGCTCATGCGCGCCTTCGCGGGTGTTGCAGAAGACGACTGCCATGTACGGGTTCATTTCATTCAGATGCTTCAGGAGCAGTTTGAACTTGTGCGGTTTCGTCGTTTCATAGACTCTCTGGTCAACAGTGGATGCCGCTGCCTTCTCAGCGACGTCGATGTAGACGGGCTGGTTCATATACTTCCTTGCAAGGCGCTTTGCGTCATCAGGCATCGTTGCAGAGAAAAGGAGAACCTGGCGCTTCTTTGGTGTTTCATCAACGAGCGCTTCAATATCTTCCCTGAATCCATTGGCAAGCATCTGATCTGCTTCATCAAGAATGACAGTCTTCACATTGGACAGATCGAGGCTTCTTCTTCTGATATGATCGAGAAGACGGCCAGGAGTGCCGATAATGACAGCTGGATCGCGTTTCAGCTTGCGCAGCTGGTTTTCGATCGTACGTCCGCCGATGATATCGGCAGCGTCAATATCGAGCTTGATGGCAAAGGGGCGCAGCACATCGAAAATCTGCCTGGAGAGTTCTCTCGTCGGCGTCATGATAAGGACCTGTGTCGTATTCTTTTCTGTACCCACTCTCTGGATTACAGGCAGCAGATAGGCAAGCGTCTTGCCCGTGCCTGTCTGGGAACGGCCGATGACGTCCTTCCCCTTGAAAATGGAAGGAATGGAAGCTTCCTGGATCGGGGTGGGCTTCACGATTCCCTGAAGTTTCATGATATCTGTTAAAGCAGCACTCACACCGAGTGCGGTAAATGCGTTCATATTTCCTCCTGTCAAACAAAGACAAACATTTTATTTATTATACCATAAAGGACTTGTGACCTGCCTTGTATGGAAAATGCCATCTTTGACAGGAGGCGAGCGCCTTCTTCCCTTCATGAAACAAGAAAAGGCGAACTCCGATAGAGTCCGCCTTCCCCTATAAAGTAATTGTCAGAGACAATTATTTCATTTCTACTGTTGCGCCAGCTTCTTCGAGCTTCTTCTTCATTTCTTCAGCTTCAGCTTTAGCTACGCCAGTCTTAACTTCCTTCGGAGCGCCGTCTACGAGAGCTTTAGCATCTTTCAGGCCGAGTCCGGTGATTTCACGAACTGCTTTGATAACCTGGATCTTCTGAGCACCGACTTCCTTCAGGATTACGTCGAATTCAGTCTTTTCTTCTTCAGCTGCTGCTGCTGCCGGAGCTGCTGCTGCAACTGCTACCGGTGCTGCTGCGGAAACACCGAATTTGTCTTCGATTGCTTTTACGAGTTCGGAAAGTTCGAGTACGGACATTTCGCTAATGGCGTTAAGGATTTCTTCGTTTGTCATTTTAATTTCCTCCATGGAATGTTTTATTTATGCGTAGATCTTACGCGGATTCTTTCTGTTTACGCACTGCTTCGATAGCATATGCGAATTTCTGGATATTTGCGTTGAGTGCACGTGCCAGTCCTGCGATAGGAGCCTGGAGTGTTGCTGCAACCATACCCAGCAGCTGTTCTCTGGATGGCAGATCTGCCAGAGCCTGAACGCCTTTTGCATCGATGACTTTGCCATCGAGAAGGCCAGCTTTTACAACGACTGCTTCGCTCTTGGTTTCAGCCAGGAATTCTTTCAGTGCTGCTGCCGGTGCTACCGGATCGTCCTTGCAAACTGCAAGACCGTTCGGGCCCTGAAGCAGATCATCGAGACCTGTGATTCCAAGATCGTTAGCTGCGATGCGGGTCAGTGTGTTTTTAATGACCTTGTATTCAACACCGTGTGCCAGGAACTTACGGCGCAGCAGCGTCGCGTTCTTAACGTCGAGTTTGTTGAATGTTACGAGTACGACGCCCTGGTAACCAAGTTTTTCCTTCATTTCTTCAACGACGGCAACTTTTTCAGGACGAACGTTAACTTCATACTTTTCTTCGCTCATAGTACACCTCCTCTGCTAGTGTGTTTTTATTATTTATCACGTTAGCTAAAACGACCTCGCAAGCCTGCGAGGTCGTGTACCGGTGTTTCCAGTACTCAGCCTCGGGAGGCGGGCATATGCCCATTAAAAATTAATTACCGCCGGTCTTAAGCTAAGTGTAAATAGACTTATTGAGCTTTCGGTGCAGCTACAGCCTGGATGTCCAGGTGGATTCCCGGGCCCATGGTGGAGCTGATGGTCAGGCTCTTCATGTAGTTACCTTTTACAGAAGCTGGACGAGCCTTCTGAATGGTATTGAAAATAGCGAGCAGGTTCTGTTTCAGTTTATCTTCGTCGAAGGATACCTTGCCGATGATAACCTGTACGTTGCCGGCTTTATCGGTACGATACTGTACCTTGCCGCCTTTGATTTCGTTGACAGCTTTTGTAACGTCCATGGTTACGGTGCCAACCTTCGGGTTTGGCATGAGGCCTTTCGGTCCGAGTACACGGCCCAGACGGCCAACAACAGCCATCATGTCCGGTGTAGCTACTACGACGTCAAAGTCCATCCAGCCCTGCAGGATCTTGTCAGCGAGTTCTTTTCCGCCAACATAGTCTGCGCCTGCTGCCTTAGCTTCGTCTTCCTTGTGGTCTTTTGCGAACACGAGGACTTTCTTTGTTTTGCCGGTGCCTGCCGGAAGTACGGTAGCGCCGCGGAGCTGCTGGTCAGCATATTTCGGGTTGATATTCAGGTTGAAAGCAGCTTCAACGGTTTCGTCGAATTTTGCGGATGCTGCTTCTTTTACAAGCTTCACAGCTTCGTCGATGTCATAGAGTTTATGACTGTCAACGATGGCTGCTGCGGCTTTCTGTTTCTTTGTCAGTTTTGCCATTGTTTCCTCCTTTGTGGTCATAAGGGATTTCCCCTGCCACTAACGGGTCAGTCTTAGTCTACAACTTCGATGCCCATAGAACGGGCTGTGCCTTCTACAAGGCGCATTGCTGCTTCTACTGTATTTGCGTTCAGGTCAGGCATCTTTGTTTCAGCGATTTCCTTAACCTGAGCTTTGGTGACCTTGCCGACTTTCTTCTTGTTCGGTTCACCAGAAGCCTTTTCCAGACCAGCTGCCTTCTTCAGAAGAACTGCTGCCGGAGGAGTCTTACAAATGAATGTAAAGCTTCTATCTTCAAATACTGTAATTTCTACAGGGATAATCAGGCCTGCCTGCTTAGCAGTACGATCGTTAAAGTCTTTAACGAAAGCCATGATGTTAACGCCTGCCTGGCCGAGGGCCGGGCCTACTGGCGGAGCCGGAGTAGCTTTACCTGCCGGTACCTGCAGTTTTACAATCTTAGAAATTTTCTTTGCCATGTGTTACACCTCCTTATCCTTTTAGGAATGTGGTACTTACGGGCTGTAACGGGCCCTCCCACTGTGAGACGAGCCTAGTTCAAGACAGTCTCACAAACTTATGATCAAAGCGGATCGAATGAACCCGCTTCGAGCTCGATAGTAGTCGTCGTGCCAAAGCTGCTGATATCCGCTTTGACTTTGCTCTTGTCATCGGATACTTCCAGCACAACTGCGGTACGATCTTCAAAAGGTCCCTTGGTGATGCGGATGCGGTCCCCTGCCTTGACGTCAGTCGTTGGCTGAGCCTTCTGTCCGTTGCCATGGATGATGCGTTCTGCTTCTTCATCAGAGAGCGGAATCGGCTTTGTGGTTGTTCCGACAAAACCTGTAACACCAGGCGTGTTTCTTACGACATACCAGCTTCTGTCATTGACTTCCATCTGGATCAGAAGATAGCCAGGGAAAACCTTGCGGGATACAACCTTTGTCTTCCCATCCTTTTCTTCCTCTTCATCCTGAAGCGGCAGAAGGATCTGAAGGATTGTATCATCCATTCCCATGGAATGAACTTTTCTGGTCAGCGTATCCTTGACCTTATTCTCGTATCCGGAGTATGTATGAATTACATACCAGCGGATGTCTTTCTGGGAGCCTTCGGAAGGTTTGCCGATTTCAGTCGGCGCGCTGACTTCCGGTTGTTCTTCTTTTGAAATATTCTTGTCTTCAGCTTCGATATCCGGCATAGTCTCTCTCCTTTCAGCCCACAGCGTTGACTAATAACTTGGAGAGGCCCATGAATACGAAGTCTACTGCAACGATCATAATGGACACCAATATCACGGACACAATGACGGCAATGGTATACTGAATCATCTGCTTTCTAGTCGGCCAGATGACCTTCTTCATTTCCATCTTGGTTTCTTTGAAAAACCTTGTCCAGGATTCATTGGCTTCCTTTGCTTTCGCTGCCGATGTTGGACGCTTCGCCTTGGCCATACTCACACCCCAGTTCTAATGAAAGAAATTATTTCGTTTCCTTATGAAGAGTGTGTTTGTGGCACCATTTGCAGTACTTCATCATTTCGATACGTTCAGTCGTATTCTTCTTGTTCTTGTTCGTACGATAATTGCGGCGCTTGCATTCTGTGCATGCAAGAGTAATTCCTTCACGCATTATTTACACCTCACTCAATCTTTCTCGGCCCACGGCCAATTAACATGCTTAAACAGTATATCACACGCTTTTCACGTAAGTCAATACTGCACTTAAAAAAGCCGGGCCATCCCAGCGAAACTATTGTAACACATCCCCTGGCAAAGTACAATTCTTTATTTTTGATTTTTATCGTCTTTTTTGCAAAAGAGTACGGATCTGAAAAAGCAGGGAAATACCGGGGAAAATCATGCGTCCTAATCAGAAGCCAGCCATCTCATTACCTTCTTTTCTCCTTTCTCTTTTATTTTTTCATTATTATAAAGGGATATTTTCACTGGAAATTTTGTGAATTTTTGATTCGAAAGTTCCATTTTGAAATCATTTTCCTGTAGATATTACCATTTTCTTTTCTGCTGCTCTGTTTTTGCGCAGCAGGAGGAGATTTGATTTGAGTATTTCTTTCTTAAGTGAGGATATAAATATAAAAAAGATACTGAAAATGGAAATGGCAAGATGGATTTTGGGGAGGGAATGGATTTCGGATCGTACAACCTGCTGTCAGCATAAGACAGATAAAGACCACACAACCGCAGCAAGCTGCGTGGTAATCAACCCTATCCGCCGGCATCAGAATTTGAGGCCGGCACCTTCCCCGTCTGGGAAGGCGAGTGCGACTTAGCCGCTACGGGAGAGTAGACAAAGCTTGCTTTGATTAAAGCAAAATAAACTATACAACCAGCCTGCGGCTGTAAGAACTACTGTATCCGTCGGCTGCGCCGACACCTTCCCTGAAGGGCAAGGTTAACACCCTTAAACCTCACTTCGTTCGAAAAAGCCATACGACCTCGCTTCGCTCGAGGCAATCAACCCTATCCGCCCGGCAGCAGGATTTATGGCCGGGCACCTTCCCCGTCTGGGAAGGCAAGTATTGTGCAGAGACGCATCAATGTTTCCACAGGCAAAAAGACCGTGAAAAGTGAGCAATCACTCTTCGCGGTCTTTTATTTCAGATTTCAAATAGTCCCAGATGAGATTATTTTGCGATCTTAGCTACAACGCCTGCGCCAACGGTACGGCCGCCTTCGCGGATAGCGAAACGCTGGCCTTCTTCCATAGCGATCGGGGTGATGAGTTTAACGCTCATTTCTACGTTATCGCCTGGCATGCACATTTCGGTGCCTTCCGGAAGGGTGATGTCGCCGGTTACGTCAGTGGTTCTGAAGAAGAACTGTGGACGATAGCCGTTGAAGAACGGTGTATGACGGCCGCCTTCATCTTTGGTCAGAACGTATACCTGTGCGGTGAATTCTGTGTGCGGATGAACGCTGCCTGGTTTGGAGAGGACCTGGCCTCTTTCGATGTCTTTACGATCGATACCACGGAGCAGTGCGCCGATGTTGTCGCCTGCCATAGCCTGGTCGAGGGTCTTTCTGAACATTTCAACGCCGGTTACGACGGTTTCGGTCGGTTTTTCCTGCAGGCCGACGATTTCAGCCGGGTCGCCGACTTTGACGGTACCACGTTCAACTCTGCCTGTAGCAACTGTGCCACGGCCGGTGATGGTGAATACGTCTTCGACTGGCATCAGGAATGGTTTATCAGTGTCACGTTCCGGAGTCGGGATGTATTCGTCAACAGCCTTCATCAGGTCACGGATCTTCTGTTCATCTTCCGGGTTGCCGTTCAGAGCGCCCAGTGCGGAGCCAACGATAATCGGCACTTCATCGCCTGGATAGTCATAGGAAGAGAGGAGGTCTCTGATTTCCATTTCTACGAGGTCGATCAGTTCCGGATCGTCTACCTGGTCAGCTTTGTTCAGGAATACAACGATAGCCGGTACGCCTACCTGCTTAGCGAGCAGAATGTGTTCGCGGGTCTGCGGCATCGGGCCGTCAGCTGCGGATACTACGAGGATAGCGCCGTCCATCTGAGCTGCGCCGGTGATCATGTTCTTGACATAGTCAGCGTGCCCTGGGCAGTCTACGTGTGCGTAGTGGCGGGTTTCGGTTTCATATTCAACAGTGGATGTGTTGATTGTAATACCACGAGCTCTTTCTTCCGGTGCTTTATCGATGGAAGCATAGTCGAGGAAGTTTGCTTTGCCTTCTTCAGCAAGAACTTTGGTGATAGCGGCGGTCAGGGTTGTTTTGCCGTGATCGACGTGGCCAATGGTACCAATGTTAACATGCGGCTTGGTTCTTTCGTAATGTGCTTTTGCCATTTCTTCCTTCTCCTTATACAAAAAAGAATTTGCAAAATAAATTTGCGCTTCCATTATTATACATGGAAAGTCAATGAAGAACAAGAAAAATCATTGATGCAATCTATTCTGCGGGATAAAAATTTCCTCTTTGGAAAAGATCCCCTGCCCGCTCCAGATCATACAACTGGAAGGAAACTGTTCCGTTAAGGATTTTTAAATGTGAAAAAAGAGCTCCCAGAAAGAGAACTCTTTGATCACTGTTTTGGTGGCGGCTCAGAGATTTGAACTCCGGACACAGCGGGTATGAACCGCTTGCTCTAGCCAACTGAGCTAAGCCGCCATGGAGCTGATAACCAGGATTGAACTGGTGACCTTATCCTTACCAAGGATACGCTCTACCGACTGAGCTATATCAGCATCTATATGAAGGAAATTATTAACATGGTTGCGGGGGCAGGACTTGAACCTGCGACCTTCGGGTTATGAGCCCGACGAGCTACCAACTGCTCCACCCCGCGATATTGGTGGGTGGAATAGGATTCGAACCTATGAAGGCAAAGCCGGCAGATTTACAGTCTGCTCCCTTTAACCACTCGGGAATCCACCCACATATGGAGCTGGCAATAGGACTTGAACCTACGACCTGCTGATTACAAATCAGCTGCTCTACCAACTGAGCTACGCCAGCACGCAAGTGATGGTATTAATTATACACATCTTACTTACTTTTGTCAAGGACTTTTTTCGCTCACTTGGCGGTTCGTCCTCATCACAGTTACAGATTATAGCATAGGGATACGTACCTTGCAAGTGTTTTTTTCAAACTTTTTATAAGAAGCAAACTTCTTATATACAAAGCCCCTCAGCCCTCTGTAGACTCTTCCGATCTGGATGCCAGCGGCGTATCCTGCGTCACATCCCTGTTCAGGACTTTCTTGGCCCCCTTCAGGAATTTCGGCCTTGGAATAAGGACAATATGTCCGCATCCGCAGCACTTCACGCGCATATCGCTCCCCAGCTGCATGACTTCCCATTCCTGGCTGCCGCAGGGGTGCTTCTTCTTCATCTGGACGATGTCTCCGATGCGAAATTGAATAAACTTCATAAGGCTCATCCTTTCTGAATTTCTATTCTTTTCTTGTTTCTTTATTGTATCACAAGGCGTAAGATTCTGAACGTTCCTTTTACGATTCTTTAACAGTATCTGCGGAAAGCGCAGGTTCAGGAACCATCAGGAAGCGGATCGGGAGAAAAGCGGCTCCTGCCGGGATGAAGCGGATAAAAAGATCGCGTCCCATATCCCAGGTGCCTGCTTCAATGTAATCTCTTTCTGTCCCGTTTCCGAACATGCGGAAGGATCTCTGCCCGTCTGTCCTGTATACGCGGGGAAGGTTCGGATAATAGCTGATCTGGAAGGTGCCAAGGTAGACACCGCCCTGCGCATTGATGTAAAGCTTGTAGCGGCCGGTTCCCCTGGAATGGAATACCATATGGTACGTAATGCCGTAGTCTCCCGTATTTTCGCGGTCGACTTTGCTGAGCTCATCACGCCCCATCTGGAACGGCAGCGAATTCCCTATGGAAATGGCCGCATTTCCGTTCGAGAAATCCCATGGCTTATTTTCCATGTATACATCCATCGGGAATGTGCCGCGCATTTCATGGGAATCAGGCGGAAGCGGAACTGAAAGATCAAGTGCCTTCTTCACATCTTCCTTTGTACCGTCAGGAACGATGGTAACGCCAAGGGAAACCGGCTTCTTCGTCTCGATTTCAACAATGCCGCTCACAAGGTCTCCGCTCCTGATGCCCTTCTTGTCATCTTCAAAAAGGACGGTTCTTTCCTTAGGCAGGAGCTTTACAAGGACAGGATCGCCTGCCTCATTCACAGCCTCCCTGAAGGAAAGCGTGGCACCTGTCGGCATATAATCTGCGCTTGGATCGCCCTTGACCGTCCTGGTCACTGTAATGTCCTGCTTTTTATCGCTTTTTGCATACACGAGGACACGGGCAGGCTTCCCTGTCTCATTGACGTGGTAATAATAGACGCGGCCCTTCCCCTTTTCTACCGTTCCTTCATAAAGGATGCCGTAGCTGTCCGCATATTCAGGACAATCGGAAAAGATAAGCTTCCCATCTTCTTTCTTGACCAGCATCGGGATCAGATTGTAATCAAGATCCACAGGGGAAATGCCCGGCGATACGCTGCCATCCGTTTTGGGAAGGGATGCCGAAGCGCCTCCCACAGCACCTGCTGCAAAAAGTGTCGTCAGGATTCCCATCAGCCAACGTTTCAGTTTCAAATCACGCACTGCTTTCTGCGCCCGGAGGCGCTTCTATATTAAATCCTAATATATATCAAAAATGCCGCGCGCTCCTCCATCAGAGGGACGCACGACAATTATAGAATAAAAATCAGGAAGTGGCAAATGGATTATTCCACTCCGCCAAGCTCCGCAACCATCGCTTCCATCTTCTTGAAACGATGTGCCAGGCCTGACTTGGTGATGCCGCAGATGACAGCCAGCTCAGAAAGGCTGGCATTCGGATGAGCGAGCCGCAGTTCGCAGGCTTCGCGGAGCTTCGGAGGGAGAGAAGACTCTCCGACCTTGTCCATCAGAGTCTGCGCCAGATGGGACTGCCTGACAGCCGCATCGACCGTTTTCTGCAGATTTGCTGTCTCGCAGTTGACCTGACGGTTCACGCGATTTCTCATGTCCTTCACGACCCTGACGCCTTCAAAGTCCATGTAGCTTTGGGCGGCGCCGACAATCTGAAGAAATCCGGACACTTCATCGCCATCTTTTATATATACTATATAATCATTTTTCCTGTCCGTCAGCTTGGCATTCATGCGGAAAGCTTTCATCGCCTTCACGATTTCTCCGGCGAACTTCTGGGACTGCGTCACCATCTCGAGATGATAATCGCTCTGCGGACGGCTGACAGAGCCGCCGCCAAGGAATGCCCCTGCCAGGTACGCTCTCTTTTCTTCATCCGTCTTCAGATTTTCCATATCCTCGACGCCCGCCAGAGGCGAAAGCCCCATCGTATTCAGGAAGGCAAGCCCTTCAGCGGAAGGCTGCACGACAAGCGTGTAGACATTCTTCTTGCGGAGTCTTCTCCCCTGCCGCACCATCGTGGAAGGCATGAGGCCGAAATCCTTCTTCAGATAAACGAGGACGCGGCGCGCAACAGCGCTGTTTCCCGTGGAGAATTCCAGTCCCCAGCGGCCATGGCCGCCTGTAATGAACGAGCCGCTCATGCGCAGGAGAGCCAGAAGCTCAGCCACGCGGCAGTCCCGGTCATCCCTCTGGATACGGGCAAGCTCATTTTTCACTTGTTCGGTAAATGACATTAATGACTCCTTCTCAGGTAAGATTCCAGCGCATCAGGCGGAATATTTGCCTGCAGCAGATTATGAATCTGCACAATTTCATTGGCGAGCACATCATTATCCTGTGCTGCGCCTTTTTCAATACCCAGGAGATCCGCCTCGATGAGGACAGCGCCCAGATCATTGACTTTCGCGCGGTCGATCCTGACGGGGTACGCATGGACCTTGGCATACTGCGCAAGGACTTCCGGTCTTGGCGTCCCGTTATTGGCAAGGACGAAATTCACGAAACCGGGCCCCACATGGTCGATGATCGCCTGCAAATGATCGCTGACCGTAAACCCGGTCGTTTCCCCAGGCTGTGTCATGACATTGCAGATATAAAGCACAGGCGCGCTGCTTTCGCGGATCGCCTGCAGAATTTCAGGAACAAGGAGATTCGGGAGGACCGATGTATAGAGGCTTCCCGGCCCCAGTGTAATAAGGTCTGCCTGCTTGATTGCCTGCAGTGCATCCCCGACGGCAATCGGATCATCCGGAATCGTCGAAAGCTTTTCAATCCGGACCTTCTTTCCTGCCTTCTGCGGATATTCGGAAATTTCCGATTCCCCTTCGACAGAGACACCGTCCGACATCTTGGCGACAAGGCGCACCCTTTCAGGCGTTGCCGGGATGACCTGGCCGCGGATATTCAGGACTTTACTCGCTGCCTCAAGCGCATTCTGCGGATTGCCGAATTCCTTGATCAGGGCAGCCAGGAAGAGATTGCCAAGGCTGTGCCCTGCAAGCTCCCCTTCCCCGCCGAAGCGGTACTGGAAGAGCTGTTCCAGCACGGATTCCTTGTCAGCCAGAGCGACAAGGCAGTTCCTGAGATCGCCAGGAGCAATGATGCCCATTTCCTCACGGAGACGTCCCGAGGAGCCGCCGTCGTCAGCCACCGTTACGATGGCTGAAATATTGGATGTCTTACTCTTAAGACCTCTGAGCAGCATGGAAAGACCATGGCCGCCTCCGATGCACACGATGCGCATCCCTCTGGAAAGCTCGATCTTGGAAAGAAGCTTCTTGGAGACTTCCTTCTGATCAGGAGCAATCAGCTCGAGGAAACGCTTTACCAGCTTTCTCACCGCCAGAAGCATGATCCAGATGCCTGCAAGAATCATGATTGTGCCGCAGATGGCAAGGAATGTATAGCTGTAACTCCCCGTGATCTGGTAAGCCAGACGGAGCATATGCTCTTCCATGACGCCGAAGATCTGATAGTTCATGATCAATGTCGCGCCAAAGACGAGGATGATGATGCCCACAGAGAAGAGAAGCATCCACCTCTTGATCGACAGGCCGGGGTACAGCCACTGAACGAAATGTTTCATAGGCTAGCCCTCCTGTTCATCGACGGCATCGTGTTCCACGTGATTTCTGTGGAGGTCACGATGTTCAATATTCACGTGGCCATACTTCTCCTTCAAATGATTTCCAAGCTTTTCCGTAACGAATACAGAACGGTGCATGCCGCCCGTGCATCCTACGGCGATCGTAAACTGCGTCTTGCCGGATTCCTTGAACTGCTCGACCATGAAATCCATGAAATCATAGAGCTTCGTCAGGAATTCCCCCGTGACAGGCGCCGCGCTGATGTAGTCTCCGACTTCCTTCACGCGCCCTGTCCAGTACTTGTATTTCTCTACATAGAAAGGATTCGGCAGGAAACGGACATCAAGCACCGTATCCGCATCAATCGGAATCCCGTATTTGAAACCGAAGGAAAAGACAGTGATCTGCATTTCCTTCTTGTGATTGTCGATGCCAAAGCGGTTGTTCAGGTATTCCTTCAGGTCTTCCGTCTTCATCGTCGTCGTATCGATGATGATATCTGCCTGCGCGCGGACGCCCGCCAGAATTTTCCTTTCCTGCTCGATGCCGTCCTGGATACGCATCGTCTTGGCAAGCGGATGCTGCCGGCGCGTTTCCATGTAGCGGCGAACAAGCGCTTCATCCGAAGCTTCGAGGAATACCACTTCATGCGGGATGCCGCGTTTTTCCAGTTCCTTGAGAGCCTGCGGCAGCGCATCGAAGAACGACCCGCCGCGGATGTCCGTCACGACAGCCACATGGCGCGTATTCGACGTGCTCTTCCAGCAGAGATCAGCAAACCTTGCTATCAGGATCGGAGGGAGATTATCCACGCAGTAATAGCCCATATCTTCCAGCTTCTGCATGAAATTCGTTTTCCCTGCTCCGCTCATTCCTGTAATAATGACAAAACGAAAATCATCCATTATCTCGCCTCCAGTACATACCGGGCAATGGCCTTAGCCACCCCGTCCTCATTATTGGAATCCGTCAGTCCCTTTGCCGCTTCCTTGGCAGAAGGAGAAGCATTCGCTACCGCAAAGGAAGACCCTGCTATACGGAGCATCGAAGCATCATTATTGCCGTTGCCGAAAGCCATAATCTCCGATGGCTCGATGCCATACGACTCAGCCAGCGCCTTCACTGCATTTCCCTTCGAACATTCCTTATTATTCATCTCGAAGAAGAAAGGCTTCGACTTCACCTGGCCCACCTTGTCCGCATAACCGGTGCGGAGCACGGACTCGATTTCCTTCATCACTTCCATATCATAATCACAGACGAGAATCTTCGTCGGCGCCTTCTTGGGCGTATAGAAATCATCGCCTGCCACATGCGCCTTCACGCCGCACTGCTTTTCATATGCATCCGTTCTTTCATCGCGGAACGGCACATACAATTCATCATCAATATATGTATGCGCATACCAGCCATGCTCACGGATCACAGAAAGGATTTCCAGTGCCAGATCGTAATCGATCCGTACATCACGGAGCACCTTCCCGCTTTCACAAAGCCCCGTCATGGAGCCCGTATAGCAGATCATCGGCACATCACCAAGACCGATCGCCTGTCCCCACGGACGCGCAGCCTGGAACATGCGGCCCGTCGCGATGACGATCTTCACGCCCTTATCCATCGCGCTCTTCAGGACCTTCTTTGTGTAGTCTGAAACAGAAATATCATCATGAAGCAGTGTATCATCCAAATCAATCGCTATTAGTTTGATCGCAGACATAAGTACCTCTTGTGTAAAATACAAAATCAAAATTTCCTAGAAATCTTTGATTCACCCTCCGTGAATCTTTTCATGTTTCCTATTATATCACAAAAGGAAACGCCCGAAGACGTGTAAATGAAATTTCAAAATTTTGTTTCTATTTTGAAAAAAGAAAAAGCCACCCGCGTACGGATGACTTTTTCCCTATTTCTTACTTCTTCAAAAGGCCGAGGCTGTTCAGCCACTGATTCATTTCCTTGTCATTTCCATCATAACGGAAGCCCTGTGCAAAGGAAGCGCCCTTTACGACCGTCTTCATATGCTCAATGCTCTTGTCAATGGAAGATCCGCCGCTGGTGCAGAAAGGAACGATCGTCTTTCCGGAGAAATCTCCGCTTTCAAGGAATGTGTCGATGATCATCGGTTCCTGGTACCACCAGATCGGATAGCCGACCATGATGACATCATACTTGGAAAGATCTGCTTTGCCTGCGATAGCCGGACGAGCATTGTCCTTCTGTTCCTGCTTAGCACGGTCCGTCGTAGCATCGTACTCACCCGGATATGGATCAGCCGCTTCGATACGGTAAATATCTCCGCCTGTCAGCCCCTGAATCTTTTCAGCAGCTGCCTTCGTATTTCCCGACCAGGAGAAATAAGCAATCAGCACCTTCTTGCCGGAAAGACTAGTCTGCTGCTGCGCAGTCGATTTTGCAGGCGTCGGAGATGCAGCACTTCCGCCGCAGCCTGCCGCCAGACCGAGTCCTAAAATCATGAAAATGACCATTAAAATCTTTTTGAAATTCATGTTCCACCCTCCCATGCTAAAAATAAAATCTTGTTATCTTCAATGTAATCCTGCATGGAAATGATGTCAAATACCCATCATTTATTGCCTGTCATGCCTTAAGTGTATGGATGAAAACGGAGGCGTCATCCAATTCCTTTGTCATGCGCTTCTGTTCATCCTTCGCCTGCTGCAGAGCCGTCTTCTGCTGGTCGAAGTCGGACTTTGGCACATAGCCTTCGTACTCCTTCAGAACCTTATCCGCCTGCGCATCCGTCAGGCCGAGCTCCTTAAGCTCTTCTTTCGTCATACACATTCCTCTCTTTCTTTAATAATGTTCTGCTGCATTCTCTTAAAAATTCATACAGCCCCACCCCCTTTCAGGGCATGAAAAAAGCACTCGTTTTGAGTGCTTACAGTTACTTTGTAATTATTTAAATGAATTCACAATTTCCAGCAGAAGGCCTCCACTGTCTTGGATTGCATTCCATGCTTTCCCCATGGTGCTATTTCGCTGAAGATACTCGATACCATCCGCCGTGATTTGGGCGTCTTTGTATGACTTCAAGGCCTTTTCCCTGCCTTTTCCCGGTATAGCTGTCTTCCCAATGATAACGCCGGTAACGTACCCTTTTCGAAGGAGTTCACTATAAATGAACATCAGATACCGTTCGTTGATGTTCACAGGGTATGCTTCCAAGGTCAGGAACTGTTTGTCAGATCGTTTACCATGCTTTAGGCACCAATAAAGGTGTGACAGCAGGTAATATGCTATAACGAAAAAATCATCCTTGTTCATGCCATCAGTTCCTATAATGTGAGTAATGTTTTAATCTGTAGTTTCTATTTGCATTGCCACCAGTTTTATAAGCGCCTCCAGCATTTATTTTCTCTTTATTCTGCATTATAATATAGGTAAAGGAAGGAAGCTGGAACCTCTGCCCATATCTGGCGGGGGGGCTGGTTTCCTTCCTTTTGGTATTTTAAGACTCTGATTTCTTACTGTTTCAGAAGTCCAAAGCTTTTGATCCAGTCTGAGAGTTCTTTATCATCGCCGTCATAGCGAAGTCCGTTTGTCACTGCTGCTTTTCCTGCAGAATCCTTCAGAATTCCTACGCTCTTATCGATGGGATAGCCGCCGCTCGTGCAGAAAGGAATGACTGTCTTTCCGGAAAGGTCATAGCTTTCAAGGAAGGTATTGATGAACATGGGCGCCTGGTAATACCAGATCGGATATCCTACGAAGATGACATCGTACTGTACCATATTGTCGACATGGCTTTTGACAGCCGGACGCGCATTGGTTTCGATTTCCTTCATGTCCCTTTCAAGGCAGGGATCATGCTCTGTCGGATACGGATCCGCCGGTTCAATGATGAATAAATCGCCGCCTGTCATATCCGCGATTTTCCCGGCAGCTTTCTTCGTCGTTCCTGTCAGTGAATAGTAAGCGACAAGCACTTTCTTTCCATGAAGATCCGGCGCCTGCTGGTTTGAAGAAGCTGGCGCCGGTGAACTGCTTTCAGCGCCGCAGCCAGCCGCCATCCCCAGGCAAAACAGCATGAGCAGTGCTATGATCCATTTCTTCATGACTTTGCTCCTCCTGCTTTTTCTACTTTGACTTCCAGCGTTCCGGACAATGCATCCAGCGCAGACTGCGGTTCATCGATATGTCCCAGGATGACGAGGTCGCCGATTCCGGAAGACTGCTCTTCCCCGTTTTTGAAAATGACGAAATTATGAGCCGGCGGCCAGAATGCAATATCTCCGTTCCTATATCCGTTCTGCACATCCTTTTCGCTGTACTGGACATTGATATTGTCCCCGCAAAAATCATTTCCCGAATCATTGATCTTCACCGTCATCGGAAGCTGCGAAAGAAGCGACTTGGCAGGTACTGAATCATTCAGCCACGCATGCATCTGTTTTCCATTCACAACCAGAATAACCGGTGTCTTTTCCGTATGTTCACTCATTCCTTTTCCTCCCTGTGCCATGGATACTACCGGCGCTTTGCTTTCGGCCGGCGCGCTCTGGCTGTTTCCACATGCTGTCGTCATGACAGCAGCCATCAAAGACAATGCCAATATGATCTTCTTCATAACCATGCTCCTTCCTTACCTCTCAAATCCTCTGGCATCATCGTATAATAATCGCAAATCCATGTCCAATGATTATATTTTATTCAAAAATATACGAATTACGCATGCTTTAACAAATGCAGCAAAGAAGAATACCAATAAAAAAGCACCCGTTTCCGAGTGCTGATTTTATTCATGCTCAAATTGCAGTCCATAGGGTCTAACCCTTCCATGGCATGCAGCAATACTTGCTGCTTCTGCCCTAATCATGGTGCTGTTCACCATAAGACTTTGCCTCTTAATAATGACAATGCACCTGCAATCAGGATAATAGCTCCTGCTATATACCATCTGTGCTCAAATGCGATGCATGCAGCAGAAATCACTACTAATAAAAATATGGCTTTGCCTCGTATGCTCTTCATCATTTTTATAAATAAGGTAAGACCGCCGCTTCCCCTGCCTTTTACCTTACACGGATTCACTTCCTTCGCCTCAATGATACATACTATTAGACCCTGTTTCTCCCATTTCGTCAAATATAAATTCATAGGGTGAGCCATTTAGGCCGGTGGATTTACACTCTGAGTGCAGACACTCTTAAGATATTCTTTTTTGAAAAGTGATGAATCCCGAAAGCTGCGAGTTTTTGATTTCAATCTGCATCCTGCAGACTCTCATTTCCTTTATTGGAAATTTTCTTGTCCATATAATGCTTCTTCACCCACAGAAGAGCAAATAATAAAATCATATTTTGTATGACTGAAGACATCGGGGTAGACAGTCCGATGTGGGACAAAGAAACAGGCTCCCATCTGCTCATCAGATAAGCAGCAGGAATACGAACACAGAATGCACCGATGATTCCCTGCACCATGACCAGTGTGGTCGATCCCATACCATTGAAGAAGCCCACCAGGCAAAACAGAAAGCAAGTGAGAATGCAATCAATGGAATAGGCTTTCAGATAATCAAATGCTGCCATGATGACTGGCTGATCATGCGTAAAAACAGCGGACATCTTGTCACCCCATAAGAGGGTTGCCATACACATGGCTGTACCGAAGCAAAAAGAAGTGATGATACCGTATCGGAGTGTTTTAAGTGCCCGTCCAAATTTTCCTGCACCGATATTCTGCGCAACAAATGCTGACATAGACTGCATGAATGCACTTGGCACAAGCATGATGAATGCACAGACTTTCTCTGCGACGCCAACTCCGGCACTTGCAGTAACACCGAGCGAGTTGACGATTGCCAGAATGACAAGGAAAGAAACGCTGACAAGAAAATCCTGAATAGCAATCGGTCCTCCGACACGGACAATTCTAACCAGGGGATTTCGTGCCAGTTTTATATATGCCCGTTCAAAATTGAAAGGAAGCGCTTTTCTGCGTATCAATACGAATGAAACGATCACGCTGATCAGCTGGGCAAGCACTGTGGCAATGGCTGCACCGGCAGCTCCAGGTCCGAAAACTGCCACAAACAATAAATCACCTAGGACATTAAACAAACAGGCAATACCGACAGCCAGAAGCGGTGTTTTGGAATCACCAAGGCCACGGAAGATACTGCCGATCAGGTTATAAGCAATGATGATCAGTGTACCAAGTCCGCATATGCAGATGTACATTTTGGTAGCTTCAAAAGCCTCTGCTGGGGCATTCATTAATGCAGCCAGTGATCCGCTTCCAAAAGCAATAGCCACTGTCATCATCACTCCGATAATACTGAACATGGCAATTCCCGTCCCAACGGTGCGGCCGGCATCCTGCGGCCGTCCAGAGCCAAGCTGCTGTCCAATCGTTACAGTGATTCCCATACTGAAACTCGTAATCAGATTCGTTATAACCTGTAATAACTGAGACCCGGTGGAAACCGCAGAGACATCTGTATTTGCCGCAAATTGCCCTACTACCAGAAGATCAACTGCACCGTACATCGCTTGCAGGAAGAGTGCAGCTAGTACCGGCAGCATAAACTTTAAGAGAGGTTCCAGGATTTTCCCCTCTGTAAACACTGCTGTTTTTGACGACATCAGTTCCTCCTCATGAAACTTGTATTAAAAAAGCTGGATAGGACACAGGCATCCCAGCCTGCATCTTATCCAGCTCGCCATTTCATAGTATTGTATGGCTCACCCTCCGATGAACAGAAAACATTTTACTATACTATATATCAAATATCAAGAGTTTATATCCATCGATAACTTACCGTTTATCATTTAACTTTGAATCATTTGGGTATAAAAAAGCGTCCACCTGAGTGAACGCTCTGGAACTATTAAATCTCAATTCCCTTTTCTTTTAACTTTCTATCTATTTCTGCCAATTTCGGATCATCATCAAGGTCTTCCAAATCTATGTCTGTAGAGTATTTCCAATAAGGTGGCATGTAAATATCATTTTCCTGTACTACGAAAGTCTCTTCTTTCTTAGTCTCTTCTTTTGGTTTCTTTTTTGTCATCTTGTGGCTGTCCTCCATACTTTTCTTATAAGAATTGTCTTTCACAGCGGCCACTTCCTTCGCGTAATGTCATGAATTTTCTGGATTGCTTCTGCATCTGTTTTCTTTATTCTAACTTCATTATACCCCTCTTTTTTTACATTCCAATAATCAAATAAAAGATTCTTTTATGCACATGGGGTCAAAGTGGGGTCAGAATTTAGATCAGGAATGTTCCGGTTCAGGTCCGTAGAGACGTTCCATCCCCTGGTGAGTTACGAGCCAAACCCTGCCGGATTTTCTGCACTCTTCCATTGTCAGTCGCGGAGGCCTTCCTTGTACTCCTGTACAGAGCTGTTTCATAGAGACAGGAGACTTTCCCCATCTTTGCGCAGCTTCGGGTGTCGTCATGATATCATTGAAATCGTACCTCACTGGAATCACCTTATTTCAAAACAGTTAAAACCAAAGCAATCACTGAAATTACAAAAGCCAAATAAAATATATTTCTCCGTTTGCTTAGATTAGCCAGGTTTTATATAATACGAATAGATTAACCGCCAGTGGCGGTGAGGGCTTCCGCCCTCAGGGTTCTTCCTTAATTGTTAGCCTTGTATAATGCAATCAATGCAACTGTCAGGTTTATGATTGCTGTTACAAGGCTTATTATTTTGTCCGATTCACTTTCTGGAAATTCTTCATAAATAAAGAGTTCAGCTTTGCTAAAAGAATCTCTTTTATGTCGAAGACTTTACTTTACAATTCCCAACCCCTATCGTTTTTTATATTGTTCCATGCACTATTTGCATCTATAATAAATATAGAGGATTTGCTTATCGTTTAGATAAAAGAGGTGGTTGGGATGTTTTTCTTCTATCTTTTCGCTTTTTCGTTCATATTCTTTATGGTACTTCAATTGTTCATAGATCCAGCGCTTCATCCGCTTGTATATTTATTTTTTATTTGTCTTCCTGCATTTTTGGGTATTATCCTTTCGGTTATTTCCGTTTTCAGAGAACAGAATTTGTCTTGGAAATACTTAGTTTTAATCCCATTTGCTGTTATTAGTGTGCTGACGAATATCATTTTGTAATTCCCGACTCTTTAGTGATTTCCCGGGTTAGTTTTGCATAATCAACCATTTCACTGATTGTCATGTTTAGATAAAAGCTGACTGGCTATTTCAGAAAAAGGACGTCATCAACAAAGTTGGAGGTGAGCAACATGAAAGCATTTTTTCAAGCAGTTGTATGCGTACTAAGTGATTTATTTGCTGTGTTTTCACTGTTGCCTTTATTACTCATTTTGCTCTTCTTGGCTGCAATTGTAACTATGCTTTTGTGCGCTATTATACTTCCGCAAAGTTACGTCTTCCCCGCCACTTTGATTGTAATGCTGCTTCTTATTATTTATTCTGTCTTAAACGTCTAGTTTCTACGACAAATAAGGAAATCCAAGCCCCTTCTGAAAAGGAGGAGCTTTTTGTTTCCGCCCTAAAAATCCGCTATTACAATCCCAGCGTATCACACACTTCTTTTGTCATCATAACGTCATTAATCATCTTCTCATCTCCAGCTTGCTATTGCAATTACAACCGCCAGCAGTAATGTAACCAGTGCAGTCATATCATAATTGCTCGCCCAAAATGTAACCGCGGAGCTGACCGCCATCAACAATGTTAAAATCTTGATTTTCATAATGCGTATCATAAGATATAATGAAACAAGGGATTTACAGGGAAGCGGTTGCTTCCCTTACCCTGTTTCTTATTTGCGTTTCAGCTTCTCGATGATTGTTATTGTGCCCAATACTATAGTTACAATCATTGAGATGATCTGAAGCGCATTCTTTATATCTTTACTATCTTCACCTCTATTCTAAACTATGTATTATACATTATAGCATTTGTATCCATAAAATTAATTGGAGAATTGCCATTTTCTTAGATTTTATCGATATTTTCACCATTTTGTAAAAAAGCTCTGTACCATGGAATACATCCTATGATATAGAGCTTTTTCTGTTTTCTCCTTATTTTTCTAAGGGGAATGTTAATTATGCCTTTTTCATCATCGTATTCCCATTGGCAGATATCCCATACCGGAATGCGTAAAGTGAGAATTCACAATGACAAGTTAACTGCCAAACCTATCTGTTGCAGCCCTAACACCTGTAATATAACTAAGACCTAAGCGCATTTGAAAAAGATTCATACACAGCCCTGACTAATATCAGAGTGCTCTTTTGTAACAATAGATTTTCATAGTGGCAATTCTCTCTATGTTTAATCCTGATCGAGTTTAATAATAGGTGCAATTTCGCCCAATGTTTTCCCGTTAAAGAAAGGCGTATTCATAGCCTGATCAATATCTGTCATTTTTTCGTATTTATCCCCATACCACACATCAAAATTGTGTGCATTAAACGGGTCAACTCCACATCTTTCCCCGTTATAGGTGAACGTTACCTCAGAAATAAGAGACTTGATTCTTTCTTGCAGCTCATTTTTATCCATGATATATCACCGTAATCCTTTCTCTATCGGTTAAATCCCTTTGGATTCTTTTAATCAGGTTACCGGAACTCATCATATATAATCACGTACATATTTGTCTTTTTCTTTGATGATGTGTTTTAGAAATTCTGTGATAATTAATGCATTGTAACTGTTTTTGCTTCTACCTTCATTTTATTCTCTATGAGATCAAAAGAAAAGACATAATAAAACCGCCTGCCATCGCAAGCGGTTTATATTTTTATTAAGTTGAACTCTTAATCATCGTCCCAGTTCGCGGGAACAGGAATCCAATCATAGGGGAATGGATCGTCCCAATCTCCTGGATACTCGCCAGGCTTACCGTCTTTTTTAGAAACAATAAATGTATGCCCTCCATAATGAACAAAGTTAGGGGGATAGGGAGAAAATATAAAGAAATCTTTGGCATCAGCATACTGCTTAACCTGTCGCCCCGCATAATCATTAACTATCTTTATGGCTTCCTTCAGGCTTAGTTCCATTTTTACCTCTCCTTTCACAGATATCATTTAACATATCAGTATCAATAGCAAGGTTATCAATACGTGCATATTCTATCTTTATTTTACTCTTGTTTCAGTGAAAGGGAAATGATTGCTTCGGGTAAAAATGCCGTAAAAAAGGCAAGGAAAAAGGACCTGTCCTCAGACAGATCCTCATTTGGCGGAGAGAGGGGGATTCGAACCCCCGTGACGGTATTCGCCGTCAACATGATTTCCAATCATGCACCTTAAACCGCTCGGACACCTCTCCATGCTGCTTTTCCCTGACCTTTCGGTCAGCCTGTATGAGCCGTGGTTCTCGGCTTTTTGGGCTCGTCAGTAACAACTGACTTAATTATTATACACATCAAAGCAGCATGTGTCAACGGAAAATTTACATTTTTTCGAAAATTTCCTGAAGTCTTTCGTTTTCCTTTGTTTCACCAAGGGCAAGGACGAGGAGAAGTCGGGCTTTCCAGCCGGAGAGGTCTCCTCCCAGGATAATGCCGCTTTCTTTCATGGAGAGGGCGCTTCCTTCGTAGCTGTATTCCTGCATGACGCTTCCGGAGGGGACGCGGGTGGTGAGGACTACGGGGATGCCCTGCTCGCGGAGGGCAAGGATTTCTTTTCTGCAGAGGGGCGGTACGTTGCCGCAGCCAAGGCCGTCTATGACGACGCCTTTGACGCCTGCTTTTCCTGCGCATTTGACGATTTCCCCATCCATACCGGACCATGCGGAGATGAGCCAGACGTTTGGTTCGATGGTTTCCGGATGAAGTCTTATATGGGGCATGGGTCTTCTTCCGTAAATGATTTCCTTGCCATAGACGGCGCCAAGGGGTCCGTAGTTCAGATCGCGGAAGGTGTCCGGATTGGTCGTATGGGATTTTGTGACGTCTTTGGCTGCGTAAATGCGGTCCTGCAGGCAGACGAGGACGCCCATGTCTTTGGACATGTCGTCAGCAGCAGTGCGGACGGCGGAGAGGATGTTTTCCGGGCCGTCGGCAGAAAGTTCGGAGGCTCCCCTCATGGCGCCTGTGACGCAGACTGGTTTTTCTGTTTTCAGGGACATGTCGAGGAAGAATGCAGTTTCTTCCAGTGTATCGGTCCCGTGGGTGACGACGAAGCCGTCTGCTTTCCCCTCTTCGGAAAGTTTGTCGATCAGATGAGAGAGGTCGAACATTTTCTCTGCGCTCATCCAGCCGCTCGGCACGTTGGAGAATTCGACGACGGAAACGTCTGCCCAGTCGGAAAGACCTGGAACGGCAGCAGCCAGATCTTCTCCGGATACGGCTGGAACGAGGCCGCCGGTTTCCGGGTCTTTTTTCATGGCAATCGTGCCTCCGGTTGTAATGACGATGATATGTTTTTTCATGATTTCATCCTTTCAATCGTTATCGGTTTTTATTATTGTATCACAGCCATACAGAGTCATCGCATGAGAAAAGGAGCGGATTTCTCCGCTCCCTTCCTCTGGATCGTGTTGCAACCTGTGAGGGTTGATATATGGCTACTGTTTTTTCTTTCCGCCCAGATAGGCCGCCATGACATCCGGGTTGCTGGCCACTTCCTGCGCAGGCCCCTCCATGACGATTTTGCCCGTCTCCATGACGTAAGCGTAATCGGCAATCTGGAGCGCTTTGCGGGCGTTCTGCTCAACCAAAAGAACAGTAGTACCCATTTTGTTAATGTCTTTGATTACATCAAAGATCTGCTGTACGACCAAAGGCGCAAGGCCCATGGAGGGTTCATCAAGAAGCATGACTTCCGGTCTGGCCATCATGGCGCGGCCGATGGCGAGCATCTGCTGTTCGCCGCCGGAGAGTGTGCCTCCGAACTGGTTTTGTCTTTCAAAAAGTCTGGGGAAACGTTCGAATACCTTGGAGAGGTCTTCGCTGATTCCCGCTTTGTCTTTTCTCTGGAAAGCGCCGAGCTCCAGGTTTTCACGGACGGACATGTTCTGGAGGATCTGGCGTCCTTCCGGTACGAGCACGACGCCGCCTCTGACGATTTCAAAGGGCTTTTTGCCGACGATGGATTCGCCTTTGAAGAGGACGTCGCCTGCGACTGGTTTCATGACGCCCATGATCGTTTTCATGGTCGTGGACTTGCCGGCGCCGTTGGCACCGATGAGTGTGACGATTTTTCCTTCCGGTACGGAGAGGTTGACGCCTTTCAGCGCTTTAATGTTCCCGTAGGAAGATTCAATGTTTTTCAGTTCAAGCAGCATCAGTTGTCATCCTCCTTCCCGAGGTATGCTTCAATAACCTGCGGATTGTTCTGCACTTCATCCGGCACGCCTTCAGCGAGTTTCTTGCCGAAGTTGACGACCATGACGCGGTCGCACAGACTCATGACGAGCTGCATGTCGTGTTCGATCAGGACGATCGTGATGCCGAACTTTTCGCGGATATTTCTGATCAGTTCTGTCAGGGCAGCTGTTTCGCTGTCGTTCATGCCGGCTGCCGGTTCATCCAAAAGGATGAGTTTCGGTTTCGTTGCCATGGCGCGGGCGATTTCCAGCTTTCTCTGCTTGCCGTATGGAAGCTCGGTAGCCAGGCGGTCTGCATCTTTATCCAGGCCGACGAAAGCAAGGAGTTTCATTGCTTCTTCGCGGGCTTCTTTTTCTTCCTTCTGCTGGGAAGCGGTGTGGATGATGCTGGCCAGGAGGCCGGATTTCATGCGGTCATGGACGCCGACCAGAATATTTTCCAGTACGGTCATACCGGTGAAAAGGCGGATGTTCTGGAATGTACGGGCAATGCCCAGGTTGATGATCTGGTAAGGCTTCTTCCCTTCAATGGACTGGCCGTTGAAGATGACGTCGCCTTCGGTGACCTGGTAGACGCCTGTGATCAGGTTGAAAATGGTGGTCTTGCCGGCGCCGTTTGGTCCGATGACGCCGTAGATTTCGCCTTCATCGACATGGAAGGACATGTTGGAAACGGCTGTCAGGCCGCCGAACTGTTTAACGACATCTTTCATTTCGAGCAGCATTAGTCATCTCCTCCTTCCACTTTGACTGGTTTTGCTTTTCTGGAGAATTTAGAGGAAATCCATTTCATAGCATCGTAAGACAAAATGCCGTCCGGGCGGAAGCCCATCAGGACGACGAGCATGATGCCGTAGATCATGTCTCTGTATTCAGAAAGAGCACGGAGGGATTCCGGAACGATGGTAAGGATGGCAGCGCCAAGGACAGAGCCCCAGAGGACGTTGCTGCCGCCGAATACGGTGTAAAGAAGGATGTCGACGACTTTGTGCCAGTCGAAATCGGTCGGTGTGATGAAGAATGTGGCATGTGCATAGAGTGCGCCAGCTACGCCTGCAAAGAATGCGCTGAAGAGGAATGCCATCATTTTGTAGTAAACAACATTGATGCCTGTCAGGGATGCTGCGTATTCATCTGCTTTGACAGCTGCCATCGCGCGGCCCACGCGGGAGTGTTCCAGTCTGTACCAAAAGGTAACGATGGCGATGACGATGAGGAGAAGGACGATGCACATCAGGAACTGGCCGCCTGTCTGGGAGTCCATTTCCAGAGCATCGAGAAGGCCCCAGTCGCTGGCATAGTCAGAAAGCGTGGATGCCATGGACGGAATGCCGGAGAAACCAAGCGCGCCATGCGTGATGGTCAGGTTCAATGCGATAACGCGGACGACTTCGCCAAAGCCCAGTGTCGCGATGGCCAGGTACAGGCCGCGCAGGCGGATGGTCGGAAGGCCGATGATCATGGCTACGAAAGCTGCCATGAGGCCGCCGCATAAGATGCCAAGAGGCATCGGGAAACCGTAATCAGCCGTCAGGATGGCTGAGGTGTAAGCGCCGAAGCTCATGAGACCTGCATTGCCCAGGGAAAGAATGCCTGTGCAGAGGGTCATGTAAATCGTCAATGCAAGTATAATGTTGATGCAGACGAAAGTGAAGACCTGCAGGAAATACCCGTTCAATAACTCTTCCATTACGGTCTGCCTCCTTTCCCTGCTTTGGAGAATAACCCTTCAGGACGAAGGAACAGAATCAGGATGATCATGCCGAATGCAACAGCGTCCCTGTAGGAGGATGCGCCGTATGCGACGGTGAATACTTCTGCAATGCCCAGAATGAAACCGCCGGCCATTGCGCCTTCTACGTTGCCAAGACCGCCCATGATGAGGACTGCCAGACCCTTGAGGCCCATAGCTGTGCCCATTGTCGGTTCGATGGCGTTGAAGGAAAGTCCGATCAGCACGCCAGCGGCTGCGCCCAGTGCGGATGCCAGCATGACGGTGAAGGTGATGATGCGGCCTGTGTTGATGCCAAGCAGGCCTGCTGTTTCAGCGTTTTCAGAAGTCGCTCTGACTGCTTTGCCGACTTTCGTACGATCAAGAAGCAGTGTCAGGAGGACCATCAGGACAACGGCCGTGCCAAGACTGATAATCTGGATGCCTGAAATCTTGAAGAGGCCCATATCCATCAGGCTGTTGTCGAATGTGGCCGGGAAAGACCGCGTCTGCGGACCCCAGACCATGAGCGCCACGCTTTCAAGGAACGTGGATACGCCGATTGTACTGATTAAAGGCGCAAGATGGGTGACCTTGCGGCGGCGGAGAGGACGGAGAGCAAATATTTCCAGTCCGTAGCCCAGTACGGCTCCGCCGATCATAGCACCGATAAGTGCAGGAAAAATTCCAAATCCTGCTTCTGTTACAAGAAGCAGTCCGATGTAAGCGCCCATCATGAAGATGCCGCCATGTGCCATGTTGACGATATTGAGTACGCCGAATACCAGCGTATAGCCGATGGCAATGACCGCATAGGCGCTTCCCAGCGTTAACCCGTTGACAAGCTGTTGAAAGAACACGATCTCTATCCCCTTTCTCAAATAGAAGGCAAGCCTTCTTCTCTTAACAGAACGAATGGTACAAAAAAGCCCCTGCTGCAATCTGGCGTCATTGCAACAGGGGCGAAAGGATTCGCGGTACCACCCTATATTTATCACTCATCAAACACTTTTGTACGCTGAAAGAATCGCACCTACTAAAAAACGCCCCTATTTCCGTCCGGAAATAGGGGCAACATGCGCGGTACCACCCTACATTATACTCAAGTGTTTTCATCCGTAACGTGGACAGACGCCTTCATCTACTTATTTCGACAAAGGAGCTCACGGGTGATATTAAATCCTGGAATGCACCGGTTTGCACCATACACCGGCTCTCTGAGGCATGGACCACAATTTACTTTGTCCCATTCATCGCTTTTCATATGCCTGTAACGCCGGCCGCGTCGAAAGCTAATCTGTTCACTTTCGAGAACTCCCGGGTGAGCTCGCATTGTGATGTCTGCACCGGCTTTCACCATCCGCCGGTTCTCTGGAGCATATTATCAGAATGCTTATCCCGATCCTTGCCATTCGTTCTGTCGTTATGGTTGATATTATACCCTTGCCAAATGAAATGTCAATAGATTTCTTTCGAATCCTGAAAAATCATTTTGGCGGGGCCATCTTATTGATAAATCGTATCTTTTCGTACCGCTTTTTCTTTTCTATGATACAATACAATTATCAATCAGGAGGCAATCCGCATTCCGCCGCCCTTTTTTCAAAAAAATTCCGCCGCCCTTTTTTCAAAAAAGGAACGGACGGGCTCTTTCAAAGGGGGAATTTCTATGCTGCAGCAGATCTCCATCTTCACTGCCAACCAGAAAGGCGCGCTGAGCAAGATCACGGCCATTCTGGAAAAGAACAATATCAACATTTACACGATGCTGGCAACCGACAGCGCTGAATTCGGCATCGTACGCCTCATCACGGACGACGCTGAAAAATCAGAGAAAGCACTGAAGGATGCAGGCTACCAGTGCCGCCTCGACCGCATCATTGCCGTCGACATGGCATCGGACAAACCTGGCACACTGAATCACATCCTCGCTGATCTCAATGATGCCAATGTCATGATCCGCTATCTCTACATTTCCTTTGACCGCCAGACCGGCACGCCGATCGCCGTCTTCAATACGAATGATTCCGAAACGGAGACATTCCTTCGCGGCAAGGGCTACAAACTGCTCGACACACTGTAAGACATGTATTCAAAAGTCCGGCCGCTTTCGCAGCGCCGGATTTTTTTCAGGGCCCATGGTATATAGAAGCATACCATGTATCATATTTTTGCGTACTTGGAATCCATTTTCACTCTGACTATAATGAAAACAGGAAATGGAAATGAAAGGAGTCATGATGACAAAGGATATCGATGAAAACACGCTCTGCCTTTCGGAAAAGGAAAAAGCATTCCTGAAGGCCGAGGAAGAACGGATGGGCATGAAACTCAAAGAGCTCGTGAGCCCTCCTGTTTACAATATGTGCTTCGCCTGCGGATCGGCGAATCCGATCGGGCTGCACCTTCATTTCTTTGCCATTCCTGACGGATGCATTTCCTTTTTCACGCCCAGAAGAGAACACCAGAGCTACAATGACCGCATGCACGGCGGACTCATCATGACGCTGATGGATGAAGTCATGGGCAATTACTTATTTCTGACCGGCGGCGTCCCCGCTTATACCGGCAAGATGGAATCCCGCTTCCGCTCCCCCATCCTCATCGGAGAGACGGTCGAGATCCGCTGCCATGAAGAAAAGCGCAGGGGACAGCTCGTCATTATGACGGCCAAGATCATCAAGGAAGACGGCACGGAAGCTGCCGAGGCTGTATCCCACATGATGCTTGAACCGCCTTTGAAGGGATGATGCATAATGGCAAAGGAAGAAATTATTCAGAAAGTCAAGGAAACAATGGAAGCACCGAGCTGCTTTGCAGGATTAAAAGCTGTCTGCCAGGAATACCTGGATGCTCAGGGGAGCGGCAAGGAAAAGGAAGCTGCTGAAAAGCTCTCCGCTGCTTTGAAGGACTGCGTCCAGTCCATCGACACTGTCATCCCCTTCTTCAAGTCCGAAGACGGCGTCAAGTACTTCGGCAAGGAAACTGCCGCTGCTCTTGCAAAGGCTGCTGATGAAGCCAAGGCAAAGGGCACGAAGTACTGCATCTGCCCGGCATGCACCGCCGGCGGATACCTGCTCGACCATATCCATGAACTGTAATGCAATAAAAAATGCATTGAAAAGAGGCTGTGAATCCGGTGATCCGGTTCACAGCCTCTTTTTATGCCCCGCCGCAAGGGCCTTACCCGCTGTTATCCGAAAGGGTTGCGGCGAATACACTTCCATATCTTTCCATCTCTTCGTAAGCCCTTTCGCTTGGAGTAAACACTTCCCTTTTCTCTTCCTTCAGACTGTACTTCTTCAGGAAATCCTGCATGCTGACGGGCTTTGAATAATAGAAGCCCTGGAAATAATCACAGCCCATCCTTTTCAGACCGTCAACCATCTCCTTCGTCTCGACGCCTTCCGCCACGACCTTGAATCCCATGCGGTGCATGCTCTGGATCAGGTTTGGCAGGTACGAATCCGGATGCGCGAAGTGGCCGCGTACGAGGGACATATCGATTTTGATTTCTTCAAAAGGAATGTCCTTCATGCGGGACGCGTTCGAGAATCCCGTACCATAATCATCGAGAACAAGATCAAATCCCATATTTTTCAGAAGGCCCACCTGCTTGAATCCGGCGGAATTCAAGGCGCCCTGTTCCGTGAGTTCGAGGCGGACTGTCGATACCGGCACGCCGTAGCTTTCACGGATGTCATTCAGGCGTTCTGCCAGACGACGGCGCAGACACTGCACTGGCGCCACATTGACGTGTACCCACTTCATGCCGCATGCTTCGAGACCGCCGTCACGGATGAATTCGCATACCTTGGCGAAAACCTGCTCGCCCAGGATGCTGACCGCACCCGTTGCGGAAGCCATATCGATGAACTCGGCAGGTCCCACGATGGACCCGTCCTTGTCCTTCATGCGCACAAGTGCTTCAGCGCCTTCCACACGACCGGAGGACGCTTCCACAAGTGGCTGCAGGAACACTTCCAGAGAATTTCCCGCAAGAGATTCTTCAAGAAGTCCGCGTACATGGAACTGGCGTTTCACGCGTTCCTGGTACCCTTTGTCAATGATGACGTCTTCATGCTTCGGAGAATCAGCAGCTTCGAAAGCAATGCCGATGCACTGCTTCAGCTCATCCACGCTGCTGAAGACAAGCGTATCATCCAGAAGGCAGCAGTTGATGTCGAAGTAAGCGATCTTGCCATCCCTTCCCCAGGGCTTTCTGAATCGCTCATGCACCTTGCTGACTTCCGCTTCCAGATCCATGGGCAGCGTCGAAATGATGAAGAACCGGCCGCCTCCCATGTAGAAGAGGTACTGCTTTGAAAACTCCTGCCTGAGATACTTCCCGAAATATCCCAGGAAACTGTCTACGAATGCACTGCCATAGGCCATGCGGCATTCATCATAATCACGAATGACGAAGCCGAATCCTTCGAAATCATTCTTCTTCAGAAGCTGCCTCATGATCATGCGGAAAGCTTCTCTCGTCATAAGTTCCGTCTTATGGTCGAGCAAGAGGTCCGGGTTTCTGACCGTCAGGTAAATGACCGCGATGCCCATCGTGAAGCTGAAGGACAGAAACAATTCCTGCCAGTAATATCCTTCCAGAAGGATACCGGCCATGATGAATGCGCCTGCAGTGAGGATTCCCTCCACCTGTCCCTCATTGTCCTCTGTACGGAAAACAAGCGCCGTAGCAAGGCAGAGCACCAGGTAGAAAATAAGGAATCCATAGAAAAGAGGATACAAGCTTCCTTGATGGATACCTGTCTCAGGATCGACACTGATCATCGAACCGAAGAACTGGGACACAAGGATCACAAGCACCATCGGCAGAACAGGGACCGCGGCAAGCCTCATCCACTTCGGATTGATGCGGTCGCCTGCATGAAGTGTTTCCATCACATAACGGAAACCATTATAAGCCGCCAGAAGAACGAAGAGATGGTAACCCACGTTCAAGCCATATATGACCGGAACCGGAGTCGATTTCCATCCCGCACACGCGGCTGCCGAAAGAATACCTGCAATCATTGCTGCCAGATTGAAGTACATCAGGTTCGTGAAGTACATGGTGTCTTTCAGGGGAAGCTTTCTCTTCCGCATGTAATAAACCAGAAACAAAACCTGGACCGGAATAGCAGCCAGGGCGAAATCTATGTCCCAGCCTCCGAATAATTCCATGATGGATTCCATCTTTCTCACCTTCTCCCGTCAAAAATCCCATGGCAGGAACATGCGTGAAGTCCCCTTTCATCTCAAATTATACGCTAAAAATACAAAAATAATAATAAAATATGATAACTAATATCTAAAATTTCTATATCACTTATGTTAAAGTTATATCTGTTATTCTCAATATGTTTCGATAGTTATAGAAGTTGACTATGTAAATTTTTTCAGAAAATATCGATGAATTTTTATCTGTTTTCTCTGATTTAGGCGCACTTTATTCTCAATCGTATTATTGAACTTTCTCTGTATTCCTATTTATCTGCCTTTTATTTTCTCAATTGGCCTTCCTAACTATATCGATAATATTTTGTACGATATTACAAATGTAAACACGTGATTACAATAAGAAAGAAAAACCGCTGTTCCCCTTAGAAAGGACAGCGGTTTTTCTTTGTATCAAGTACGATTACATCCTTTGATTTTTCGTCAAGTCAGGAGTGCTACAATCAGCGGACCCATGACAGTCAGGAGGATATTGCCAACGGCATAGGAAGGTGTATAGCTCAATGCAAAGACACTGGAGTTCGTCTCTTCAACAAGGCCGTTCAGTCCGGCAGTAATGGTTCCTGCTCCAGTCAGTGCGCCGAAGATATCAACCGGATCCATATGAAGGACGAAGCGGCCGAAGAACACGCTGATGAGATGAGGAACGATGGAAAGGACAGCGCCGATGATGAATACCTGCACGCCCATTGTCTTAAGGGCAGCCAGGAAGTCCGAACCGGCGGAAAGTCCGACGATGGCAATGAATAGGTTCAAGCCGACACTCTTGAGGAACCAGCGTACAGCAGAAGGAATGAGGCCCATGTTCTGGTGCTTGCTCTGGTACCAGCCGAAGAACAGGCCGGCAAAGAGGGCGCCGCCGCCAGAACCCAGGGTAATCGGCACATGGCCGAGCGTAATCGTGACAGCACCGATCAGAAGACCGATGACGATGCCAAGGGACATGAAGCTGACATCCGTGCTGGTGCCTGTATCCTTGACGTAGCCCAGCTGTTTCTGAACCTTGTCGACCATCTTGGGAGGGCCTGCCAGGACGAGCTCATCCCCCACCTTGAATGTATCGGCAGCGGAAAGGGCAACGCCGTTTCTTGCTGCAGACTCAAGATAAATACCGAGGACCGGCAGCTGATGGATGATGCTCTCATTGAATCCCTTTGTCAGGAATACCATCTTCTTCACAAGCGGAAGGGAAAGGCTGTCTGCATCAATAATTTCCGTCGCACCGGATTTCTCGATGGCAAGCATGGCTTCCAGAGATCCCATGAATGTCACGTGATCCCCTGTCTGAAGAACGGTATCGCCCGTGACCGGGATTTCCTTCCCTGCGCGGATGAGCTTTTCAACGGTCAGAAGATCCTTCTGCTCTGTTTCGATCTGGCTGACCGTCTTTCCGTCAAAGGAAGCATTGGCATCGACAGCAAAGGCGCGTGCTTTGATAAGGCTCACGATATCGCTGCCAGGACCGCCTTCTTTGTAATTGATAGCTTCGATTTTCTTCTTAGTGGCTTCCTTCAGATTGACGCCGCAAAGCATCGGAGCAATGTTTCTGATAAAGATGATGACGCCGATCGTACCGAAGACGTATGTCAGCGCATAAGCGACAGCCATGTTGCTCTGCGCCTGCGTCAGGGCCGCGCCGGATAAGACTTCCTTCAGCGAGGAGTCCGCCGTACCGAGGACTGCCGACTGCGTGAGGGCGCCGGAAACGATGCCTGCTGCTTCGCCGACTTCGACATGGAAAGCCTTGAAGAGGCCATATGCCGTCAGAAGGCCGACAGCGGCAAAGAATACGGAGAAGATGACGATCTTCAGCCCCGATTTTTTCAAACTGTTGAAGAAAGCAGGCCCGACTTCATAACCGATGGCAAAGATGAAGAGTGAGAAGAAAATCGTCTTCACAAGACCGGATATATCGAACTTGCCGATTGGTGCCACGCAGAAGCTGACGAAAAGTCCGGTCAGAAGGGTGCCGACCGTAGCGCCGACAGTGAAGGAGCCGAATTTAAGTTTTCCCAGCCAGTAGCCGATGGCCAGGCAAAGGAAAATGGCAAGGGCGGCATTGTCGAGAATGTACCGGCCGATGTCGGTCAGCCCCACAGCCGCGAAGCTGTGCGTGAACTCGAGCGCTTCCTGTGATAACAGAGCAAGCGACATAGTATCATTCTCCTTTCTGTTTCAGATAGTCGTCATGGTATTCCTTCAGGAGATCCAGAATGCGGTTTGCAATCTTCTTGTATGCTTCATCCGGCAGATTGGCCTGCGATACGCGAAGCGTTCCGGACGGCGCATCAAAGCCGAGACCTTCTACGAGGACGACGCCTTCTTCATCCGACATACGGAGCAGGAAATCGATCTGTTCATAATTCTTTTCCAGGTATTTCCTGAAATCCTTGTCATACTTCTGTTCAGCAATCTTGTAGACGTCAAGGATGGTGTAGTACTTCGCATTCGTCACGCTGTCATCTTCCTTGATGCCAAGTGTGCTGTAGAGCGTATGGTATCTGGCCGATACGATTTCGTCAGCTGTCTTGAAGTACGGATCCTCGCCGTCTGCCATGAGGTGCGTCAGGGAGAAGAGGCCCATGAGAGCCTGCTGCGGCGTGCTTAGACCGCTTGTATGATAGAGGCCGATGGAGCGGCTGTCTGCACAGAAACGGTCGATCATCAGCATCTTCCTCGGTTCCATCGTGACAATGGAGTAGTCGGAATCAAGCACTTTTTTCTCTTCTTCCGGAAGCTTTGCCAGGAGCGCATTGAATACATTGTCGTCATGAACGGCAATGACACCAAGGCGCCAGCCCGTTGCGCCGAAAAGTTTCGAGAAGGAATAAACAAGGACCGTATTGTAAGGAGCCACACCGTAGACGGATTCAAAGCCCTCTACGAAGGATCCGTAAACATCATCGGTGATGACGATCAGGTCCTTTCTCTGGTCCATGATCTTCTTGAAACGTGCCAGAGACTCCTTGCCGAATGCATGAGAGCCCGGGTTCGACGGATTGACGAGGAAGAATGCTTTGACCGACGGATCGAGCAGCTTGTTCATTTCCTCTTCCGGAATCTCCCAGTCATTATCCTCGCTTGATGCTACATTGATTTCCGTCATCTGGAAATTGGTCAGGCGCGGAATCTGGATGTAAGGCGACCATATTGATTGCAATATGGTCGCCTTCCTTCAAAAGCCCGTTGTGCTTCAGGGAATCGAAAATGTAAACGATCGCAGCCGTGCCGCCTTCCACCATGAAGAGCCTGGTATGCTGGGCAAGGCCGGTTCCCGGATACAGCGTCTTTTCCAAGTATGCATTGACGATCTTTTCCATGTTCACGAGCGAGCGGCTCGGCACTGGATAATTGTTGCCTACAATCGCATTCTCAAATTCCAGGATGACTTCCTTCCTGTTGAGATGGAGCTCTTTTTCCGCATAATCCATCGCTGCGCGGATGAAATCATTCACTTCTCCAGGTTCCTTGAAATAGGCGTCAAACCGCCCTTCGATGCCTTCCCCATCGATCCATCCTGCCAGAGTGCCCTTGTCCATCGTACGCTTCGACTCTTCCACACCAAATTCCATCAGTTTGGCAAAAGCCAGGCGGCTGATCGAATTGATCCAGTTCGGATTGCCGCGTCCTGCATTCAGGAATGTCTTGTGCTTTTCGTTCACCTCGGCCATAGCCAGCATCTTGCTGCTGACTTCAAAGGCTCCCAGCGTCTCCATTTTCCGTTCGTATGCTTTCGTAATCATATGCATGCCTCCTTTAAAAAATGCAGTGTCTATCCCCGTGCATTACCCGAGACAAGGAAGGATGGGCGGACTCCCTCTATCCGCAAGACTCATCCTTCTATCTATTCTAATTATACTATTAAATATTTAAATCTTTGATAGAAACGAGGTTTAGATAGTATACAACTTATTGATAGCATCGTTTGATTTATAACAAAACATATGATTGCTGTTTTGGGAAACGAAATAATGATTTTTGATGGAAAAGCATTCCCTCTCCGTTTTGCCTTTTAGAAATAAATTTCAGCATAATTCATGCTAACTGTACATGATTCGTACATAAAATGGACGCAAAAAAGCTGTGAGAGCAATTGCCCTCACAGCCTGGCTGCAATACCATATTATGCTTCTTTCGATGATTCTTCCATTTTTTCCTTTGGCACTTCTGCGCTGAAGTCGGTCGGATCGGTTCCGTACTTATCCAGGAATTCATCCATCGGGATCGGCTTGGAGAAGTAGAATCCCTGCATGTAGTCGCAGCCCATTTCTTCAAGGCCCTTGACCATGGCTTCTGTCTCTACACCTTCTGCCGTGACTTTGAATCCAAGGTCGTGGAGCGTCTCGATCAAGCTTGGGAGATAGCCGTCCGGCTGATCGAAGTGTTTCCAGACGAGCGACAGGTCGATCTTGATGCCTTCGAAAGGAATATCCTTCATGCGTCCTGCATTGGAATAGCCGGCACCGAAGTCATCAAGGACGAGGTCATACCCCAGGCGCCGCAAAGCTTCGATCTGGCTTAAGCCCACGGAATTGACCGCGCCCTTTTCCGTCAGCTCCAGGCGGATCTGGGATACCGGCACATGGTAAGCCCGGAGAATGTCATTCAAATGCTCGGCAAGCGTACGGCTCAGGCACTGGACAGGCGACAAATTCACATGGATCCAGTCCATGCGGCATTTCTTCATGCCTCCGTCCCTGATGAAAGCGCATGTCTTCCGCAAGACCTGCTTGCCCAAAAGGTTGCCTCCGCCGATGGCCGATGCCATATCGACGAATTCATTCGGCCCTATGATTGAACCATCATCATCCTTCATACGTACGAGCGCTTCAGCACCTGCCAGGCGTCTTGTGCCGCATTCGACAATCGGCTGCAGATAGACTTCGAGAGAATCTTTCCGGAGCGCTTTTTCAAGGATGGCACGTACATGGAACTGCCTCTGGACACGGTGCTGGTATGCTTCATCAATCATGACATCATCCTGCCCAGGAGTATTAGCAACCTCAAAGGCAATGCCGATGACCTGTTTCAGTTCATTGACCGTATTGAATTTCAGCTTATTGTCGAGCATGCAGCATTCCACGTCAAAGTAAGCAGTCTTTCCGTCCTCTCTCCACGCATCCCTGAATCTTTCATGCACCTTCTCTACCGCTGCACGGATATCCATGACAGATGTGGAAATGACGAAGAAACGGCCGCTTCCCATGTAGAAGCAGTATTCATCCGGGAATTGATGACGCAGGAAATGGCCGAATTTCCCAAGGAAACTGTCGACGAAATCGCCGCCGTAAGCCATGCGGTTTTCATCATAATCCTTGATGGCAATACCAAATCCTGTATACGTCTTCTTCAGGAGTTCCTTCATGACCATGCGGAATGCTTCGAGGTTCAGAAGCTTTGTCTGATGATCGCGGAGAAGATCCGGATTTCTTACGGTCAGATAAATGATGAAGATGCCGATCGTGATGAAGTAAGAAAGAACGAGCGTATGACGCACCTGCGTGCGGACGTACATGCCAAGGAGCATGATGAGAGCGCAGACCCAGAGCCCTTTCACCTGTGCTTCATTCTCAGGTTCGCGGAATACCCAGGCAGCGATGAGGGAAGCAAGGATATAGAACCCCACGCAGTAGTAAATCCCATTGTAAAGAGGTCCGTCCAGATATCCAAGGATTGGATCAATCGTAAAGAGAAGTCCCGTGAAAGGCGTGAAAAGGCAGATGGCTATCATGAATGCGGCAGGAAACATCAGCACGCCTGTAAGCGCCTTCCCTATATGCTCCATCACATGCATCGTGTAGGCGGCGTACATAAAAAGGAAGTATCCGCAAAGCAGGAATGCGATGAAGAATATCATGTTTGACAAATAGACAAAAGCAATCGGGAGTGTCCGAAATGCTTCGCATGACCATGCTGCAACAAGGTCTGTCGTAAGGGCCGCCAGGTTCGCCCACATCAGGTAGAGGAAGTAGCGCGTATCCTTCAGGGGGAGGCTTCTCCTCTGCATATAAAATATGATGAACAGGGCCTGAATCGGAATCGCAGCCAGGTAGAAGTCCATATCGTAGCTGCCACGAAGGAAATCGATCATAATGAAGTCCCCTTTATATAAATACGAAGAATCATGCGGATCCATCGTTGAGATTTAAAGCGGGATGCCCGTACTTCTAAATATATGCTAGTTTCTATAATTAATTTTACTACTTTCCCCTGTACTTATCCATGATTATTATAATTGTTTGCTTTCATGTGATAAGCTTTACCCATTATATATTTATATAGCGGAAATATTTCCAAATGAAAAATTCCCACACAAAAAGACTGCGGCAGAATGATTTCGCATTTTGCTGCAGTCTTCTTAATACGTATTATATTATTCCCATTCGATGGTGCTCGGCGGCTTGGAGGTGACGTCGTAAACGACGCGGTTGACCCCTGCCACTTCGTTGCAGATTCTTCTGGACATTTCGTCGAGGACTTCCCACGGGAAACGGAAGTAATCAGCAGTCATGCCATCAGAACTTGTTACAGCGCGGATGCCTACGGTGTAGTCATAGGTTCTTTCGTCGCCCTGTACGCCTACGGAGCGGATAGCTGCCGGCAGTACGGCGAAGGACTGCCAGATATCATTGTAGAGGCCATGCTGTTTGATGACGTCTCTGACGATGAAATCAGCTCTGCGGAGGATATCAAGTCTTTCCGGGGTGATTTCGCCGATGATGCGGATAGCAAGACCAGGACCTGGGAACGGCTGGCGGTTGATGACTTCTTCTGGAAGTCCGAGTTCGCGGCCGAGCTGGCGGACTTCATCCTTGAAGAGTTCACGCAGCGGTTCGATGAGTTCGAACTTCATGTCCTTCGGAAGGCCGCCTACGTTGTGGTGGGATTTGATGGTAGCAGCGGTGGCTGTGCCGGATTCCACGACGTCAGGATAGAGTGTGCCCTGGACGAGGAATTTCACGTCTTCAAGCTTATTGGCTTCTTCCTGGAAGGTATGAATGAATTCAGCGCCAATCGTCTTTCTCTTCTTTTCAGGTTCGGTTACGCCTGCAAGAAGGTCCATGAAATGCTTGGATGCATCGATATGGACGAGTTTCATGTTGAATTTGTTTGTGAAGGTGTCGACGACCTGTTCCGCTTCGCCAAGACGGAGGAAACCGTGATCGACGAAAACGCAGGTCAGCTGATCACCGATAGCCTTGTGGACAAGGACAGCGGCAACGGAGGAATCAACGCCGCCGGACAGTGCGCAGATGACGTTGTGATTTCCTACTTTTTCACGGATGCTTTCTACAGCAATATTGATGTAGTTGCCCATGGACCATCCGCCTTCGCATTCGCAGATCTTGAAGAGGAAGTTCTTCAGCATGGTGGTGCCTTCCGGAGTATGAACGACTTCCGGGTGGAACTGTACGCCGAAGAAGCGTCTTGCTTCATCTGCCATAGCTGCAGTCGGTGTCAGGGCTGTATGACCGGTCAGGCCAAAGCCTGCAGGCATGTCTGTAACGGAGTCGCCGTGGCTCATCCATACGGCTGTCTTTTCAGAAACGCCTTCAAAGAGTGCGGAGCTGCCGTCACGGAAGAATTCAGTATGGCCGTATTCATGCGCTTTTGGCTTTACGACTTCGCCGCCCAGGGTCTTTGCCATGAGCTGCATGCCGTAGCAGATGCCTAAAATCGGCACGCCTGCCTTGAAAACGTCCGGATCAATCTGCGGTGCATTTTCCGCATTGACGCTGGACGGGCCGCCGGAGAAAATAATCCCCTTCAGGTTGGGGACCAGAATCTCACTGGCTGGCTTGTTGTACGGCAGGATTTCGCAGTATACGCCGCATTCGCGCACACGGCGCGCAATGAGCTGGGCATACTGTCCGCCGAAGTCAACAATGATGACTATTTCCTGATGCTTCATCTGTTTCCTCCTATGGGAACCTAATCAGTCAAAAGATACAATTCGTATTGCTTATTATATCACATCCGGGAAGCAGATTCACCGCTTCCCGGATGTTAAAAGAATTATTCGTGTTCAAAAAGAGGGAGTTTTTCAAGGAAAATGATGTCGTCTCTCTTTGCTGCATTTCCTTCTGCAAGGATGGCAGCTTCGCCAATGACATGTGCGCCTGCTTTTTCAGCAAGGGCCTTCATGGCTTTCATGGATCCGCCTGTGCTGATGACATCATCAAGAAGGAGGACGTTTTTGCCGTGGAGCATTTCCACATCCGTGTCCATGAGGTAAAGGCGCTGTTTGCCCTTCGTCGTGATGGATTCATCTTCCACCCAGATCGGGTTCTGCATGTATGCTTTGACAGACTTTCTTGCAACGATGTAGCGCTTCATTCCAAGGACGCGCGCCAGTTCAGCTGCAAGGGGAATGCCCTTCGTTTCAGCGGTTATTATGATATCCGTGTCTTTCGGAACCCTGGCAGCGAGTTCTTCGGATGCCTTGGTAACGATCTCCGTATCCCCAAGGATAACGAAGCCTGCAATCGACAATGTGTCGCTGACTGGAAGGATTGGAAGCTGTCTTGTGCAGCCTGCCACATGTAATTCATAGTAGTTCTTTGCCATGATACTCCTCTTTCTTATCGATTATCGTTCGCCCTCTCCTTAATTCCCATTGGGGGAGGCGGGAGCGGGTGTGATGTCCACCTGTACAGGCGGTGTCTTGACGATTTCGACTTTCGGCGCCTCAGTGATGGTCACCTTGACGTCGGAAATATCGTCTTGTTTCTTTGCTGCATCTGGATTTGCCGAAGGCTTTTCGTTCTTTCCATCACTGCCTTCCTTCTTTGAAGGTTCATCCTTTGAAGGCTCCTTAGCGGAATCTTCACCAACAGGCGTATTCTTTTTGGAAACGTCAGTGGAAGATGATTTTACGACTTCTCCCTTTCGCTTGACGCCGCCATCAGCGGCAGGAAGCTTTGCATCATCAGAAGGCGCTGTTTTTCCCAGCGCGTCCTTCTTGGATGCCATGATTTTAGAAATCTGTGATGTAAGGGCGCTCCTTCTCGCATCGTCGCCCATTTCTTCACGGACAAACATGACGGCAAGCGCAGCAGGATCATCGGAGTTTTTGGAAACTTCGCTCCATTTTCCATCCGTTCTCTGTGCCCATACCCTGCCATCTACATCAAAACGGACATGAACCCATGCCTCCCCTGTTTCCTTATCGGAGACAAGATTCATGAGCTTTACCCTGGCTGCCAGGCCGTCCTCGAAGACATCCTCGATCGTCACGGTGGACAGATCCAGGAAAAGTCCCGTGGTGCCGTCATTATAAATGCCGCCTGTATTCTGGATCATGGGATAGTTCTTATCCCCGTTCAGGTAGTAAGGGTCGCTCGCAGCTGCCTCGGAAAAACTGCACACGGCCAGGCAGAAGCCCAGCGTCATCAGGCAAGTCCTGAATTTTCTCATAGGTATCCTCCTCTGGCAGAGATATCCGTTTCACCTCTGCTATTGTACTATAAACGGGCAAGAAATAGTACCTTTTACGGCATGGAAAAAGCAGCGGTCCTGCCGCTGCTTTCCTATTGCTGACTAAGCGCCGAGTTCATCAAGGAGTTCTTCGGATGCTTCCAGAGCCTCGCGGATTTCCGGACAAAGGTCTGCGTCGTCTGTCAGGAAGCGGACTTCCGAGAGAGCGCGAATCAGGCGGGCAATCTGTGCAGTACGGCCGATCAGGATCTTCTGAGCAGGTGTGTACTTCTTCCAGTCATTGCCGGAAGAAGACTGGATGCGGCGGATATCTTCGATGCCGTCTTCAAAGTAATCGGAGAGGTCAAGAAGCGCATCTTCTGCCTGACGGGCTTCACGGCGGATATCCTGCATGCGGGTGCAGAGTCTCTTTACTTCCTGCTGGAATGCCTGCAGACGGATGCCCATTTCACGAAGGGCTGCCGTATCATGCTTTTCAGCAGCTGCAATGTCAAGGCCTTTGATCTGCGGAACAATGGCGAAGGTATCAAGGACGCCTGCGCCGAAGCCTACAGCGTCCATAGCGCCGGTCAGAGTAACGACCGTCATGGCTTTGGCAGACAGGTTTTCCAGTTCCTTCCAGTTCTTTCTTTCCTTATTGAAATGATCAAGTCCGGTCAGATTTTCGCAGTCATGGAAATCTACATTCTCGAGCTGGGAGAACAGGTTCGTGAATTTCTTCATATCGCCGGACATCAGTGTGATCCTGACGCGGTCGAGTTCCCCGAGTTCATCCTGAGCGCGCACCTTAGCTCTGTTGATTCTTTTCGTAGCTCTGCGTCTGGCTCTTTCGACTTCGCCATTGATGCTCTCTGGTTTTGCCGAAGAAGAATTTCCGCTGACGGCGGAGGAAATCATGCGCAGAATAAATGAAATAGACATAACTTGGCCCCCTTCGAAATATGATGATCTGGTATCGTTTCACTTCTATAAATTATAACATATTTCTAAGGAATCATACAGTTCGAATCATATCGTTATATACTTTTTACAATTCAGGGCAATAAAAAACGCCAACCTGAGTTGACGTTTCATTGTGGCGGAGCGAGGGAGATTCGAACTCCCGCACCGGAAACCGGTCTAACGATTTAGCAAACCGTCCTCTTCAGCCACTTGAGTATCGCTCCATATAACTGACTTTAAATACTTTACACTATATGAGGCGATATTGTCAAGTGAAAATTAACCGGTTCTTATAAGACAGATACTATTCCATCATTTTTGTTCTTCATTCTGCTAAGGAGAACGCACTGCTATAAGCGGAAAGAGCCCTTACTTCGAGTACTTTTCAGCAGCTTCCCTGACCCATTCAAAGCGGACAGGGTCGATATCCTTGGGGACGGTGCAGTCTGCGCCTAAGATGACGCCCTTCGTTCCTGCCTTGTCCAGGATTTTCTTCGTTTCTGCTTTGACCTCTTCCTGGCTTCCGCTGTAAAGGACGCCTTCAGGATTGTTATCGAAGCCTCCGATCACGCAGCGGTGATCAAAGATTTCCTCTCCCTTTTCAAGCGGCACGCCTTCAAAAGCGACAGCCCAGTTGACGGCCTTGAACGGATAGTCCTTATACCATGTCAGATCATTGTGGCATCCCATGTAGCCGCAGATATGAAGAAGGTTGTAATCAGATGATTCATTGGCCGCTTCGAGGACTGCCTTTTCCGAAGGCGTGATGAACTCGCGGTACTTTTCATTCGTCATGTCCGGATGCGGGATATTCTGTACGGAAAGGTAGATGCCGTCTGCATGGCCTTCTGTGATGACAGCGCGGGCCAGTGTCGCGATATCTTCCGTCAGTACGGCCATGACTTCCTTCAGAGCTTCCGGATCTTCCTTCATGAAACGGGTGATGACTGTCTTCGCATCGCTTCCTGTCTGCTGGAATTCAATGCATCTTGTGGGCGCGAAAAGATTGTAGAAAACCATGACATCTTTCCCGTACCGCTCTGTCAGGATGCCGCAGAGCTCTACCTGCTTCTGGACCCATTCCGAATCCCTGCCAAGCGGCCTGATGCCGGCAGCATCCCTGATCGATTTCAGATCATGAAGCTGCTGGTGCGGATAGAGGAAGAATCCATCCGTCATGACTTTCATGAAATCCGGATGCCATGACTGGTAAAACGATTCATGGCCCGCCAGATTGTCATTCCATGCTGAAGGATCGGCCAGTGCGTCTGCGTGTCTCTGATCTGCCAGGAAATGATGCCAGAAACCTACCGGCACGCGGTCTGCCGGTCTGCAGTCAAGAGCTGCCTTTACGAGTTCTCTCTTAGTCTGTGCCATATGAAACTCCTTTCAAAAACAGGAAGCATCCCTCCCGGCTGCTTCCATCCCTGCCGTATTTCGGCTTCCCTCTATATTACGCCGCGTCTCGTCCTGCCGCAAATGAAATATGGCATCGGGAAGATTTCCATAAAAAGGGACTGCAGAAATGATGGCTCACCTCTGCAGTCCCTTATCATTATTCAATTCCGTTCATTTTCTTGATATCTGCCAGAAGGTCTTCGGCGGATTCCATGGATTCTTTTTCCCTTTCAGGATTTTCGGTGAATTCCATGTCGATGGCCATGCCTTCATGCATATCGTCGAACCAGGCAGCAGGAATATGGATTTCCTCTTCATCGTCTGTCAGAAGAACGGCGACTTTCCCTTCAATGCGGTCTACAATGGCTTCCTTTTTCATATTAATGCTCCTTTGCAATCTGGTACGTGCTTCCATCCGTTGTGAGTGTGACAGTGCCGTCGCGGTCCGTGCGGAAAATGTGGATGCCTGCTTTTTCAAGCTTCGTCATGGTTTCCTTGTGCGGATGGCCGTAATCATTGCCCTGTCCGCAGGAAATAAATGCTTCCTTAGGAGCGACTGCTTTCAGGAAGGAAGGCGTCGTGCCTGTGCGGCTGCCGTGATGGCCGACCTTGAGGACATCACTCTTCAGGCCAAAGCCGCTCTTAAGGATGGCAGACTCTTCTTCCTTTTCTGCATCCCCGGTAAAGAGCATGGAGAAGTCTCCGTATGTCAGCTTTCCTACAATGGAATTGTTATTGAGATCCGGACGGCCCTTCTGATCCGTGATTTCACTGACCGGTCCTGCCACGTGGAAATCGACGCCGTCAAAGAGAGCAATCGTTTCGCCGGCCTTCGGAATATGGAACGGGATGTTCTTTGCCTTGATATTCTTCAGGTAGGTCTTGTACGTATTCGTATTTGTCGGAACGCCGTCATCATAAATGTTATCAACTTTGATATTGTCGAAGACAGCCTTCATGCCGCCCATATGATCGGCATGCGGATGCGTGATGATGACATTGGATAATTCCTTGACACCGTATTCGTGAAGGTACTTCACGAGCGCCTCTCTGTGTTCGACATCGCCTGTATCGATCATGGCAAACTTGCCGTCCTTCTCAAGAAGGAAAGCATCGCCCTGCCCGATATCGAGCATACGGATAATGAGCTTGTCTCCCGGTTTGGCCGGCGTCTTTGCCGCGCCTGCTGCCGGCGCTTTCGCCGCGCTTGATGATGCGCCGCCTCCCCCACAGCCTGCCAGTGCAAAGCCTGTGACAGCTGCCAGAAGGATGATCATGAATGCTTTTGCTAACTTTTTAAATAAATGCATAAAATCCCCCAGTCTTTAACCCCCAACTACTATTCATCCATTTCAGTGATCTGCGCTCTTGCCTTTGGAAGGAGGCGCGCCAGATCGGTCACGCGGTAGCCTATCGGTGTCGTTTCTGCCGCCAGATCTCCGGCAAGGCCGTGCAGGTAGACGCCGACCGCCGCTGAGGAAGACGGGCTCATACCCTGCGCTGCCATCGCACCGATGACGCCTGTCAGCGTATCTCCCATGCCGCCTGTCGCCATGCCGGGATTTCCCGTCGTATTGACGTAGGATCGGCCGTCAGGAAGGCCGATGACCGTAGGCGCACCCTTAAGGACAAGGACGAGGCGGTTCTTCTTCGAGAAATCGGATGCGGCATCAATCCTCTTCTCCTCGATTTCGGAAGCAGAAAGGCCTGTCAGCCTTGCAAACTCTCCCACATGCGGTGTCAGGATTAACCGGCCCGGGCAGGACTTGAAATCAATCTGCGCCTCGGCGGCTACGTAGAGCCCGTCCGCATCAAGGATGATCGTCTTCTCGAAGTTTTCGATCATTTTCTTCACGAACTTCACCGTTTCCTCATCCCTGCCGATGCCGGGCCCGATAGCGATGACGTCATACGCTTTGGCCTTCTCAAGGGCTGCTTCTGCCATGTCTTCCGTGAAATGCGGACCGTTTCCGATGGAAGAAACCATGATTTCAGGGAACTTCCCTGCCATGATGGGCGCAGCATCGCCTGTCGTGATGATGGCTGTCTTGCCCGCCCCTGCATAGAGAGCTCCCTGCCCTGCAAGGAGTGCTGCGCCTTCCATACCGGATGATCCTGCAAAAATGCCAAGGAATCCGTTCTTTCCTTTATGGGAAATCTGATTCCTCACAGGAAGGAGAGGTGCGATATCTTCCCTGAAAAGAAGACGGACAGGGAAATCCTCGGACGCTTCCTCAGGAATGCCGATCGGCGAGAAGAGAAGCCGGCCCGTATGCTCGCTTCCCGGATAAAGGACATGACCGCGCTTCACGGATCCAAGAGCGACGGTGAAATCCGCATTGACAGCCGTCCCTGCCGGTCTTCCCGTATCCGTCACAAGGCCGCTTGGAATGTCGGTCGAAACGATAAGCGCATCCGTGTCATTGATGATATCGATGAGCGCTGCCTTCTCGCCCTTCACTTTGCTTGCAAGGCCCGTTCCGATCAAAGAATCGATAATGATATCCGCATCATAGAGATAGGGAGCCGCTTCCTCTGCTTCCATCACCTCAATGACAGGAATCCCCATCTTCTCAGCCGTTTTCCGATACATCTTTGCCGACTCTCCCATGTGGGACGGATCCCCCATGAGGATGACAAGGACCCTGGCGCCGGCACCTCTTGCATAGCGGGCACTGACGAACCCATCCCCGCCATTATTGCCCGTACCGCAGACAATGACAGTGAATGCGCCTTCCCAGTCCGTAAACTCTCTCATACGGCTGACGACAGCGCGCCCTGCATTTTCCATCAGGACAGCTTCCGGCAGTCCGTACTCTGTCATGGCGATCTTGTCCAGCAGCCTGGACTCCGCCGTACTTGTCAGAATCATGATTTGCCTCCTGCCATCACGACCACCGCGATGGACATATGATCTTCATGCGAAATGGAAATCGACATTTCCGTGACGCCAAGCTCCTTGGCCCGCTTTTCAAACGTGCCCTTCAGATGAAGCTCCGGCGCTCCCCACTTGGACCATGTGACATAGGCATCCTGCCAGGCCGATCCGAAGATACCGATTCCCAGCGTTTTGCCGGCTGCCTCCCTGGCTCCCCAGAGAGCCGCATAGGACTCAGCCCGCTTTTTTCCTTTCTTTTCGCAATGGGCAATTTCATCCGGCGTGAAAATTTTCTCTGCCCTGGCAGGAAATTTCTCCAGAATCCGTTCCCAGCGTTCTATCTTGACGAGATCTACTCCGACGAATAGCATAAGGTCTCCTTCCGAACCGGAACCTCCGGCTCTTACATTTCTATTGTACAAAAAGACATACTTCGATTCAAACAAAATTTCCCTGTTTGCTCCGACTTTTCCCGTCTTTTCCGCAAAACACCGTGCCTTTTGATTTTTCAGAAAATTTCTTGCCTTGATTGATGAAATATGATAGAATGTCATGGTATGAATAATGCAGACGGGAGGTGAAATCATTGCCACAGATTAAATCCAATATGAAAAGCATGAGACAGGACGCTGCAAAGAAGGCTGCAAATTCTGCTATTAAATCCAGAATCCACAGCTCCGTTAAGAAAGCTGTCGCTGCTGCTGCTACGGAAAACCAGGACGAAGCTATCCGTGCTGCTGTAAGCGTTATCGATAGCGCTGCTCAGAAAGGCGTCATTCACAAGAATGCCGCAGCTCGTAAGAAATCCCGTCTGAACGCGAATGTACAGGCTGCTGTTGCTAAAATCCAGGCTGAAAAAGCTAAATTAGCTGAAGAAGAAGCTAAGGAAGAAGCAAAGGAAGCTTACAAAGAAGCAATGGAAGAAAAGGCTTAATCCTTTTCCGGAGAAAAACCGTAGTGATGGCGCTGCGGTTTTTTTATTGCCTGAAATTGATTTCCCACGAAAAAAGGACTGTGACAAAATGATTGCACATTTTATCATAGTCCCTTTTCAATTGCTTTTATAATTCGGAGTCATCAGCTGCTTCGCTCTGTCTCCAGATCATGAATGTCGAGATGCCGGTCCAGATGAGTGCCAGTGCTACGCAGTACATGAAGATGATGCCTGCTGCATCCGGTCTCAGGATAAGGGCTGCGCCGATCAGGATTTCAATGATGGCCACAGGCATGTAAAGCGAAGAGTGCTTCATTTCCCTTTCTTTCTTCTTCCGGAGTACAATCATCAGGATGCCGCGGAGCAGGATGTAGATGGCGAACATAAGAGGAAGCATGTATGCAACCAGCGTGAATACCATGCTGACAAGCATCCAGATGCCGAATACTACGTCGAGCAGGGCAATAAGCAGATGCCAGAAGGATCGGTAGCCCGGATCAATCTGGAAAAAGCGGATTATCTGAAGCGCGCCGCCCAGAACGAGTACGAATCCGATATACCATCCAACGATCAGAAGCGAGATCTCCGGCTGCAGGATGCAGAATATGCCTGCGCCAATGAAGAGCAGACTCCCGAGTATCAATACAATTGAACCTAACATGATCATCGCCTTCTTCTTTCCGAAACTATTTCTTTATCTATCTATATTATAGAACTTTATCGAAAGTGTTTCCATAGAAAAGAACAAAAAAATAAAGCTCCCATAAATAATACATAAATTACGGGAAGCTTTATTTTTATTGATCAGGTTAATTTCAGCATGCTTTCAAGGTCTGTCGGGTGGAAGGACGGTGTTTCCGGCTTTTCTGCAAGGGCTCTTGTGACGTAGGCAAGGGCGGCGGCAACGCCGGTGACGAGGCCGTCTTCGGCAATGTCGAATTTCGGCGTGTGGTGCGGGCTTCCGCTTCCGACTTCCGGATCATAGATGCCGGTGAAGAAGAAGACGCCCGGGTATGTCGATTCCGTGATGGAGAAGGTTTCCGTGGCCATCCACATCGGGCAGTCCGGATCAAGCGCATCGCTTCCAAGGGCTTCCGTGACGGATTTCCTGGCAAGGTCGACGCATTCTCTCGTATTGACGGTAACCGGGAAGTACTGGTCTTCAACGATTTCTGCCGTCAGGCCGTGGAGCTCAGCAATGCCCTTCGTTACTTTGAGGAAGGTATCACGGAAAGCAAGGCCGTCGTCATTCTTTGTGCAGCGGGCCGTCCCTGCAAACATCAATTCATCCGGAATGATATTTGGTTCATGGCCTGCCTGCACACAGCCGAAGGAGTATGTCAGGCTGTCGGACGGATCGACGGCGCGCATACGGTAGGAACGAAGCTCGCTTGCAATGGAAATGAAGCATTCAATCGGGCTCTGTGCCATATCCGGACGGGATCCGTGGCCGCTCTTCCCGTGAAGCTTTACGCGGAAGAAGTAAGCACCGGCCAGGGCACTTCCGTAAAGGATGCCGACCTTTCCTGCCGGAAGGTTCCACATGACATGGGTGCCGAAGCAGGTGTCGATATGGATCTTGTTGTCACGGAGGTAGCGGAGAAGCGGCGCAATGCCTCTTTCCCCCATTTCCTCAGCCTCTTCGAACATGAAGACGATCTTCCCTTCCCATTCATCCTTGTGCTGGGCAAGGATCTTGGCTTCGGTAAGGAGCATGGCCATATGGCCGTCATGGCCGCAGGCATGCATGACGCCTTCATTTCCTGAAATGCAGACTCTTTCTTTTGCCATATTGACAGGGTCTTCCTTGATGGGAAGCGCATCAATGTCTGCTCTCATGAGCATCGTCCAGCCGGGTTTCCCGCTGTCCAGGAAGCCGAATACACCGCCATGCGGCACTCTGACTGTTTCTATGCCATACTTGTGCAGGAACTCCTCGATGGTATCCATCGTCTTGAATTCTTTCTGCGATAATTCCGGATTTTCGTGGAAATGACGGCGAAGGCTGACTACCGTCTCTTTTTCCTGCCATGCTAATGTTTTTACATCCAAAAGAAATCCCTCCTTAGGGCCAGGCCCTTCTTCTATGGGGCAGCGCCCCTCCTACCTTCTTCTCCATAAATGGAGACAGGAAAGCGAAAATGCGGCAACGACGATGGCCGTTGCGCAAAGTGTCAGAAAATCATAATTTTCATGCAGCCGATACAGGCTGAAGAGAGCCAGAAGGCCCAGAAGCAGTAATCTGAACATATGACCATCTCATTTCTTTTTCGGCTAATATATACTATCATAGCACGCTGATGAAGTGATGAAAATAAAAAGGTCAAAATGAATCGTTTTCAATGACCATTGACGAATCTTCCCGTCATATGCTAAAATAATTCTTGTTGATATGCCGGAGTGGCGGAATGGCAGACGCACCAGACTCAAAATCTGGCGATGGCAACATCGTGCGGGTTCAAGTCCCGCCTCCGGCACCACAGAGAAGATCCCCATGCGGGATCTTTTTTATTGCCCAAAAGAAAACGGGCTGTGACGAAATGATGGCACATTTTGTCACAGCCCGTTTCTGTTTTTCTTATTTTTCGATACCGATGAATTTGTAGTCCTTGTCTTCGACGGCTTTCTGGATATCAGCGTCTGCGACTGCCTTGCTCATGGAGAGGACGGCAGTACCCTTTTCGTGGGATACTTCAGCGCTGTCTACACCGTCTAATGCTTCGAGAGCTTTCTTGACGGTAGCTTCGCAATGATTGCACATCATGCCTTCAATCTTAACTGTTTCTTTCATCTTGTTTTCCTCCTTTGGGAATTCTATTCCCTGATATTCATAATCCGCTTTGGAAATGACATCTTTCATCTCTTCCTCTACGGGTTGTGAGCTGTAAGTAATGGCCACACGCCCGGTCGTGTGATCGGCGCTGGCACTTTCGATGAACGGCAGGGATTCGAGTGCTTTCTTCACATGCTTCTCGCAGTTTTCGCACATCATCCCGCCTACGAGGACGGTCGCCTTTCCTTCATAGGAAGGTTCGTCTTTCAATGTATATCCTGCTTTGGAAATGGCTTCTTCCATCGCTTTCCTGTCCGGTTCCCCGTCAGAGGTAATATCTACCGTGCCTTTCGCATGATCGGCTTTTGCGCTTTCAATGAATGGCAGCGCTTCCAGAGCACCCTTCACATGACGTTCGCAGTTTTCGCACATCATGCCTTCGACATGGAGCACTTCCTTCTTGAGATTGTCTTTAGAAGGAGCGCTTTCTGTTTTCGGTGCTTCTTTCTTCGGAGCAGGGGCTTCCTTTACAGGAACATTTTCCTTCGGAGCCTCCCCGCTGTCTTCCCCATCCTTCATCTTGAAGAAATTCAGACGGAGCGCATTCATGCAGACGGTAAAACTTGAAAGGGACATGGCAGCCGCGCCCCACATCGGGCTCATGCGGATGCCTGGGTAAAGACCGGCTGCAACCGGAATCAGGATAACGTTGTAGGCAAATGCCCAGAACAGGTTTTCATAAATATTCTTCAGCGTCTTTCTGGAAAGGCGGATAGCTGCCGCCACATCCGTCAGGCGCGAATTGATGAGTACGATACCGGCAGAATCAATGGCCACATCCGTGCCTGCGCCGATGGCTATGCCTGTATCGGCACGGGTCAGGGCCGGCGCATCATTGATGCCGTCGCCTACCATGGCAACCCTGCCGCGTTTCTGCAGCTCGCGGATGACTTCTTCCTTGCCGGAAGGAAGGACGCCTGCAATGACGCGGTCAACGCCTGCCTTTTGGGCAATCGTCTTCGCGGTCTTTTCATTATCGCCGGTCACCATGACGGTTTCGATACCCATATCATGGAGCATGCGGATGGCTTTTGCAGAGTCTTCCTTGATTGCATCAGCGACGGCGATCATGCCGAGGAGTTTCTTTCCTTTTTCAAAGAAGAGAGGCGTCTTTCCTTCATCGGCAAGCGCTTCTGCTTTTTCCTTGAGACTGCCAAGGCTTACATAGGTGGAAATATAATCAAGGGATCCGCCATGAACGGAAACTCCATCATCGCTTGCCAGAAGTCCGCTTCCTGAAACGATGCGGAAGTTATCCATAGCACGCGCTTTAAGATTTCTCTTCTCTCCTTCTTCGACGATGGCGCGGGCCAGAGGATGTTCGGATTTCCCTTCCAGAGAGTAAGCAGTCATAAGGAGTTCTTCCTCGCTGACGCCTTCTGCCGGAACGATGTCCGTCACTTCAGGACGGCCGGTCGTAATCGTGCCTGTCTTATCCAGGGCAACGATCTTGACCTTGCCTGCGTTTTCGAGGTCCTCGCTCGTCTTGAAGAGGATGCCGTTCTTCGCGCCCATGCCGTTGCCGACCATGATGGCAACCGGTGTTGCCAGGCCCAGTGCGCAGGGGCAGGAAATGACGAGTACGCAGATCGCATATTCAAGAGCGGTTGCCGTATCAGCACCAAGGAATTTCCAGATGAGGAATACGACGATGGCAACCCCGATGACGGCCGGAACAAAGACAGCGGATACTTTATCTGCAATGCGCGCAATCGGCGCTTTCGTAGCAGCTGCATCGCTCACCATGTGGACAATCTGGGAGAATGTCGTATCTTCACCGACACGCGTTGCCTTGACGCGGATGAAACCCGTCGTATTGATTGTTGCAGCGCTGACGGTATCGCCCGCTCCCTTGTCGACAGGAACGGATTCGCCTGTCAGGGCAGATGCATCGACGGCCGTCTCGCCTTCCATGACTTCCCCGTCGACCGGAATGGATTCGCCCGGTTTGACGACGAAGATGTCGCCAGGCTTGACTTCGCTGATACCGACAGTCACGACCATGCCGTCCCGCTCGATATTTGCTGTTTTCGGTGCGAGTTTCATCAGCCCTTTCAAAGCATCGGTCGTACGCCCTTTGGAGAGCGATTCCAGAAGCTTTCCGACGGTAATCAGGGCCGGAATCATGGCTGCAGACTCAAAGTAAAGCTGCCCGCGGTATAACATTTCGATCGATCCTCCCTGCATCGCAAAGTACGTCATCTTGTAGAGGACGGAGAGCGACCACAGGAAGGAAACGCCTGAGCCAAGAGCGACAAGCGCATCCATATTCGGCGCTCCCTGGAAGAGGGAACGGAAACCGGACGTGAAGAATGCGCGGTTCACGAACATGACAATCAGCGCAAGAATCATCTGCGTGATTCCAAGCCCGATGTAATTTCCTTCGAGGAAGGACGGAACAGGAAATCCCAGCATATTGTGTCCCATGGAAAGGTACATGAGAACGGCCAGGAATACGAGCGAGAGGATGAGGCGCTTCTTCAGTTTCGGCGTCTCCCTGTCCTTCAGCGCTTCTTCCTCGGCTGCGAGCGATCCTTGTGATGATCCGCTCTTGACTTCATTATCCATGGGTTTTGCCCCATAGCCTGCCGCTTCGACAGCGGCGACGACGGAATCAGCACTGGCCGATCCTTCAACAGCCATGGAATTCATCAGAAGGGAGACCGTCACCTTATCGACGCCCGGCACCTTGCTGACAGCTTTTTCCACATGAGCCTGGCAGGCTGCACAGGTCATGCCTGTCACCATGTACTGGCATTTATTTTCTTTCTCACTCACTTGAATCACCCCTTCATAGCGGCCAGGCCGCTGTATTTAGATCAAAATCACTTCATCAGTTTCTGCAGCATGGTGCAAAGTTCATCGACCTTGTCATCCTTGCCTTCTTTAATGTCTTCGGTCACGCAGCCGCGGATGTGGGCCGCGAGAAGAAGCTTGTTGAAACTGTTCAATGCATTGGAAACGGCGGAAACCTGCATCACAATATCCGGGCAGTACGCATCATTCTCGACCATCTTCTCAATGCCGCGGATCTGTCCCTCAATCGTACGGAGCCTCTTCATCAGATTGCTTCTTTCTCTTTCCGTACGTTCCGTATGGCGGCAGCCTTCGCATGCCATTTCTTTATCTTCTGCCATTTGCATCACCGATCTTTCTGAAATCCTTACTCCTTACGGCTATATACTACACCCCCCTGGGGTGTTCGTCAATAGAAAAATTTAGAAATATGAACATTACGCAATGAAAAAGAGCCGCGGAAATGCAGTCACTTCTACAGCCCTTCTTTGATTCTTATTTTGTTTCTTATTTTTCTGTATCAGCGATTTCCTTGACTTCTGCCAGTCTTTCTGTGTCTGTCATATTCCAGGTGAGCGCTGTCAGTGTCGGGTATCCCCTGTGGATCCAGAATACATCCGTGTCCGGAACGGCATCCGGAAGCATCGTGCCGGAAAGCCAGAAGCCCAGATGGCCGGACGGATCCTTCATTTCACGGATCGCATTATCATAGCGCTGGATGCCGAGCTTTGTGATTTTCAGATCCTTCCATCCGATATGTTCCTCCTCTTTCGGGATGTTGAGGGAAAGGATGCCCTTGTAGCTGGAATCGACGAAATATTTCTTCACGACTTCGAAAGCAAAGTCTGCGGCCTTGGCCAGGTATTCCGGCTTCTTGACCGTTTCTGCAGAAAGCGCAATGGCAGGAATACCGAGGAAAATGCTTTCCATGGCGCCTGCGATAGTGCCGCTGTAAAGGCAGTCGCTGCCATTATTGAGTCCGTTGTTCATGCCGGAAACGATGAGATCCGGCTTGTCATTTCTGAGCCAGTGTTCCAGCCCCAGCTTGCAGCAGTCTGCTGTCGTGCCGTTGCAGGACAATACCGTGATATTTTCTCCATAACTTTCCTTCTTCCACATGCGCAGGTACGTCTGGAGAGAAAGAGAACTGGAACAGGAGCTTCTCCCGCGGTTCGGTGCAATGACCGTCACCCTGCCCAGTTTGGCGAGTCTCTTTGCCATTTCAATAATACCGGGAGATTCAAAGCCGTCGTCATTTGTCATGAATATATGCATAGTCCACCTGTCACTTCTAAAAAAAGCCTCAAAGGCTGTACTTTGTTTCGTATCTATTTTAACAAAAATATGGAAAAGATTCTATATAATTTCGGTCAATAGTTGATAGAAGCACGTAAAAAGAGCCGGCCAAATGAATGAATCACTTGACCGGCCCTGCCGTTACTGCCCTATTTCTTTCTTTCGTGTCAGACTTGCCTGTTCAAAATGCATGCTTCTGGTATGAATGGTATGAACCCATCCTTTTTTATGTCTGTCCTTCCATCCAAGGAGTGTGACAGGAATCCAGGAGTACATGAAGATCGGGTAGATCAGCCAGTAAAGATAAATCTTCGGCGGAACTTCGATCTGCAGAAGAACGATGAGCGGGACGATGGACTGAATGAATCCGATGACAGCCCAGAACTGCTTCGGCACGAGCACATCGTTGTAAAGGATGACGGTGAAGCAGGGGTAGAACATATTGATATACGTCATCACCAGGTAGAATGTGGAGAGGACGAGGAAATAGTTCTGCAAAAGCTGCATGATGCCATCTAAGATGACGATGCTGTGTCTCTTGATGCCCTCTTTGAAAAGGATCGGGATGTAACGCTCGGAGCAGTCGAACTGGCCCTGCGCCCATCTCTTTCTCTGGCGGCAGGATGCCATGAATCCGAGCGGCTTTTCATCATAGATGATAGCATCATGGACCCAGCAGGTGCGGATGCCGTGAGAGAGGCACTTCATGGAGAATTCCATATCTTCTGTCAGGCAGTCGCAGCCCCAGCCGTACTTCTTGACGATGTCGGCGGAAATGCACATGCCTGTGCCGCCAAGGCAGGAGGACAGTCCCATATTGTACTTGCCCAGGTGCCAGAGGTGGTTGATCGTCCAGAAGGCAATCGCAAATGTGCCGGATACCCATGTATCTGTCGGGTTTTTGGCAGACAGGTATCCCTGAAGGACTTTCTGACCTTTGAGAAGACGGTTGTTCATGACGGCAAGGAAATCCAGGTGGACAAGGTTGTCCGAATCGAAGACGCAGAACGCATCGTAATTCTTGTTCAATGCGAAGATCTTCGGGAATACCCAGTCCATGGCATAGCCTTTGCCGACGAGTTCCTTATTGGTTCTTTCAAAGACGAAAGCTCCGTGCTCACGGGCGATGTCTGCAGTATTATCCGTGCAGTTGTCCGCGATGACGTAGACGTCATAGAGTTCCTTCGGGTACTTCAGGAGCTTCAGGTTTTCCAGAAGATCCGACAGTACGGCCGATTCATTGTGCGCTGGTATGACGATTGCAAATTTGCTGGCGGGATCCGCCAGATTTCTTTCTTTTCGATGCCACATGCCGAATACAGCGATGACCGTGTAGTAAATCGTGAAGAAGGCCACGATCAGCTGTATAGGGAACATGATTATATCGAGGTAATGGTTCATTGTACGTTTCCTTCAGTGTCTCCGTTTTGAGCCTGCGCCCTGCGTTTCATTCTCAGACGGCGCTGTTTTCTCTTAGCCTTGCGGCGGTTGAGGTATGTATTGATAATACCGAAAATAATGTAAGCTGCGCAGAGAGCGGCTGCCCATGCAGGCCAGTAAATAATCGTGCAGATCAAGAAGAATGCCAGGCATCCAAGAAGAGCCGGCAGGTGAAGCTGATCGGCGCTTGCACCTTTGTTGTCCGGATAGTGGATTTCGCTGACCATCAGGAATGCGAGAGCGAGGACGCAGAGCATGGCAAGCCGGTTCCAGATCTTGATGCCGGAAAGGACATAGGCAGCCACGATGACGCCTGTCGTCGGGCATGGCAGTCCTTCGAAGTAGCCGTGTACGGCGCTGACCTTCACATTGAAGCGTGCCAGGCGGAAAGCGCAGAATGTGCCGAGGAGCGCACAGGGAATGAATCCCAGAGCTCCCAGATCTTTCAGCTGGTATGCATACATCAGTGTTCCTGCGGCAATGCCGAAGGAAATATCATCGGACAGGGAATCGAGCTCAACGCCCATCGGTCCTGCCGTATGCAGAGCGCGGGCTACGCGCCCGTCCAAAGCATCTGCCACCATGGCAATCAGTATGAATACAGCTGCCAGCTGGTAATGTCCTGATACGGACATCATAATGGACAATCCGCCGAACAGCGCGTTCGTTGCTGTCACGGCATTGGCAATCCAAGATTTATTCACTTATTTCAGCCTCCCTACTACTGTCAGTCCGCCCTTGACTTTGTCTCCCTTTTTCACACAGATCTCACACTCTCCCGGTATGTATAATTCTGTGCATGAGCCGAACTTGATCATCCCGTACAATTCTCCTTTTTTCAGGGTATCGCCCAGATTCTTCCAGGTAACGACCCTTCGGGCAAGGATGCCCGCAATCAGAATGACCAGAATGGAGCGGTCGCGTCCTTCTATGCCGATCGCGCCTCTCTCGTTTTCAAAGCCGACTCCGTCCTTATAGGCAGGAATGAAGCGGCCCTGAACATATGACTGGTACTTGATTTCCCCTGCCATCGGCGAGCGGTTGCAGTGCACGTCGAAGATTGAGAGGAAAATCGTGATCTTATGGCATTTTTCTCCCAGGTATGTGTATTCATAAACGTCATCAGATACGTCGACGACGGTACCGTCGGCCGGGGAAACGAGCACATCGTCTCCGGGCGGGATTTTCCCGTTGCGCGGCGGACATCTGAAGAAATAGGTGAAATACACTGAGATCACGAGGGGGATCACCGCCAGGTAATACCATTTCATCCAGAAGAAGAAGCAGGCCAGAGCCAGCGTCGCCAGGATGAACGGAAACCCCTCAGGCAAAATGAGTGGTTTTTTAAGCATTATTTTCTCCCTTGTTCCTTTTTCCATTTTTTGACAGCTCTCATAAATTTAGGAAGAGCCGTCATTCTTCCGATCCGGCTGGGCTGCAGATACAAGCGGTAAGCCCATTCCAGCCGGTGGTTTCGCATCCACATCGGTGCGCGCGGCAGTGTGCCGCTCATGACGTCGAAGACGCCTCCGATGCCCATGGAGACCGGTACGCCCAGTTCATCCATGTGATCGCGGATCCATTTCTCCTGCTTTGGCACGCCCAGACCGGCCAGAAGGAGTTTGGCTCCGCTTTTCTTGATGTCTTTTATAATCTTTTTCTCTTCTTCGCTATCGAAGTAGCCGTCATGGCATCCTGCGAGTTTGAAGGGAACGTGAAGTTCCATGAAACGGGCTGCGGCTCTCTGGGCAATGCCCGGCGCGCCTCCCAGGAAATATACCGGCCACTCTTTTTCCGAGGCAACCTTCAGAAGTTCTTCAGCAAGGTCTGCGCCCGCCACCCTTTCCGGGAACGGCGTGCCAAGCTTTTCGCCTGCCCAGAGCACTCCGGCTCCGTCAGGAACGACCAGGTCGCACGTATTCAGGATTTCCTTAAGCTCGGGATCCTTCTGCGCAATCATGATCATTTCCGCATTCGCCGTAGCAATCATGCGGGGCTTTCCTTCAAGAACCGCTTCCTTTGCCCACTCGAGAGCGTCCTCCATGGTGACCGCATGCACGCGGACATCCATGACAATCTGCTGCTTTTTACTGATATCTGTCATTTGGCACTGTAGTTAGGCGCTTCCTTGGTGATCATCACATCATGCGGATGGCTTTCATCAAGGCTTGCGCTTGTAATCTGAATAAACTGTGCCTCTTCCCTCATAGCTGCGATGTCTTTGGCGCCGCAGTAGCTCATGGCTGCCTTGAGGCCGCCGGAGAGCTGGAAGAGCACGTCTGAAACATGACCCTTGTAAGGAACTCTTCCCTCGAAGCCTTCGGGAGCTGTCTTTTCAAGGACGCCTCCGAAGAAACGGCCGCTGCCTGCTGCCCTGAAGGCACCGGCAGAATCCATGCCGCGGTAGAGTTTATAATTCCTTCCCTGGAAAATCACCATCTCGCCTGGGCATTCGTCTGTCCCTGCCAGAAGGTTTCCAAGCATGACGCAGGATGCGCCGGCGCCGATTGCCTTGGCAATATCGCCGGAATAACGCATGCCGCCGTCGGCAATGACGGGGATGCCTGCTTCTTCGCAGGCTCTTGCACAGTCATAAATGGCTGTCACCTGCGGAACGCCTACGCCTGCAATGACGCTTGTCGTTCCCACCGATCCAGGGCCGATTCCGACCTTCACAGCCGAAGCGCCGGCTTCAATGAGAGCCTTTGCCGCATCATAGGTCGCAGCGTTTCCTGCAACGATTTCTGCATCAGGAGCGGATTTCCTGAGATTTCTTACGATTTCAAGCGTTCTCTTTGCGCCTCCGTGGAGAGCTTCCACGAAGAGCACGTCAGCGCCTGCTTTAAGGAGCGCTCTTCCGCGTTCTTCTGCATCATCGGAAGATCCGGTCGATGCGCCGACGAGAAGACGCCCTTCCTTATCTTTCACTGCATTCGGGTATTTCTTTGTCTTTTCGATATCACCGATCGTGATCAAACCCTTCAGGCAGCCCTCGCTGTCAACGAGAGGCAGCTTTTCAATGCGGTGCGCCTGCAGGATCTTCTTCGCATCACGAAGCGATGTATGTTCCGGAGCCGTTACAAGGCCTTCCGAAGTCATGACTTCGCTGATCGGTTTGGAAAGATCTGTCTCGAAACGCATATCACGGATCGTGATGATGCCTACGAGCTTTCCATCTTCCGTAATCGGAACGCCGGAAATATGGTACTTGTTCATGAGATCATCTGCATCAGACAGCATATCATCGGGGGAGAGGCAGACCGGATCCACGACGACGCCGTGTTCGGACCGCTTCACCAGCTGGACTTCGCGGCACTCCTCGCCGATGCTCATGTTGCTGTGAATGACGCCTAAGCCGCCTTCACGAGCCATGGCAACGGCCATTGCCGTCTCAGTCACTGTATCCATGCCTGCGCTGATGACCGGAATATTGAGAGAAATATTCTTTGTCAGACGGGTCGTCACATCGACCTGTCCGGGGAGCACTTCGGAATATGCAGGGACCAGCAGTACATCACTGAAGGTCAGTCCCTTCCTGCCAAACTTATCTGCTCTCATCACAGCCTCCATTCCGGAAACAAAGTTTCCAATGTTGCCATTCCTAATTATCTGTCAATTTAATTATTATAGCATAATGCAAGTATACTTGTCATGGAACTTGCCCGCCCGCTGTCAAATCCGGCAGGATCTGATTTCCTGCGTGCTTTTGGTGTTATAAAAAATAAATTCTCCATGACCGAAACCTTGACCGGAATTTGACTTCCTTTTACAAACTCCGGCGCCGGCCTCCTTCTCTCAATATATGCTGTTTTCCCTTCACATGCAACACGAATTCAAATGCAGCATGCGATTCTAATGAAACAATAAAAAGCGCTCCGAAGAGCGCCTTATAAAAAGTTAAATAAAATATCATGCTTCCTTATTCCTTTTCTGCTTCTTCCATTTTCTTGAAGAAAGCGCCTCCGAAGCGGTGGCGGAGTTCGTCCGTAAAGTCCATGCCTTTGTCGACGGCTTTGGCGGCTTCTCTTCTTGCTTCTTCAAGAAGGGGCAGGTCGCGGATGATGTCGGCGGCTTTGAGATCCGGCATGCCGTGCTGATGGTAGCCGAAGAATTCGCCGGAGCCTCTTAAGAGGAGATCCTTTTCTGAAAGGAGGAAACCGTCAGAGATTTCGCACATGAGACGCATGCGGAGCTGCGTGACTTCGTTCCTGTTATCGGTATAAAGGATGCAGTAAGACTGGCTGCTGCCGCGGCCGACGCGGCCTCTCAGCTGATGGAGCTGGGAAAGCCCGAAGCGGTCTGCGCCATAAACGAACATGATCGTCGCATTGGGCACGTTGATGCCGACTTCGATGACGGATGTCGCCGCCAGAAGTTTGATTTTCCCGTCCTTGAAGTCATTCATGACCTGGTCTTTTTCTGCGCCCTTCATGCGCCCGTGGACGAGGCCCACTTTGAAATCAGGGAATACTTTATCCCGGAGTTCCTCATAGACGGCAACGGCAGAAGCCAGATCCTGCTTCTCGCTCTTTTCAACGAGCGGGCAGACGACGTAAATCTGGTGGCCTGCCTGCATTTCCTTCCTCATGAAGTTGAAGACACGCTTCAGGTACGAGCCGTCAATCGCATACGTCTTGACCGGATGACGTCCGGGTGGCATGCCGCGGATGGCTGACACGTCGAGGTCCCCATAGACGGAAAGCGCCATGGTGCGCGGAATCGGCGTCGCTGTCATGACAAGGATATGCGGGGACTCGCCCTTGCTTTCAAGCGCCTTTCTCTGCTTGACGCCGAAGCGGTGCTGCTCATCGGTGATGACAAGGCCCAAATGCGCAAAGATGACGTCCTTTTCAATCAGGGCATGCGTGCCGATCAGGACATCTATCTCCCCTTTCGCCAGTTTCTCAAGGATTTCATTTCTTTCGGCTGTCTTTGTCTGTCCAGAAAGGTAAGCGACGCGGATAGGAAGGCCTTTGTAAAACTGCTGGAATGTTTCATAATGCTGCCCGGCAAGGACTTCCGTCGGTGCCATGAGCGCTCCCTGATAGCCGTTTTCGACGATTTTGGCAAGGGCAAGCGCCGCAACGGCCGTCTTGCCGCTTCCGACATCGCCCTGCACGAGGCGCTGCATGGGGACGAGTCCTTCCATGTCATCCTCGATATCACGGAAGGCAAGCTTCTGCCCGTCGGTCAATTCAAAGGGGAAATTCTTAAGGACAGCGCGGACGAGCTTTCCCGAAGGCGCGCACTTGACCGAGGATGCCCCTTTTTCCCTCTTCCTTTTGAGGAGCAGGAGCCCTGCCTGCATGAAGAAGAGTTCTTCGAATGCCATCCTCTTCCTCGCTGCCTGCCTCATCGTTTCATTTTCAGGATTGTGCATGACGCGGATGGCTTCGGCGCGTTCCATGAGATGTTCTTTCCTCACCGTTTCGAGCGGAAGATTTTCATCGAGGTCTTCCACTCGGTCGAGCGCTTCCTGGATCATCTGCCTCATGCGGTTGATCTTGATTCCTTCTGTCAGAGGATAAATCGGGACAAGCTTCTGGAAGGACGGCAGCTCTTCAGGTGTCACGGCTTCCGTTTCTGCATTGCCCATCTGTATTTTCCCGTAGCCGTATTCCGCCCTGCCGTAGGCAAGGACGTTCAGTCCCCGGGAGAATTCATCCTTTTTCCACGGCTGGTTGAAGTAAGTGAGCGTCACGGCGCCCGTTCCGTCCGTCATGGTGACGTTCAAAATGGAAAGGCCCCTTCTTGGATAGATTTCCTTCACATCAAGGATTCTTCCGTAAATGACGGACTCTTCCCCGCTCACGAGGTCTTCCATCTTCGTGATCTGCGTCCAGTCCTGATATCTTCTCGGGTAAAAGGAAATAAGGTCTTCCACAGTGCGGATGCCAAGGTGTTCCAACCTTTCCGCCATTTTCGGGCCTACCCCTTTGACATATTTAACGGAATCTGATAATTTCATAGTATCTCCTTCTTGCCGGCGGAGGAACGCGCCGGCGGAAAGCGAATTAAGTCCGGAAACCAGAGCCGGTTTTCCGCTGACGGCGGATGGTACGGCATAGAGAGATCCAGAGCTTTATTTTTTTATTATAATTCTCTCTATATACTAATGTAAAATACTTGATTAAAAAAATGAATTGTGATATATTATGAATGTTGCAATCACGGAAGTGCAAGGAGGTGTGGCACATGGCTAATTATTGTGAAGTTTGCGGAAAGAAAACCGCTACAGGATTCAACGTATCCCATTCCCATTTGAAAACAAAAAGAACCTGGAAACCAAATATCCAGAGAGTGCGCGTACTGGTGGACGGACAGGTCAAGAGAATGAATGTCTGCACTCGTTGCCTTCGTTCTCATAAGGTAAACAGGGACATCTGATTTCTGCATGATCGGCCGGCAGCGGAGCCGGCCTTTTTTGCGCCTTGACGAGCGAAGAACAATAAGAATGGCATGAAAAAAGACTGACGGGCAAATCGCCTGCCGGTCTTTTTTTCATGCTTTTATTTTCCCTGCTAGGGATAAATGAACCCGAGCACAGGAGGCGCTTTCGTGACAGTCACAGGATGGACGACGGGCAGAAGCTGTCCGTGGGAAGTCATCGTGCCAAGCGTTCCTTTGACGCGCACCCAGCTTCCCATCGAAAGTTTTCCATGATCGCTATAGGCAGCGATGCCGAATCTTGATGTGTCGGCAATGCAGCAGGTCATGGCGACGCGCCCCACTGTCACGACGCCTTCAAGAAGCGAGCGGTCGTCGCGGCTGACTTCGCCGGTCAGTATAATTGTCCAGCCTTCATACTTCTTTGGGTCTTTGGAAATTTCAAGGATCGTCTTGTAGAAATTATCCGAAGACAGCTTGATCGTCTTGTTCCATTCATCGACGCTCCCCTCTTCCTCAACGGGCGCCTGCACGGCTCCCGGTTCAGGAGACTTCGCCTTGACGGCAGGAGGCGGAAGGAAGGGCGACGCAGCAAGGAGAAGAATGAGCGTCAGCGGCGCAAAGAGTGCGTGGTAATTTCTTTTATATGACCTTCTTCTCCATTCCTTAATCGCCAGGAAAAGCCAGGCAGCAAGAGCAAAAAGAGAGGCAAAAAGCGCATAGCGTACGTAAGGCACCACATAATTCTTATATCCCCCTGCCACGAAAAGTCCTAATAACGCAATCAGGAGAAGGGAAATGAAGACGCCTGCCATTCCCCTTTTATTGGAAAACAGTCCCATCATACCCCTCCTTTCAGGAATACGAAGAGCATCGAGCAGGCAAATGTCGTAAGGATCGTTACCAGCGCCCAGCGGATGACGAAGGATTTCCTGCACATGGAAGACATGAGAAGGACATTCCTGAGATCCATGACAGGGCCTAAGAGAAGGAATCCCATGACGGATGACGGTGCCATGGAGAGTGAAAGGCTCTTTCCGATCATGGCATCCGATGTCGCGCAAAGCGAGAGACAGAACGCGATCAGCATCATGCAGAGGACGGATGAAACACCGGATGTAAGGCCCGCGCTTTCGAGGATCGGACGTATGGATACCTGGAAAATGGCGGCGAGCCAGGCGCCCATGATGACATAGCGGAAGGTGTACCAGAATTCATACCGGCTGTGGAGAAGGAAGAGCGATGCCTTCGAATCTTTCTCTGAAGGAATCAGCTCTTCCGCCCCCTGCGGTCCTGAGAAAGGCTTCAGCGGATTCTTCTTGTAGAAAGCAAAGGAAGCACCGACGAGGACAGCGTTCAGCCATCCAAGAAGAAGCCTTCCTCCCACCATTGAAAGGTCGCCGCCGAACGCATACCATGTGCTGACGAGGACGACCGGATTCGTCAGCGGGCCTGCCATGAGGAATATCATGGTAATCGGAACTGGCACGCCCCTTTTGCAGAAGCCCCTGAAAAGCGGCGTCAGTGCGCAGTCGCAGAAGGGAAAGAAGAATCCTCCGATGAGCGCAAGCGGCACAGAAAGAACCGGGTGTTTCCTGAGGTATATTTCCCACGGCGGACGCGAGCTGTACATCTGCATACCCGTCGAAAGGAGGACGCCGATCAGGACAAAGGGCAGTGTCTGCAGCGTAATGCCGACCGCCAGAAGAGAAATGCGGAGAAGATTTTCCTCCCTCGCAAGAAGCGCTGCTGCCAGAAAGAGAAATGACCACAGCAGAATAAAAATATCCAGCCTTCTCTGCCAGAGCCCTTTGAAATGGTCTGTAAACCTTCCGGACCTGACATACAAATTTCCGGAAGACTTCGGTGTCACGATGCGGAAAGAGGCGGAAGGATTCCATGCGGAAAGCTTTTTCCCTGCTTCCTTCACGCCCTTCCCTTTTTCATTATCGGTAAAGAAAAGGATTTCATCGGCAGATTCCAGCTGCGTTAAGATGGCTGTCCCCGTCTTTCCCAGAAAGAAATTCACAAAATTTTCATCGGCTGAAAAGAAAACGCGTTTCGGCTCCATCAGGCGGGAAAGATGCGTCTCATAGACAAGGTGCTCCCAGTCGGAAAAGGGACGCATGCCGTTCCATTCCCACCAGATTTCCCCAATCCAGTGGTCACGGATGATGCGGCCTGCTTTTTCAACGAGCTCTTCATCCGAAAGGGAACTGGCATCAAGAACGATCTTGTCCTCTGTCGAAACGTCCGTCCTCCCCTTTTCCGAAAGGATGACCAGGCATTTCCTGTACCGCCTCTGGGCAAGGATATCGTTCAGCCGATGGCTCTTTCCGCTCCCCAGAAATCCCGTCATCACATAGACGGGAATCCTATCCATGAGTAGCTCCTGAAAGTTCTCCGGCCGCCTCCTCTGTCTTTTCGCTTCCGATGAGGACGAGGCCGGTCGGTTCCTTATCCGTACCTTCGATCAGGAGACTTCCCGGCGTCCCCTGTACAAGAACCGGCTTTCCGTCAATGCGTATGATACCCTTGGCGCGGATGAGTGAATAGCGGACCATCAGGCCCCTCAGTTTCCTCTTGAAAGATTCCACGGACTCATCCGGGAAATCGACTGTCACGATGGACTGCTGCAGCACTTCCTCTTCATGGTCATGGTCGTGCTCATGCTCGTGCTCATGGTCATGGTCGTGTTCATGGTCTGCTGTAACGGATCCAAGGTACTGGAAGGTCTGGTCTTCCTCAGCCGATCCTTCCCCGATGAATCCCTTGACCCAGGCCGAGACTTCTCTTTCGTCCCAGTCCTTCATGAAGAATTCTGCTTTCTTTGCATGTTCGGCAAGAAGTTTCTGCAGGAAGGATTCCTGTCCTTCCGGGCAGCTCCTGACAAAAACAGCATCGGCTTCCTGAAGCTGGTCTTTGTAGAACATCCCGAAATTATGGATGTACATAGGTGCCGCTTCGCCGTCGACAAGCGTCACGACGCCTTTGACTTCGCAGAGACCCGCTTCTTCCGGTTCCTTTAAAGCGGACAGGACATCGGATGCCATAGCGACACCGGACGGTTCGATCAGAAGCAGTTCAGGCGATGCGGCGGCGGCGACAGCCCTTACTGCATCCCCAAAATTTCCGCGAAGACTGCAGCAGATGCATCCTGCCGTCAGTTCATACAGGGAAAGCGGCTCGCCTTCCATCAAAGCACCGTCCACATTGACTTCGCCGAAATCATTCTCGATCAGTGCCAGTTTCCCCCGCACCGGATTGTGATCAATCAGCATTTTGATCCATGTCGTCTTGCCGGCTCCGAGGAACCCGCTGACGACTAAGACTTTCATTTTTCCAGTACTCATGATAACCCCCTTTATCATTTTCCTTGATGATAGCACATGATGGAAATGATTTCCATTTTCTAAATAAACGATACTATCTGCCGATTTTCCCGTATTGTCCTCTTCTAAATTCTTGTCAATTCTTCGTATTTTCCGCGTAAAAAAAGAGCTGTGACAAAATTATTACACAGTTTGTCACAGCCCCTTCGTATTTATTTCCTGATCGTTACCGCTTTTTCATAGGACTTTCTGGGACGCATGCGCGGTGATTCGTCCGCATACCCGATGGCAAGCGCGGCATAAAGCTCGCCGTCTCCGCCCTGCCAGTCCCTGAGGCGCTTTAAGGCAAAGCATATATCGCAGATCCAGAGGCTTCCAAGTCCTAAGGCTGTTGCCATGAGAACCATGTGCTCCACGGCCGAACCGATGGAAAGTGCATTGCAGATTTCCGACTCTCTTTCATCAATGGAAAGTTTCTCTTCCAGCACCTTTCCCAGCTTGTTTCGGATGAGAATGATGACAGGTGCTTCCTTCATGATGGAAAGCGTCTCCCATGCGCCCCTGATATATGGCGCGCTTTCCGGAAGAAGTGGATCCTTTTCTTCTTCCTTAAGCCCTTTTTCCATTTCAGAAAGCATCTCTTCCTTCGAAGAGCCTGATACCACGGTAAACTGCCATGGCTGCCTGTTCTTCGACGACGGCGAAAGAAGGCCTGCCCTGATGATCTTTTCCACGAGTTCTTCCGGGACGGGATCGCTCTTGTACTTCCTGATGCTTCTTCTTTCTTCCATGATTTTCAATAATTCTTCCGCTTCCATACTTCCTCCATCAAAAAGGGATGTGACAACGCCAGCGCATTGCCACATCCTCTTTTATTTATCTTACCCAGGGGTGGTTGGTTCTCCTCCCATGGTGCCTTCTTCTGGCCCAGGGGAAAATCCGCCTCCTCATGACAAATCCTTCCTCTTCCTTATGAAGAGCGGAGAGATCGGCTGTTTCTTTCTTATTTGACTTCGTCAGAAGGTTTAGCAGCTGGTTCAGCTTTTCCTTCAGCATTTGCGGCATCTTCAACGGGAGCGTTTTCCTTTCCTGCTACTTCAGCTTCGGCTCTTTTCTGGGCAGCTCTTTCTTCGATTTTTGCCTTATAATCTTCTGCTGTCTGGCGAAATGTTTCCTTCGTCTGAGCGGCAGCCTGCTGGGCAGCTTCCTTGTATTCTGCTGTCTTTGTCTTCACGGTATCGGAAACTTCCTGTACCTTTGTCTTTGTGGTATCGGTGATTTCCTGTGCGCGTTCCTGGGCAGCCTGTGCCTGGTCATGCGCCTGGATCTTCAGCTTTCCTGCCTGGATTTTTGCTTCCTGCATCTGGACACGTGCCTGAGCTTTCAGCTTTTCAGATCTCAGCTTCATCTGTTCAGACTGGACTTCTGTCCTGTACTTCATTTCATCCGTTTTCTTCTGAAGGACATCCATCTGGTCTCTGGCCATGCCTCTCATATCATTGGCACGTTCAGCGGCATCCTTTCTGAATTCACGGCTCTTGATGCGGGCGATGGCCTGCAGATCCTTTGCCGTCTTCTGTGCTGTTTCCTGAGCGACTTCGGAAGCGCCGAGGATGGTGTACTTGGCGTTTTCGATCTGTTCGTCCGTGACGCCTGCTTTCTTCAGCGCATTGACGAGCTTGTCTCCAAAAATATTTGCCTTGTCCTGCAGCTGGTCAGCCAGCTGATTGATGGTATTGTGAGCTCTTTCCGGATAGATATCATTCCAGCTCTTCTTCAGTTCCTTGGTGAAATCTTTCTTTTCATCGCCAAGCGGTTCATCCTTCTTCGGATTGGCTTCGAGTTCCTTTTCGTCCTTTTCGCCGTTTACCTTCTCTTCTTCAAAGACTTCCTTGTACGGACGTGTATCATCCGGCATGCCGTCCTTGATCCATCTCTGCGCCGCCTTGCCTACGCCGTAGGTGACGGAAACGCCGATCGGAATCTGCATCGCAGCAATCGGAATCAGTGTGGCAAGCGTGCTTCCCACGACGGTAGCACCCATCGATCCCAGGAAGGAGAGGACAGCGGTCTGATTGAGTTCCACGCCATATACTTTTCCGATCTTGGAAATCATGTAGACTTCATTGGCAATGAGAGCGACAGTGCCGAGAAGCGGAGCGGCAACGATGACGCCGGCTCTGCCTGCGCCCCAGCGGATCAGGCTGTCTGCTGTTTCATCGCGGTCGTCGATGATATTGATTTCGACATCGGCTTCCGGGGAATCGACGTGAACTTCTTCAGCGGGTTCTTCTGCTTCAGGAGCAGCTTCTTCTGCGGCCGGTTCTTCCTTTGGAGCTTCTGCCGGTGCTTCTTTCACTTCTTCAGATGGAGCTTCTTTGACTTCTTCGGTGGCGGTTTCCATCGGGACACCTGCTGCTTCCTTTTCCATTGGCACTCCTGCCTGCGGTTTTTCCATAGGAACTTCTGCTTCCTTCTTGACTACAGGAGCATTTTCCGGACGGACAACCGGTGTCTTTTCCAAATCCTTATCTTCGTTCATAATTTCCTCCTTGCCCGGCGCGGCCGGTCGTGAATGACAAGTGAATTTCACTTATTTTTTCAGAAACTTTATGAAACTTTATATTTTTATTATACAAATATTCTGACCGATTGACAAACGAAAGACGCGGAATCCTTCGTCATGACCGGCTCTCTCCCTTTCTGACCGATGTCTTTTCCGGGTTATAGGACAAAACGTGGTGCTAAAAATTTATATTATGCTTGGATCAAAGGCAGAATACGGGGCCTACTGAGATCCAGCCGAGCTGCATGGTAATTCGTCGCATCGCAATTAGCTGGAAGAGTGAATACCCCCACGCCATCAGCATTTTCAAGTTTGTACTCCAATCTGTGCTTTCAACATCTGCGGCAGATAAAGGCATGACAAGAGCATCTATTTCCCCTAGTAACAATCTTTCCAGAGAAATTATTCATCTTGGGAATTTAAAATCCCATTTTATCCCGTATTTACAAGGTGTTTGAGACTTTTTAACACCACGTTTTGTCCACCCTTTAAAAACTACTAAAAAATTTAAAATGCCAATGAAGCCCGATAAACACTAGCTTCATTGGCATAAAAAGCACCACGAAATGTCCTATAAGCCTCTTTTCCCATCCCTTTCCAAGGCCGAACCCACCGAAGAAAAAGTGTACATTAAAAGAGGGACCGCAAGAAAGAGGAAATATCCCCTTCCCTGGTCCCTCGTATATTATTTTTCTATATCACTCTAAAGGTGCTTCGCTTTTTCCTATGCTGCTACCAGTCGGTCAGCCCGCCGTCGACGGGTATCACGGTCCCCGTCATGAAGGATGCTTTTTCCGAAAGGAGGAAGGCGATGACTTCCCCGACTTCTTCAGGCTTTGCAATGCGGAAAAGCGGATACCATTCTGCCATTTCCTCGCGGCTTCCGCCATAGGAGGCAAGCTGTTTTGAGAGAAGGGGCGTATCGACATCGCCCGGGCAGACGACGTTGGCGCGGATATTCTCGACTGCAAGCTCCAAAGCAAGCGAGCGGATGAAGGAAACAAGCGCCCCCTTTGTCGCACCGTACAGACTGCACTGGACATTTCCTTCAATCGCCGCATCCGATGCTACGCCTACGATGGCGCCTTTCCCTTCCCGAAGGGCGGGAATGGATGCGCGTGCAAGCTTCATAGCACCGAATACATTGACAGCAAAAAGTTTTTCTATGTCTTCATCGGTCGTATTCTCCAGAAGTTTCTCTTCATAGATGCCGGCAGAAATGACAAGACCCGTAACCGTTCCAACCGTTTTGGCAGCCTCCACGGCTTTTTCGCAGTCTTCCGTCTTCGTCACGTCGCATGGAACATAAAGGCTTCCCGGAACGGATTCTTCCGCCTTTTTCCCGCGTGCCTCATCTCTTCCAAGGAGGATGGTCCTTGCCCCTTCCCTGGAAAGGATTTTGGCCGCTGCCAGGCCGATGCCCGACGTGCCGCCGGATATGATGATGGTTCTTACCATGCTTCCTCCTAATTCATGAGAGATGATACGTAAATGAACTTGATGCCTTCTGCTTCAAGCTGCGGTACCATCTGACGGAATGCTTCTGCCGTGTGCGGACGGCAGTGGCCGATGATGATGTAGGTGCCATGTTCCTTCGCCCTTTCAGCGGCTTTCCGTATCATGGCCTTGATGGCGGAAACATCCGAAGAATTGTCCACGAAGAGGTCATTTCTTGCATAGGGCACACCGTACTCAGCGGCCGCGCCGTCTGCTTCCGTATAGGAATTCGTCGCACTGTCAAGGAAGAAGAGGCCCCTGTGATGGAGCTCATTCATGACATCATCCATGACGCGCTTGTCCGTCGTTGCCTTCGACCCCTGATGGTTATTGATGCCGACAGCTTCCGGTACCTGTGAGAGGGAATCTGAAAGCATTCTTCTTATTTCAGAATCACTCATCGACGTCAGGATCGTCTTGGCTTCCATGCCAGAGCCCGAAACGGATTCCATCGGCTGGTGCAGGATGACAGGCATGCCGTGCGCCGCCCAGGACGCAGCCGCTTCCCTTGTATGCACCTGATTGGGCATGACGGCCAGCGTGAACGGGACGCCGATCGATTCATACACTTCCTGGGAAGCAAGATCCCTTCCCGCATCATCAATGACGACCGCGAGGCGCCCTGTCACAGCGGAAGGAGACGGTTCCTTCCTTACCGGAGCCGGTGCAGGTGCCTTGGCCTCCGCCTTGACTGTTTTAGTCGATTTAGACGAAGAATCGGATGAGGAACTGGTATCCTCCGAAGATGTTTCTTTGGAAACGTTTTCCTTCTTGGAAGACGATTCTGACTCAGAAGCCTTCTTTCCTGTAATGGCGCTCATGACGCTTCCCGTGATCGACGTCTCAGTCTCGGTGTCGTCATTTCCCTTATCCTTCGTGATCTTCTTGACGGCTGCCTTGATTCTTTCCTTCAGACTTTCCGGGCTTCCCGCATCTTCAGAAGGAACGACACCCTGCTCTTCCTTATCATTGAAGAGATGATGAATGGCCGTCACATTCTGGATGGGCTGCCCGCCGGGCTCATTTGTCATGCGGTCTGTCATGTAAGCGGCGCCCGCGACCGCAATCATGAATATCAGCCAGAAGAGAAGCGGATGGCCGCTCTTTTTCGAGCGTCTTCTCCTGACGGGCCTTTTGGCCGGCCGCCTTGTCCTTCCCGTTCTGCTGCTGTTTTTTCTTTCTGCCATAATTTCTCCTTTATAGTTCATTGTTTTTATTATAGCAGATTGGAAACCACATCAAAATGAGGGATGCCTTTTCGTCATTTTCCTTCCTGCCTTTTCATTTTTAAAACGAGCCCCTTTTCCCCGATGATGGTATAATGAAGGAAATGAATCTATTTGCGCAATCAACAGAAAGGAGTCAATCATGAAACTCGTAGTCATTAATAAACTCTCCGAAGAAAAACTGGCCGAACTGCAGAATGCAGTGCCAGGCTCTGTCGTTGAAGCGTACAAATCCCCGAAAGAGGCTCTGCCGCACGTTTCCGATGCGGATGCCATCGCTCTCTGGGGTTTCCAGGACATTGCACCGCTCCTTGCAGCAGCTCCCAAGGTCCGCTGGGTACACTCCCTTTCCGACGGTGTCGAACGTCTCCTCACCAAGGAAATGATGGAACGCCCGATCATCCTCACCAATTCTCACGGCGTCCATGACCGTTCTGTTTCCGAACATACGATGGCGCTTCTCCTTTCATGGATGCGCCGCATTCCGGAAGCCGTCAGGAATCAGGAAGCAGGAGAATGGATCCGTCCGCACGGCGAATCCCTCTTTGGAAAGACCATTCTGATTGTCGGCTTCGGCAGCATCGGCCGCGCCATTACACAGAGAGCCAAGGTCTTTGAAACGAAGATTCTTGCCGTCAAGAAGCATCTTTCCACCGAACTCTTTGCCGATCATGTCTACACGCAGGAAGAGCTGATGGATGTCCTTCCGAAAGCGGATATCGTCATTGCCGCTCTCCCGTCTACACCGGACACGGAAAACTTCTTTGGCGCCGATCAGTTTGCTGCCATGAAGAAGACAGCTCTCTTTATCAATATCGCCCGTGCATCGATTGTCGATGAAAATGCACTCGTCGATGCCCTCGAAAAGGGATCCATCGCAGGCGCCTGCCTTGACGTATTCTCCAAGGAACCGCTCCCTGCCGATCACCCCTTCTGGAAGATGAAGAATGTCATCATGACCCCGCACACCGCATCCATGGTGCCGGATTTCTGGAACAAGCTGACAACGCTTCTCCAGACGAACTTCGTCAACTTCAGCCGCGGCGAAAAGCTGATGAATGAAGTGGACAAGAAAAAAGGATATTAAGAGCAATCAAAAGGGGCTGTGACAAAATCCACTAAAAAGTTGTTTTTCTTTTCTCGAACGAAGTTCAGTTTAAGGGTGTTTGAGCTTGCCCAGTAGGGGGAGCTGGCGACGGAGTCGCCTGAGGAGGTTCATTTCCTTCGAGCAGAGCGAGGTTTTGAGGTTTTCAGATAACACCAATATATAAATATGTTGGTATCCTCTAATCGAATATACCCACACAAAAAGAGCTGTGGCGAAATGATTGTACATTTTGTCACAGCCCTTTTTTAATTTGCTTTCAGCTCTGTCTTAACTCTGGTGCATGACGTCCGTGAAGTTCTTGATGATGACGATAGGTGTCTTCTGGTTGTCATTGCCAAACGGGTTATCGATCAGGATCTGCGCGATCTGTTTCGGATCGAGGCCCTTGCTCTTGCCAAGGACGGCTGCTCTCTTGAGGTCATTGACATCTGCAATGACAGCGCCGTATGCGCCTGTTTCCTGCTTGATTCTTTCGCAGACATTGTCCGTATCGGCCGGGCCGTATACGAGGCATTTGTCGAAAGGAGGCATGGTGCCGGTGACATCATCGATCAGGGATGCCTGACGGCAGCGGGCATAGAATACGCCGCGTTTCCCGAATACCTTGGCAACAGCGCCGAGAATGAAGGAGAAGAGCATATTCCATTTCCCTTCTTCATCCATAGCGGCCTGCATGCCGTAAATGCTTGCCATGGAGCCGGCTGCCGGAACGAAGCGGTTCATGAGGCGGGCCTGCCAGCAGACATTCAGTTCTTCAGGGCGTACATAGCGGTTCTGCGTGATTGCTACGACAGATTCAGCGGTGCAGACGATATCATGATCTGTGATATCCGTGCCTGCGTATTCCTTAATGGCATCCACGATATCATCATGGTGTGTCAGGATGCGGGTATGAACCGGGATGAGTTCGAGTTCTGCCATCTTATTTCACCTCCGCTGATGTGTATTCATACAGTGCATTTCTCAGTTCTTCCTTCGTGAGAATGATGCGTGTCTTTGCATAGTAATAATCGCTTCTGGCAACGACCTGGTAAATAATATCCATGGCCATTTCCGGGAACGTTTCAAGGTCGCGGAGAATGTTGTCTCCCTTGCCCTTGATTTCAAGCGTGATCAGGAATTTCTTGGATTTACCCGGATCGACGATGTAAGCCTGCCAGTAATCATCATCTCTCGGTACATCGTTGTCTGTCAGATGGGCAGTGATTCTTGCTTCGTCATACTGTTCGAAAGGAAGGTACGTGCGGACGAAGGCATCCATGATGGTGCCGAGCTGGCGGCCGACGTTCTTGATCGGAATCGTGCAGGCAAGGGTGACGCTTCTCGGTCCCATGTCCACTACTTTGAAAGGCGTCTTCTTCGTCTTTTCCACTTTCAGCACACAGTCGCCCTTGATGACTGCCGCTGCCCAGTATGCAATGAAGCCCAGGCAGATGAGCAGTACGATGACTGCCAGAATCTTTACAACTAATAACAACATTTCTCTGATCACACTCCTAATAGATTCGCTTTTTCCACTGTCTCCATACCGAAGATCTTATTGACCAGTCCGGCTGCGCGGTCTTCTCCCGCCGTAAAATAAAAATGCTTTTCCCCTTTTTCATCCGCGAGAGCTCCCTTTTCACGGAGTATCTTCATGCCGTCTTCGACGGTCGGAAGCGCCGGATCGAGGAAACGGACGCCGGGGAGCACTTCCTTGAACACGTCTTCCACAAGCGGGAAGTGCGTGCAGGCCAAAAGCGCCGTGTCCGCCCCTTGTGTATCATACTCCTTCAGTATGGATTGCAAAAGAGCCCGGATGGAATTTTTGTCCTCATTCCTCTCAATGGCAGCCGCCAGTCCCTCGCAGGGGATCTCGACAGGTTCCACTTCCGGATGCGCCTTTGCCAGATACTTTTTGTGCGAATGGGCCGAAATCGTAGCCGGCGTTGCAAAGACAGCGATTTTTTTCGCGTCTTCGGGCAGCGTGACGTTCATGCTCATCTTGATGACAGGAACATCGCCTTCAAGAAAGGATGGCGGCACGTTGAAGGAAATGGTATTGCACGCCACCAGAATCATCTTCACGTCCTTCTTCAGAAGGAAATCCTTGATTGCTTCCGAAAAACGCACGATTTCCTCTACGGGACGCTCCCCGTAGGGATTTCTTGCCGTATCCCCCAGGAATACGATGCCTTCCTTCGGATACTTTTCTGCCAGCACGCGTGCGACGGTAAGTCCGCCCACGCCTGAATCCATCACTCCGACTGCCCTGTTGTCCATGGTTATCTGTCTCCTTCCGAGAGTGAAACTAGTTTCTCCAGCCTTTCTGCAGGAAGTCTGACAATTCTTCCTGTATTCATATCGGTGTATGTATTGGTGCTCTTCCCGGTCGTCAGGACCTCGCCTGTCTTTTCACGCACGACTTCATACTCGAAGTCAAGGCGCGCCCGGTCTACCCGGCGAAGGTACGTCTTGATGAGAAGCACATCATCATACTCGGCCGATTTGATATACTTGGCGCTGATTTCAAGAATCGGGAATACGATCCCCTCTTTCATGAGGTCATTCAGCTCGATTCCGCCTGCGCGCATGTATTCGACTCTCGCTTCTTCAAAATAGCGAAGATAGTTGGCATGATGAACGACTCTCATGCCGTCTGTTTCATAGAATTTGACTCTTCTTTTATAAGTAAACATCATTGCCCTCCATATCCAAATATTATACCATACTCAGCCTCATGACGCAGGGAAAGGTCAATGCATGGCTTTTTCCCGGAAAAGAATCATTCGCCCTTTTCATTATCCGTTGCCCAAAGGTTCCAACTAGATTATACTTAAACAGGAACGGAGGTCCATGTATGGCATTCACACTCATTTGTCACGCCTGCGGGCAGAAGCTGACATTATTTGATATTGACGTAAAAAAGAGAAAGGGAACTGTGCGCTGCACCCGCTGCGGCGCGCGCGTCTCCTATGACCTGGACAAGAGAAAAATCCAGCAGTCCGGTTTCTGGAGCGAGGAAGAATCCACATTCGACCCAAGAGTACGGGAAAGAGTCGTCCGCCAGCTTGAAAGGAACGCGGCCAGGAAAGAAGCGCCGCTTCCTCCAAAGAAGGCACAGGAGCCTTCCCATGCCTATGATTTCGGGGACAATCCTTTCAGCGCAAAACCTGGCTTTGCCCATTTCGACATGAGAACGGGCATGGCAGTCACAAACGAAGACGCCGCTTCCCCTTCCCTGGCCCCCGCGCCAAAGACGCGCATGGTTTCCGCGCAGAAGAAGGAAGAAAAGGAAGGCTATGCCGCTTTCAAGAGCGGCGGCGCATCGGGAAGACGCCGCACGATCAAAGCGCCTGAAAGGCCCGTCACGGTGATCAAGAAGGAACCTGTGCAGACGGAGAAGAAATTCACGCCCCCGCCCAGGATCGTCACAAGGACGGCGCACAGGAACATGAACCTCGTCCGCCAGGCGCAGCATGCAAGAAAGCCTGCCGAACCGATGCACCTCAATCCGGTCCGCTCCCTCTGGCAAAAAATCCGTGATTTCTTTTCATTTACAAAGAATTCCTGACAGGAGGCACTATGATTAAATACATGATTCTAAGTCTCGCCGTTTTTTCAGCCGCTCTTCTGCTGACCGGCTGCAGCGCTGAAGCTGACGGCGCATACAAGAAAATTTCTGCATCCGAAGCCAAAGAGATGATGGATAAAGGAAATGTCACCATCGTCGACGTCAGGGAACCATCCGAATACGCAGGAGGCCATGTGCCGGGCGCCATGCTCCTTCCGCTTGGAACCGTTCCCTCTTCTGCTGAAAAAGCTCTTCCGGACAAGGACGCTGTACTTCTCGTTTACTGCCGCTCAGGCGTCAGAAGTCTCAAGGCATCCAGGGAGCTCGTTTCCATGGGTTACAAGCACGTCAATGACTTTGGCGGCATCCTTGAATGGCCTTATGAAATCGAAAAATAATATTCCGATCAACAAAAGGGGCTGCGACAAAATCCACTAGGGCACTGCTTTCCCTTTTCTCAAACGAAGTTTGGTTTAAGGGTGTTGACCTTGCTCCGAAGGAGAAGGTGGTGCGGATTTGTTAATACAGACAAATAAATATCATAAAAAATCTAATCGTACTTTAATCTTAATCATGCAGCCATTGGAGCTGCGTTGAATACTTCCATTGGAGCTAAAAGATGTAATTTGCGCTGAATGCGTTTGTTGTTGTAGAAGTAGATGTAGCCGTTGATCATGCTTACCACTGCTTTACGGCTGGTGAATTTACGTGTGTAGTAACGTTCGCGCTTCAGCATTCCCCAGAACCCTTCCATCAGACCGTTGTCTGCACAGCAGCCTACACGGGACATGCTGTGAACCAGTCCTGCTTTTTCAACAATCTTATGGAATCCGTTGCTTGTATACTGGAATCCGCGGTCGGTATGAATCATTGGATGTTCTCCAGGATTCTCTTTAAGTGCCTTTTCCATTGTCTCAAAAGCCAGTGCAGTATTGTTCCTGTCGCCGATGACATAAGAGACAATCCGGCGATCATGGCCGTCAATAATCGCGCTTAAATATAACTTGTGCAAAACTCCATCAGCAGTTGTGTACTTGAATTCAGTGACATCCGTCATCCATCTTGCATTGGACACGCCGGCATCAAAGTCACGGTTCAGCAGGTTTTCAAAAATGTACTTTGGATCCTTTGCGTTACGAGTGCAACCATCGGTCTTGTACTTGATCACGGACTTAATATTAAGTATCCGCATGATACGAAGAACCAGACTGTCGCTTACATTTATATTGATGTTGTCATCCTTCTTGATCCAATCGTTAATCCGGCGGTATCCCATATCCGGATATTCCTGATGGGTTTTCATGACCTCCTGTGCGACCTTTTCTCTCAGCAGTTCACGGCCGCTCTTAATATGATTCAGCCATCCGTAATAAGCTGCCCGGGAGACCTTTGAGAGTCGGCAGAGACTTTCTATGGAGATGTTGGTTTCTTCATGGACTTCTTTTATGGCTTTAAAATCTCTGAGAAGGTGAGTAAGGCTGAATCCTTCGAGGAACGCAACCTTTCCTCTATCTCCATCTTTTTTTTTAGCAGGGCAATCTCTGCTATAAGATCCTTCTGTTCTTCAAGAAGTCTGGCATTCTCCTGACGCAGCTGTTCTTCTTCGGTCCGGGGCGTTTGGAGCCTGATCGGCTTTCCTCTGTAATCCTCAAGACCAACTTCGCCCATTTCCTTGAACTTTTTTACCCATGTGTAGAGCGTTTGGTAGGACATGTTGTACTTCTTGGCTATCTTGTTATAATCGCATCCACTGGCGATGCACTCCTGAACGATTCTGACTCGCTCTTCCTTGACCGATTGCTGGCGTTTGCCCATAAGATCTCCTCCTTCAGAAACGAGGTCTGTCAACTTATGCTCATTATACGCCTCAATCCATGTTTTAAGGGAGAGTGTGCCGGAAATTCTGTATTTGGCACAGACGGAAAGCATGGAAACACCGCCTTTAAGATATTCCTTTACGGCCTGGATCTTCATCTGATTGGAGTAGTAAGACAAATGCTGCCTGGGCCGCAATCCCTTAAAGCCCTCCTCTTTATACCGGAGGACCCATTTCCTGAATGTTATGCGGCTCATATGAAGATTTTCAGCTGCCTGGGTAATCGTAACACCCTGATAGAGATATGAAGCAATCTGGTCTAACATTTCCTCCGGGGACGCTTTGGTTTTACATGGCATAAGAATGACCTCCTAATATATTTATGATATTATTCTGTCTTTCTTGTTGAATCATACCAAAGGTCCGGTCGGAGACCGGGAATACAGTAGTTTTCGAGCGTAGCGAGGTTTTTAGGTTTTCAGATTATCTATCTGCATATCTATGTTATATTAATCCTCTAATCGAATATACTCACACAAAAAGGACTGTGGCAAAATGATTACACATTTTGTCGCAGTCCCTTTTTAGTGCCTGCATCAATTATTTCTTGTCAGCCAAGTAAGCTTTAAGTGCATCAGCGAGTCTCTTTACGCCGTCTTCGATGACATCGTCGTCATTGTAGGAGAAGTTCAGGCGGAAGTAGTTTCTCTTGCCGGATGCCGGGAAGAAGGAGTCGCCCGGTACGTAAGCGACTTTTCTTTCGATAGCATACTTGAAGAGGTCGCGTGCATCGCAGCCTTCCGGAAGTTCTACCCAGAGGAAGAGGCCGCCATGCGGATAGGTGGACTTCACATCGGACGGGAAGTACTTCTTGATAGCGTCGCACATGACGTCGCGGCGGTGAGCGTACAGCTTGCAGTTTTCTTTGATATGGCCTTCGAAGTCATAGTTTGCCATGTACATGGCAACTTCACGCTGGGTGACGCATGGTGTGGAAAGGTCGGTGGAGCCTTTGACGAGGTCCATCTTTGCAAGGATTTCATCGTTGCATACGAGCCATGCCAGTCTCATGCCAGGAGCCAGTGTCTTGGAGAAGGTGCCGGAATAGATGACGAGGTGCTTCGGATCCATGGAAACGAGCGGAGCGATTTCTTCGCCTTCAAAACGCAGGTCGCCGTACGGGTTGTCTTCGAATACCGGGATTTCATACTTGGTAACGACTTCCATGAATTTCTGGCGACGTTCCAGGGACCAGCAGATACCGGTCGGGTTCTGGTAGTTCGGGATGACATAGATGAATTTGACTTTGTCGGTTGTAGCAAGAATCTTGTCCAGTTCTTCCGGGATCATGCCCTGATCATCGGTCGGAACTTCGACGAATTTCGGCTGTTCGAGAGCGAATGCACCGATAGCGCCAAGATAGGACGGGCTTTCAATGAGGACGACGTCGTCCTTGTCGATGAATACGCGTCCGGTGATATCAAGACCCTGCTGGGATCCAGTGGTGATCATGATGTTCTTCGGATCGACTTTATCCATGCCCATCGGACAATACATGCGGTTCATGCGGTCGGCAATAGCCTGACGGAGTCCCATGAAACCGAGGGACGGACCGTACTGCATAGCGCCGGCGCCGTCTTCTTCTCTGACTTTGACTGCAACTTCAGTCAATTCTTTCAGAGGAAATGTTCTCGGAGCCGGGAGACCGCCGGCAAACGAAATAATGTCCGGCTGAGCGGTAAGAGCCAGCAATGGACCAAGGTCGGAGCCTTTCATCTTAGACAGTACTTCAGAAAAGTGAATAGCCATAATAATCTCTCCTTTACTCTACAGAATTGACTAGGAAAATCCCATTTTTCCATATTATAATTGCGGCCGCTACCAACAAAGATTCTCATTGGAATCGTAGGCAAATATAATGCTAGTGTTATTATTTTAAATCTACTATAAAGGGATGTCAATCATGAAGAGGCCGCCGCTATCGTTTAAATGTACCAAAATACTGCTATTTACTCCCATTTTCATGTATATACTTATAGAGAATGTCTATATTTCAGCCAGTAAAAAAGGGCTGTGACAAAATATGCAATCATTTTGCCGCAATCCCTTTTTTCGCCGTTATATTCGATTAGAGAATACCAGTCTATTTATGATTTGTCTTATCTAGAAACCATAAAGGATGGTTCGCCTTCTTAGAAATTGCACCTTTTGAAAACCTTAGACGATGATGCTTCGCCTTCTTAGAAAATGCAACTCTTTCGCCCAGCATCAGAAAAGTGATAGGCTGGGCACTTTCCCCTCCGGGGACAGTTCGGCGATGTGAAATATAAGAAATCATTTCTGGTTTGTTTCGAACGTATATACCTGCGGCTGAGGAAATGCTGTATCCGTTTACCCCTTCCCTTCCAGGGCAAGGTCAAGACCGGCCTACGGCCCTTCTTCCCCGTCTGGGAAGGCAAGGCAGCCGCTTACCTAAATCCAACACCGCAAAGAAAAAAGCTGCCCGGCGGCAGCTCTTGGAGAAGTATTAATGTTTTCCCATGCTTACGAGTTCAAGTAATGCGAAGCAAATTTCTTCTGGTCTGACTTCTTCTACAACTTCGTTTTCGATCTGCTGATCTCTCATGGTCTGTGCCTCCGGTATAACTTGTTCGGCTTCCCCGAACCTGTAACTATGCTCTTATCATACTTCTTGAATAGAATACTATCCAATATTTCTTTTCAGCAGTTTCAGAAATCCCTTCATCTTTTAATCATAGATTCCAATATATAAAAAGTTACCATAATCATTTATTTTTATTATAAGTTATAACTTGTCTATGAATTATACAATGATTTATAACTTATAGTATACGATTTAAATACATAGAAACTTGTTAATTCTTTAATCCATAGCATACAATCTATTAATCAATAGCTCTTTCATAGTCTGATATGCAGGAAACGGCAGCATGACATCCATGATATCTCTTCCGCGTATGAAAAGGGGCTGTGACAAAACGAAGTAAATACACCTTTGCTTATCTCGAACGAAGTTCGGTTTAATGGTGTTTGAGCTCGCCCCGTAGGGGGAGCTGGCGGCGGAGCCGACTGAGGAGGTTCATCTCCACGAGCGAAGCGAGGTTTTGCGGTTTCTAGATAGCACGGTACAAATATATAAATGTGTTGGGTAATCTTCTAATCGAATATCCCAGCAAAAAGGGCTGTGATCAAAATAATTGCTCATTTTGTCACAGCCCCTTTATTGCAAGAAGCATCAGAAAAGGATCTTCTTTGCTGTTTCTATATCGCTTTCTATCTGTGCTTTGAGTGCGTCTATGGAATCAAACTTCACTTCGCCGCGGATGTATTTCACCCATTCCAGGGTGAAGCTTTTTCCATAGATTTCTTCATCAAAATCGATAATGAAGGTTTCGATCGTTTTTTCGCTGTTGCCAAAGGTCGGATTCGTCCCGATATTTGTGACGGATGGATAGCATTTCCCTTCGATCCTTGTCTTTGTCGCATAGACGCCGTCAGCAGGAAGGACGCGGGCATCGGGCATGCGGAGGTTCGCTGTCGGAAAGCCCAGGAGATCATTTCCTCTGTGGAAGCCGTGAACGACGTCGCCTGACATCGTATAGTTCCTTCCAAGAAGCTTTGATGCTTCTTCGACTTTTCCCGCCTCAATCAACGTGCGGATCGTCGTGCTCGACAGCGCTTTTCCGCCTTCTGAAACAAGGGGCGCTGTCACAACACCAACACCGCTTCCTTCAAAATAGGATTTCATGGAAGAAACATTGCCGGAGGCGCCTTTCCCGAAGGAAAAGTTTTCTCCTGTCACAATGCCCTTGATGCCTGGAATATCCGCAAGGCTTTTCAGGAATGCTTCTGCCGTTTCAGAGAGGAATTCCTTTGTCGGGCGGATAAATACGGCCAGATCCATGCCTGCCTTCCGGAAGGACTCTGCCTTTTCCTCTTCTGACTGAAGAAGAGGGACGCGGATGCCGGGCGCAAGAACGCTCATGGGATGCGGATAGAAGGTGATGACGCCGATTCCTGCGCCTTTTTCTTCCGCAAGCTTTGCTGCTTCTTTAAAGACCGCCTGATGGCCCAGGTGGCAGCCGTCAAAAAATCCAAGGACAAAAACGCGGGGTTCTCCGTCCCTGATTTCTTCCAATGCATGTAAAATCTTCATAATTCCTCACGAAAAAACTTTCTTTGGATGAATGATGCCTGCCTTGACGTATGCGGTGCCGAGGAACGTGTCCCCATGGAAGGCAGCCGCCATATCAAGGTCTTTTTCTTTCGTCTTGAGCCGTTTCCCCTGAAGGAAATCTCTGGCTTCCTTTTCGGAAAGCTCGATATTGGGAAGACCGGAAAGGATCGGTTTCAGGCTCGTCATGAGAGAACCTTCGGGATCCTTCTCAATTTCCTCCATCGTCTTTGCGTTTTCAATAGAAAAGGGGCCGACAACGGTGCGGACAAGGGAGGACATCGTAAGAAGACATCCTGCCTTCTCCCCGATATCCCTTCCAAGCGCCCGGATGTACGTACCGGAAGAACAGGTCACGGAGAGCTTGATGACGGGCGGTGCGATTTCCCGGATGGTCAGGTCATAAATCGTGACCGGGCGTGCTTTGAGCTCGACTTCCTTTCCTTCGCGGGCAAGCTTGTAGGCTCTTTCCCCATTCACCTTGATGGCTGAATAGATGGAAGGCACCTGCATGATGTCTCCGCGGAAGGCGCTGATGGCTCCTTCCCAGATGGATGTGTCCGCCGGGACTTCTCCCCTTTCAAGGATTTCTCCCGTCACGTCCTCGGTATCCGTCCTGATGCCCATGATGAATTCTGCTTCATAGCTCTTCGTATGGATGGGCGCATACTCGATGAGGCGCGTCGCGCGGCCCAGGAACACGGGAAGAACGCCGGATGCCATAGGATCGAGCGTCCCTCCGTGTCCTATTTTCTTCTGGTGGTAAATCTTCCTTAGTTTTGCAATGACATCGAAGGATGTCCAGTCCTTCGGCTTGATGACATTAAGGACGCCGTCCATCAGAGATACTTCTCCGCAGCTTTGACAAAAATGGGCTCTGCGTCTGCAAATGTTTCATGGATGGTGCAGCCGGATGCTTTCCAGTGTCCGCCGCCGCCAAATTCCTCAGCCAGCTTTCCTACATTGGCATATTCCTTGGCGCGCAGGGAAATACGGGTTTCCTTTTCTCCCCTGTACTTGAAGAGGGCAGCGATTTCACATCCTTTGATGCAGCGCGGAATCGTTGCATAGTAATCGGAATTTTCACCATCAAGATCCATGGCTTCCTTGTCCATGTATGCAATGACAATCTTGCCGTTTGCATAGGAGTGGACGGTGCCTGCTACGATCTTGTAGCACTTCATGGCTTCTTCCGTCTTTTCTTCCAGACGGTTGGAAATGTAAGAGGGATCAGCGCCCATTTCTACCAGCTTGCTTGCCATGAGGAGCGTATGCGGGGATGTGCAGCTGAATTTGAAGAAGCCGCTGTCGGTGCCGATGGCCATGTAAAGGGCATTGCATGTGTCCTTGTCCATCTGGATTCCTTCGTCGAAGAACATTTCAGCAAGCATTTCTGCCGTTGCTGCATAGTGGTAGCGCAGGTAAAGGTAATCGGTATATCTTTCATTGCTTCTGTGGTGGTCGATGCAGAGGCTGTCCACGTCCGGGAAATCAAAGTTTCCGCCTCTTTCCAGGTTGGAAAGGTCCGTGAAGACGATGGCATCATAATTCCTTCTTTCCGGAATGGATGTCATGACCTTTGCAGACGTTTCAACGAGGGTGTACACTCTCGGCACGGGATCAGGAAGAACCATGTCGGCTTCCTTGCCCATGGAGAGAAGGACATTGTACAGCGCGCAGATGGAGCCTACGTCGTCTCCGTCCGGATGCTCATGTCCTACGAGAAGGAAACGGTTATGGGATTTCAGGAAATCCATAGCCTGCTGTTTGTCGATTTCGACTGCATGATCTTTGCCAAGACTCATTTTTAGTCCTCCTTTTCAGTATCTTCCTTCGGAGCTTTATCCTTTTCTTCTTCATGCACCTTTTTCAGGAGACCTTCAATGTGCATGCCGTAATCAAGGGACTTGTCTTCTTCGAAGGTAATTTCCGGTGTGTAGTAAATCTTGAGGCGCTGGCCGAGTTCCTTGCGGATGAAGCCTTTTGCCTTGTTGAGCGCTTCGAGCGATTTTGCCTTTTCCCAGGATTTTCCGAAAAGGCTGACGTAAATCGTTGCTTCGCGCAAATCTCCGGTCACATGGACGCCTGTCACGGTGACAAAGCCGATGTGCGGATCTTTCAGGTCATAGAGGAGCATCTGGCTGACTTCCTGCTTGATGAATTCCTGTATTTTTCTAACGCGTAATTCTGACATATGGATTCCTCTCTTGCCGCATGCGGCAGGATCTTCCGCTCTTTGCGGATACTAAGAAATAAAGAGGCCCGTCATCGAAATAGGGATGCGGGCCTCTTACTTTTTAATTAAGAACGCCTGCCCTGATTATTCCAAGGTGGCAGCTTCTTCTTTCAGCTCGAAGGATTCAAGCTGGTCGCCTTCCTTGACGTCGCGGTAGCTTTCCAGCGAAATACCGCATTCGAAGCCTTGTGCGACTTCCTTCACATCATCCTTGAAGCGGCGCAGGGATGCGATCTTGCCTTCATGGATGACGATGCCGTCGCGGATCAGGCGGAGACGGCAGCTGCTTGTGATCTTGCCGTCCTGTACATAGCAGCCGGCAACGATAAGTTTCGGTGTATGGATGACCTGACGGACTTCTGCGTGGCCGAGAACGACTTCGCGGATGGTCGGAGCAAGCATGCCGGCCATAGCTGCCTTGATATCATCAATGCAGTCATAGATGACACGGTAGAGACGCATATCGACGCCGTCTTTTTCAGCCAGTGCTCTTGCATTGGCATCCGGACGGACGTTGAAGCCGATGATCAGCGCATTGGAAGCAGATGCCAGCATGACATCGGATTCGTTGATGGCGCCGACAGCGGAGTGGACGATGGAAACGCGGACTTCATCACTCTTGATGCCCATGAGGGACTGAACGAGCGCTTCAACGGAGCCCTGTACGTCTGCCTTGACGATGAGGTCAAGTTCCTTCATTTCGCCTTCCTTGATCTTTTCGAAGATGTTGTCGAGTGTTACCTTCTGTACGCTTCTCTGTTCTTCTTCCTTCGCACGGGATGCACGGATTTCAGCGATGTTTCTAGCCTTTCTTTCATCCATGACATAGAAATGGTCGCCTGCTTCCGGAACGCTGTCCATACCGAGGATTTCAACTGGTGCAGCCGGTTCGGCGCTCTTCATCTTGCGGCCGTTTTCATTGTTCATGGCGCGGACGCGGCCCCAGCTCTTGCCGGCCAGGATGCCGTCTCCGACATGGAGTGTGCCGTTCTGTACGAGCACGCTCATGACAGGGCCTCTGCCCTTATCCAGCTGTGCTTCGACAACGACGCCGTAAGCTTCACGCTTCGGATTGGCTTTGAGTTCCTTCATTTCTGCTACGAGAAGGATGTTTTCCAGGAGGTCATCAAGGCCGATCTTCTTCTTGGCGGAAATCGGGGTCATGATGACATCGCCGCCCCAGTCTTCCGCCAGAAGTCCTTCCTTGGAAAGTTCTTCCTTGATGCGGTCAGGGTTTGCGCCTGGTTTATCAATCTTATTGATGGCAACCATGATCGGAACGCCTGCGTTCTTTGCATGGTGGATAGCTTCAATGGTCTGCGGCATGACACCGTCGTCGGCAGCAACGATCAGGACGGCAATATCCGTCAGCTGAGCGCCTCTGGAACGCATAGCGGTGAATGCTTCGTGGCCAGGGGTATCCAGGAATGTGATCTTGTGACCCTTGTAACGGATCTGGTAAGCACCGATTCTCTGGGTGATGCCGCCGGCTTCGTGGAGAGCGACATTTGTCTGGCGCAGAGCGTCAAGCAGTGTCGTCTTGCCGTGGTCGACGTGGCCCATGATCGTAACGATCGGAGGACGCGGTACGAGGAAACGGGGATCATCCGGTTCCGGAATGTATTCCGTCGGATCTTCTTCCTTTTCAGGTTTCAGAAGGGTTACGCCGAATTCTTCAGCAAGGATTTCGACGGTATCCGGATCGAGGTTCTGGTTGATGGTAGCCATGACGCCAAGAGCCATCAGATGTTTGATGATCTCGCTGACTTCGCGGCCGAAGAGTTCAGCCAGTTCCTTGACGGTAACAGCAGACGGGACAGTCACTTCTGTCGGATAGGTATCCTGCTTCTTTTCCTGGTTATGCTTCTTCTTCTTGCCCTGCTTCAGGGAACGGGCCATCAAAGAGCCGCCTTCCTTTTCTCTTCTTGCCTTTTCCCAGTCCTTCTTTGTTTTCTTCTTAGCCGGTTTTTCACGTCTGACTGCCGTAGTTTCCGGAGCGATTTCTTCTACCGGAGCAGCGGCTGCTGCCGGATGCTGGTTATGGGAGTGATCATTTCTGGAATGATCGTTTCCGCCAAACGGTCTGCCGTTCCTGTCGCCATTCGGGCGGCCGTTTCTGTCGCCATTGGTGCGGTTTCCGTTTCTGTCACCGTATGGACGGTTTCCGCTCCTGTCGCCGGACGGGCGGCTGCCATTTCTGTCACCGGACGGGCGGCCGTTTCTGTCGCCGTAGGAACGGTTTCCATTTCTGTCGCCGGACGGGCGGCCGTTTCTGTCACCGTAGGAACGGTTATTTCTGTCGCCGGACGGGCGGTCGTTTCTATCTCCGGAGGAACGGTCATTTCTGTGGTCGTTCCTGTCATTATTCGGACGGTCGTTTCTGTTATCTCTTACGGGGCGCGTGGTATTTTCCTCTCTTCCGCGGGTTTCTTTTCTTTCCTGATGAGCGGCTTCCGCTTTCGGAGCCTCTGCTTTCACTTCTGCCGGCTTCGGCGCTTCGGAAGCTTTATGGGCTTCCGGCTCCACGCTCGAGTAAGCGGCTTTGCGGCCTGCTTCTCCGGACTTCCTGTCAGTCGGTCTGCCCTGCTGATCGAACCTTACGGTACGCATCTGCGGACGTCTTGCTGGTTTCTTGGATGCTTCAAATTCTTTTGCCAAAACGGTTTTCGCCCCTTCATCTACTCCGGACAGGCGGCTAGTCACCTCAATATGGTTCTTCTTCAAAGCGTCCATGACCTCTTTATCCGACTTTTTAAACTCTTTTGCTAATTCATATACTCTGTACTTCTTTTTCTGCATAAGCAGCCTCCCGTCCGTTCTTATTTCCGGTTGTCGATCTTCTCAGCGATCGCCTTTCCGAATCCTTTATCTACTATAAGGGCTGCTGTCCGTACCCCCTTGCCAAGGGCCTGCCCTAATTTGTCTTTTTCGCCGAATACACGGTAAGGGATTTTCCATTTCTCCGCTGCATTCGTGTATTCCTCTTTTGTTCTCTGGGAGCTGTCTTCCGCGATGATCAGCAGTTTGCCCGTGCCTTTCCGAAGGCCTTCAGAGACCTGTTCGCTGCCGGAAAGCAGGCGCCCCGCTTTCATGCAGAGGCCCAGCATCCTGTATACTGGATCATCCATTTTCAATCTGTTCCTTAAGGGAGTCATAGACTTCCTTGGACACAGGGCGCTTCAGGGATTTTTCCAGCCCGTGGGATTCATATGCCTTTTCGAAACATTCGATGTTGTCGCAGACATAGACTCCGCGGCCGGATTTCTTCCCAGTCCTGTCCAGTTCAATGATTCCTGTCGGAAGCGCTACGACGCGGAGGAGTTCCTTCTTTGGCTTCAGCTCTTTGCAGCCGACGCACATGCGCATCGTGATCTTCTTCTGCTTCATTCTTTAGTTTCTTCCTCCTGTCCGCTTTCTTCGATGTCTCCGAGGATATCTCCATCGTCCTCTTCAGCGGCCTGGCCGAAGCCTTCTTCTCTTGCCTGGGTTTCGCTCTTGATATCGATTTTCCAGTTTGTCAGCTTGGCAGCCAGTCTTGCATTCTGGCCTGCCTTGCCGATAGCCAGTGACAGCTGGTAGTCAGGAACGACGACGTAGGAGGAATTTTCTTCATCCCATACGGAAACGGAAATGACCTTGGATGGAGAGAGCGCATTCGCAATGAAAATGGCCGGATCTTCGTCCCAGCGGACGATATCGATCTTTTCGCCATGCAGTTCATTGACGATGTTCTGGACTCTCTGGCCCTTCGGTCCTACGCAGGCGCCGACCGGATCGACAGTCGGGTCCATAGCATAAACAGCGATTTTTGAACGGGAGCCTGCTTCACGGACCACGTTCTTGATTTCAACGGTACCGCTGTAGATTTCAGGAACCTCAAGTTCAAAAAGTCTCTTCAGAAGTCCCGGATGGGTTCTGGAAAGGATGATTTCCGGTCCCTTGGTAGTTTTCTTGACTTCAAGAACGTAGCACTTGATCTTGTCATTGGCCTTGAATTCTTCGCCTTCAATCTGTTCTGCATATGGAAGGATGCCTTCGCAGCGGCCGAGATCCACGAAAATGGCTCTGGATTCGCTCCACTTGACGGTGCCGGTGATGACATCGCCTGCGCGGCCGGAGAATTCTTCATAAAGGGATCCTCTTTCTGCTTCGCGCAGCTTCTGGATCATGACCTGTTTAGCTGTCTGGGCAGCGATGCGTCCGAAATTCTTCGGGGTCACGTCAATGCTCAAAAGATCGCCTGCTTCATAGCTTCTGTCGATCTTCTTAGCATCTTCTACTGTGATCTCATTAATTGCATTTTCAGATTCCGGATCGATGGATTCAACAACGGTCTTTTCTTCAAAAATCTGATAATCGCCGGTTTCGCGGTTCAGCTTGATGGATGTCTTTGCGTTGCTTCCCGTTTCCTTCTTGTAAGCGGTGAGCAGCACCATTTCAAGCGCGTCGAATACGACATCGGCGTCGACTTTCTTTACTTTGACCAAACTCTGTATTGCTTCTAATAAATTGCCATTCACGATGAATTATTCCTCCGAGATTAAAATGAAAAATGCAGTCTGACCTGCGAGATCTTGTCCCTGCCAAGGACAATGCTTTCGCCGCCTTCCAGCGTGAGCTTCAGGCTTCCGTCTTCGGAAAGCCCGTCCAAAAGAGCTGTGAAAGCTTTTACGCCTTTATGACCTTCAAGGGGAGCAAACAATTTGACATCGACTTCTTCGCCTGTATAGCGGATGAAATCCTTGTCCTTTTTCAGTACGCGGTCAAGACCCGGCGAGGAAACTTCCAGCATGTAATTGTCCGGAATCAGATCCTTCTCGTCGAGTATGGCTCCTGCCTTTTCACTGATGACCTGGCAGTCATTCAGGTCGACGCCGCCTTCCTTATCAATGAAAATACGAAGAATCCAGTTTCTTTCCCTGACGTATTCCACGTCGACAACTTCAATGCCGTCCGCTTCAAGAATTGGTTCCAGTAATTTTTCTACAGCATCCTCGACTTCCTTGTGCGCCATATACCCTCCTATGAATGTTAAATATAAGAAAAAGTGAGCCGAGGCTCACTCCACAGGAAATTCTATAAACGATAAAATAAAACAAATAAACCGAACATGATTTACTGATTTATTATATCACATCTTGTAAAGGGGAGCAAACTTTCCCCCGGTTTCTTCGTGCTTAATCATCAATGACAGGATTTTCATACAGGGCATGAAGATTCTTCTTGAGATTTTTATTGATGGCTTCTTCCAGTTCGGGAATCGTCTTGGCGTCATACTGATGGATGATGCCAGGGATTCCGCCGGCGCGAAGCTCGCCGTAGTACTCGTCTCTGTACATATTATAGAAGAAAAGGATGCCCGTGTCTTTTTCGCGGCACTCATACGCCCCTATGATGTAGGACCCGTTGAGACCAAGGACCGGCATCGAAGGTTTGATCATCCTCTGGTAATGGCCGATTGTTTCAGGAAGGAATGGCTCGCTGTCCCAGACCATGAAGCCTTTGCCCCTGACAAGGACCGATACATTCTCGCGGTGGATCAGCTCGTGATCGATGGCCTTTGGCGTCAGGAGGACAAGATTTCTCTTGAACTCATCAAAGTCGCCCGTGATGAGCTCGATTTCCGTCAGCATCACAAGGCGCAGGTACATCTTTACCATGTAATCCATCGTTTCCTCATCGAAGAGAGCGCGGACTTCCCAGCCGTTTTCCTCGTTCGTCCAGCCGAAGGCATAATAGATGCGCCCGTCCTGCTTGTCGATCCGGTGAAGCTTGTATCCGCTGATATCAGCGGGGAGCTCCTTTTCTATGTCCCAGTCCATGAAAAGCTTCCTGCGCGCTTCTCTTTCCGCTTTTAACTTTTCATCATCAACTGCCATTTTTCTCTTTCTCCTTTTCCTTCCTCTCCGATTCGAGCCTGTCCCTTGCGCTGACGACCGTCTTCACGAATTCGCGCGTTTCCGGGAAGGGGATTTCATCAATTTTTGAAAAGCCTTCGCCCCAGTTGTACTTTTCCACCCACTCGTCGACATTGCCGCGGCCGGCATTGTAGGCGGCAAGAGCCAGCACTTCATTATTGTGGTACTTCTTCAAAAGGAAATTCAGGTACCATGCGCCAAGCGGGATATTTTCATCCGGCCGGCTCAAATTGTCCGACGGAAGGCCGCTTTCTTCGGAAATCCAATCCGCCGTTTCCGGCATGAGCTGCATCATGCCGACCGCTCCCACATGGGAAACAGCCTTGGCATCAAACTTGCTTTCCGTCAGGATGACCGCTTCCAGAAGAGAAGGCGACACATGCTGCTCCGCCGCACTTTTCTCAATCAGGATCGAAACCTCCACGCTCGGGCGGAGAAATGCAGAATTATGCAAAAGAAAAAGCACCAGCATGCTCAAAAGCGCAAGCAAAAGGACAAACACCATAGCCCCGGTGTTTCCCTGGTGGCGTCTGACTTCCCTTTTCCTGCGTTTCAGAGCAATTCTCATACTTCCATTCCCTCCGGAAATGCAAATCCCGGAACATGCTTCAGCGCCTCCCTGACCTGCCTTTCCGTTTCTTCGACGGAATGGCTGTTGTCAATGACGACATCAGCATAGTTCAGCTTGTTTAATGTCGGCATCTGCTTGCCTATTCTTTCCAGTACCTGTTCCCTCGTGAAATGATCACGGTTTATGACGCGTTTGATCTGGACCTCAAGCGGCACCTCTACGATCCATACGGCTTCGACACGAAGCTGCCAGCTGATTTCAAGAAGGAGCGGCATATCAAGGACGACGACGGAATGGCCTTCGTCCTGCGCGCGGTAAAGCTCCTCCTGCGTGCGGTACCAGATATAAGGATGAATGATGTCGTTCAGCTGCTGCCTTTTCTCTTCATTCGTAAAAATGATCTCGGCCGTTTTCAGGCGGTCAAGAGTGCCGTCCTCATTGAAGATTTCCTTCCCGAAGACCTGCTCCATCCTCGCCATGGCCTGGCTTCCCGGCGTGACCGCTTCGCGGGCCAGCTTATCCCCGTCGATCACCGGGATTCCCAATGTATGCATGTAATTGGAAACAGCGCTTTTTCCGCTTCCAACCCCTCCCGTAAGTCCTATCCTGTACAATCTTTTCTCCTGCCTTCTATCGGGCTACTTCGTCTCCGCCCAGTTTTTCCCTTCATTCACATCAGCCACAAGCGGCACTCTGAGGCTTACGACGGATTCCATCGTTTCCTTCAGAAGCTTTGCGACTGCTTCCTTTTCGTCGGCCGTAACTTCTGCCACCAGTTCATCGTGGACCTGCAGCAGCACGCGGCTCTTGAAATTTCCTGCCTGCATCTTGTCATAGACGGCGATCATTGCCATCTTCATGATATCAGCAGCCGTCCCCTGGATCGGCGTGTTCATCGCTGTTCTTTCCGCAAAGGAGCGGCGCTGGAAATTCTTGCTGTTGATATCGGCGAGCTCCCTGTAACGTCCGTAGAGCGTCACAGCGCGGCCTGTCTTTCTTGCATCCTCGATCATCCTGTTCATGAACGCATGGATGCTCGGATATCTTTCAAAATATGCCTTGATATAGTCGGCAGCAGCCGTCCTTGTGATGCCGAGCTGGCGGGCAAGGCCGAAATCGCTGATGCCATAGATGATGCCGAAGTTGACGGCTTTTGCATGCGAACGCTGCTCGGGCGTGACGTCCTCGAACGGGATGCCCATGACTTCAGCGGCTGTTCTTCTGTGGATGTCTTCCTTATTGAGGAAGGCACGGATGAGCCCTTCATCTTCTGACATATGCGCGAGCACGCGGAGCTCGACCTGCGAGTAATCGGAGGAAATGAAGGAATCGTAACCCTCTCCCGGAACGAAGAGCGACCTGATCTTCTTTCCTTCTTCCGTCCTGACAGGAATATTCTGCAGGTTCGGATCGGAACTTGAAAGGCGTCCTGTTGCCGTGACCGTCTGGTTGAACGTCGTGTGGATGCGTCCCGTTTCCTTACGGATCAAAAGAGGCAGCGCTTCAAGGTATGTGGAAATCAGCTTGGAAAGTGATCTGTATTCAAGGATATTCTTCACGAACGGGTACTGCTCAGCCAGTTCTTCCAGAACGTCAGCGGCCGTCGAGTATCCTGTCTTCGTCTTCTTTCCCGCAGGAAGGCCCATCTTTTCAAAAAGGATATGGCCGAGCTGCTTGGGCGAATTGATATTGAATTCTTCCCCTGCTTCTTCGTAGATTTTGGAAATCAGCGCTTCTTCCCTGGACTTCATGTCAGCGTGGACTTCTTCCCAGCGCTTCGTGTCCGTGGCAATGCCTGCCTTTTCCATAGCGGCAAGGACCTTCACGAGCGGCTGCTCGACTTCATCATAGAGCTTTTCAACGCCGTTCTTCTTGAGCATGTCCCTGGCATCCTCATAAATGGAAAGGAGGAAGAGGGAAATGGCTGCGCCCCTGGAAGCAAAGTCCTTCATCTCGTCAGCATAAATTTCAGGCTTCTTGAAAAGGCCTGCCAGGTAAGAGAGCGGGTACGTCGTTCTTGTCGGATCAAGAAGATAAGCGGCTATCGTCGTATCAAAGAGAGGAATCCCTTCCCATGGGAAATCTGTTTCCATGATGGGCTTGCTGTTTTCTGTGATGACGACCTTGGCTTTCTTTAAGGCCTCTGCCGCTTCAGCGAATTGCTCAGGCTTTACAAAGTAGGCATGGCCATTTTCTGCAATGACTGCACCCCTGGCTTTATAGAAAGGAGCCGTTCCTTCAAGGTCAAAGGAAATGGCGGTTTCCTTTCCTTCAAAGGACAGATCATCCTTCCAGTCTTCTGCCTTCTCCCCTGCCTTTGCGACTTCTTCCTTCTTCGCTTCGGCCAGAGCCGTGAAGCGGGGAAGTTCGCCGAACTGGGAGAGAAGATTGATACCGAGGCGGCTGAAGAGTTCCTTCATTTCACTGATATGGACCGGCTGCGCCATTTCTTCCAATGTCGTTTCCATAGGAACATCTCTCTTGATTGCAGCAAGCTTGTAGGAAAGGTATGCCATGTCTTTACCGGCAGCAAGCTTCTTTCCCTGAGCACCCTTGATTTCATCGACATGCGCATAGAGATTGTCGAGCGTCTTGTACTGCGTCAGAAGTTTCAGCGCGGTCTTTTCACCGATACCCGGGACGCCCGGGATGTTGTCGGCGGTATCGCCCATAAGCGCTTTCATATCGATGACCTGGGACGGCGTGATGCCGTACTTTTCCTCGACAGCTTTCGGCGTCATTTCAGACATGGAAGAAATCCCCTTCTGCGTGAGGTAGACGGTCGTATTCTCGCTTGCCAGCTGCAGCGCATCGCGGTCCCCTGTCACGATAGCGACAGGCAGTTCCTTTTCATAGCGCGCAGAAAGCGTGCCCAGGACATCGTCGCCTTCATAGCCGGAAAGGCTGTAGACAGCAACGCCCATGACGTGCATGACTTCAAGGATGAGATCGAACTGCGGAACGAGCTCGGCCGGAGCCGGTTTTCTTGTCGCTTTGTACCCGTCATACATTTCCGTGCGGAACGTCTGGCGGTCTTTATCGAAGGTGACGGCTACGTAAGCCGGATCAAGCTCGCGGTAAAGAGAAAGAAGCATGCGAAGAAAACCATAGACGGCATTCGTCGGCACGCCGTCAGGCGACGTCATCGTCGGAGGAAGCGCATAAAACGCGCGGTACAGAAGGCTGCTGCCATCGATGATGGCTAATTTATTTTCCATGGATACCTCCCATTTAAGGACACAATATGTATTACATTATACCATATTTCAGGGTGCCTTTTCACGGAAGGCCTCCGCCCCGCCCTGTGCAAAGAGGCAGGAAGAAATCTTTTTCATGAAGACGCATCAGAAACGGAAAAGCCGATTCTCTTCCTTATATAATGCAAAGAACATTAAGATGCAGGAAACCGCGCCAGGCGGATTCAATCCATCCAGCCCCGCCTTTATCTTCAGGCAGCCTGTTTCAACCACAAAAAAATCTCATCATTTCTGATGAGATTATTTTTGAACTGGTGCGGTCGGAGAGATTTGAACTCTCACGGATTACTCCACTACCGCCTGAAGATAGCGCGTCTGCCAGTTCCGCCACGACCGCATATGTAGTTACAACAACGAGAAACAAGAAATGGAATGGTGCGGCTGGTGAGACTTGAACTCACACGGACGTAAGTCCACTACCCCCTCAAAGTAGCGCGTCTGCCATTCCGCCACAGCCGCATAAATATGGTGCCTCAGAACGGAATCGAACCGTTGACACAAGGATTTTCAGTCCTTTGCTCTACCAACTGAGCTACCGAGGCAAAAAGAAGTGGCGACCCGGATCAGATTTGAACTGACGATCTCCGCCGTGACAGGGCGGCATGTTAGACCACTACACCACCGGGCCGTACTTGGTGGGCGATAACAGGATCGAACTGCTGACATTCTGCTTGTAAGGCAGACGCTCTCCCAGCTGAGCTAATCGCCCACATTGGTGACCTGTGGGGGATTCGAACCCCCGAACCCGCCGTGAAAGGGCGGTGTCTTAACCACTTGACGAACAGGCCATCGTGGTGACTCATCCGCGACTCGAACGCGGGACACCTTGATTAAAAGTCAAGTGCTCTACCGACTGAGCTAATGAGTCATTTGGCAGGGGTAGCAGGATTCGAACCTACGAATGACGGAGTCAGAGTCCGTTGCCTTACCGCTTGGCGATACCCCTATATGGCTCCTGAAGCAGGGTTCGAACCTGCGACATCGTGATTAACAGTCACGCGCTCTACCGGCTGAGCTATTCAGGAATATATAGCAACATCCTTTCGGATGGTTACTAACAATGGAGCGGAAAACGGGACTCGAACCCGCGACCCCAACCTTGGCAAGGTTGTGCTCTACCACTGAGCTACTTCCGCATGCGCATTTGCAACAATAACATTATATCATTGCTTGGCGATTTGTCAAGTCTCTTTTTTCAAATCAATGATTTCGGAGAAGTGACGCTTCGTCGTCATGAACCGTATTTTATCACGCCGTCCGCTTCGTGTCAATAGGGATTTTTATCCGAATCTATCGAAGTTTCCGGTGTTTGTCCGGCTCTTTGCGACGTGTTTAAGTATACCCCATCATTCCATTTTGCGCAAGCCCTTTTTTGAAAAAAATTTGAACTTTTTTACAAAAAGGATACAAGAGGGCCATTGACCCCTTCTTCGGGCTTCCCGGCTCCTTTTCTCCCGCGCACAAAAAAGAGCCCGCCTCCCCTTTGGAAAGAGGAATGCGGACCCTTGCAGGTCATACAGCACCTGTTACAGTTCGAGATCGGGGTTGGCACCGAATACTTTCATATGGCGTCCGAAAACAGACTCTGCACGGTCTGTATAGTATCCCAGGTACAGGCAGACTGTATTGTCCCCTGTCGGCTTGTCAGCTGAGGAGCTTCCATACGCTGTCTTGTCGGAAAGGAATCTGCCGTCCATGGAAATGAAACCGGCAGACAGTCCTTCAAGGATGGCTGCTGCAAAAGGATGGATGTCTTCTGCAGGCACCGGCTCCCCGTCCGTTGCGCCTGCGCTCTTGAGGATCGCAAGCGATGCCTTTGCCGCCTCTGACGTTCCCTTTTCTATGGAGAAAGGAATCGTGAAAAGGGATTCTGTTTCCAGATAATCCAGGCAGCATAAGAGAAGGTAGAGGGAAACCGCATTTTCTATGGACACTCCGATCAAAGAGAGGTCATCCTTTCCTTCCGGGAGGCCGGATGCAAGAGCGCGGAATACCTTCCAGCCTGTTTCTTCCCATTCCGGATGCACCTTTTCACAAAGGCTTCTCCAGCGCGCCATGAAATCTGCCATGGAAAGAGACCCTTCAAAATCTTCGGGGAAAATATGGAAGTAGTGCGCAGAAATCTGGGCAGCAGGGTTCGGCTTTTCCATGAAATCTGCCGTAATGCCTGCATCAGAAAGGCAGGACTTCAGGTACACGGGCGGCACGCCCATGTCGATCAGTCCGCCGATCATCATATCCGCCGTCAGTCTGCCGTAGCATCGTACGAATAAAGCTTTCATCACTTGATCTCCTCTCTCTGCCTGCCTGCGCCCGGACCGTCTTCAGCCACATCGACGCCGGCCGAACCGAATGTCTTCATCTGGTTCAGCATGTCGATTGCCGCATCCATGAGGGAAAGTCCCAGCGCGGAACCGTAACCTTCTGCTTCCGTGAAATCATAATGGAGGAATGCTTTCATGCCAAGTTTCTGCATCTGCATCTGGTGGACCGGTTCTTCATAATACACGGAAGGAATGACAAAATTCCGGATTTCCGGATACGCCGTCACGGCTCCCAGAACGGCAGCACCTGTTACGGCATTGTCAAAGACGACCATCATGTTGCAACGGGCCGCTTCGACGACAAGGCCGAAGAGCGCCGCAATTTCAGCCGATCCCACGATGGAAAGCGTTCCCACAGGATCCTTGGCAAAATCGCCAACATCAGAAATATTCAGGGCAAAACCTGTCTTTTCAGATGCCTTCTTCAAATCTTCCTTCATGATGGCTGTCGTCACGGCCAGTGCGGAAAGCATGGAGCGCTCCCCGATATTTCCAAGGCCGATCACTTCGATGCCCTGCCCTGCCAGTGTCTTTCCCACCGACATGCCGACGGAAATCGCAGCGGCCGTCACTTCATCATCCATGGCAGGATGGCCGAAGTGCGTCCCGCGGATGACCTTCTGCGTGAGGACGCCTTCAATGTCAGACGTATCCTGCTCAAGGCCCACATCGATCAGGTAGACCGGCGCATCGATCATGCGCGCTGCCGCATTGACCGGGCCTGCGCCCTGGGCGACAAGCTTCATCTCATCATGAGAGAGCTGTCCCTTCGTCTTGTTTTCCCCGTCAGAAGCAGTGTCCCCGCCGAAAATGACGATGGCCTTGTTCAGGTAAGACGGCTTGACTTTTCCCGTCACTCCTGCAATCCTGACAGCGATTTCCTCCAGTTTCCCCAGGGAATGGATCGGCTTGATCAGATTATCGACGTAAAGCTGGCAGGCTTCCATGGCTTCCTTGTTCAATTCCGGTATACGGCTCATGCTTTCACCCCCGCTTCTTCCTTTGTCACGCACTCACGGAATGCCGCAAGCGCAATTTCAAGCATTTTCATCTGGATGCCGGCTCCGACAGATTCTCCGAGACGGAAATCCAGGTCGATGTATTCAGCAAGGCCAAGCGCCGCCAGAGACTTCTTGTGTGCCTGCTCGAGCGACAGATGGGACGCCATGAGGTAATTCACCACTTCAGGAAGAAGCGCCCTTGCGATGAAGGCGCTTGCCGTCGTGTTGAATCCGTCAATGATCGTCATCGCATGGTTGGCAGCGGCTCCCAGGATGACACCGGCGAGGCATCCGAACTCAAACCCGCCGACCTTGGCCAGGACATCGATGCCGTCACCAGCATCAGGCTGGTTCACGTCGAGTGCCTGCTGCACGACCTCCACCTTGTGGCGGAGACGTTCATCGGAAATGTTTGTCCCGCGTCCTGTGACCTCGATCGCATTCCAGTGATTAAAAGCCCCTAAAATGCACGCAGACGACGTCGTATTGGAAATCCCCATTTCACCGATTGTGAAGACCTTGTATCCCTCTTTAGCTTTCTTGTCGGCGATTTCTATGCCGGTCTCGATTGCCTGGATGGCCTGTGCCCTTGTCATGGCAGGACCTTCGGTGATATCCTTCGTGCCCCATGCGATTTTCCGGGGAAGAAGGCCGGGCACGCGGCTCATGTCATGATTGATGCCCACATCGACGACGACCATGTCAGCGCCTGCATAATAGGCCATCGCATTGGCCGATGCGCCCTTGGCGACGACATAGGACTTCGTCATGCCGACCGTTGTCGACTGCGGGTAGGCGGAAACGCCCTGCTTGTAGACGCCGTGATCGGCGCAGGCAATCACCATGCAGCACTTGGGCTTGTCCGGAATGGCCTCTCCCGTGATGCCTGCATAGCGCACCACCATGTCTTCCATTTTCCCAAGGTTTCCCATGCCCAGATATAAGTCACTCCAGCGCTGTCCGGCCTGCTCCATGGCATCCTGATCAAGCGGCTGGATGCGGTTCAAAGTTTCATCAAGTAAACCCATCATGCCTCCTTGTTTCACATAATGATTTGGAAAGTCATACAGAATTATTATACCATGAAACGCCCTCTTCTCTTTAGCACGCTTTCCCTGCATGATTTCTAAATTATTGTTGTGTTTTTTAAGATATTGTTTATAAATCGGAAAGTATCTATAATATAAGTAGGCAAAGTTTATGCTCTTCTCGAAATATGAATCCTGACAGGAAATCTGTCACCAAAAGGAGGTCTTATTTTGGATTACGAAAAGTTATACATCAACGGAGAATGGATCCCGGGCGCATCCGGCACATTCATCGACGTCGAGAACCCGGCGACCCGTGAAATTTTCGCCAGAGTGCCGGCCGGCAATGCAGAGGACGTGGACAAGGCTGCCAAAGCCGCTCACGCTGCTTTCCCTGCATGGGCTGCCAAGACACTTGACGAAAGAATCGCCCTCATGGAGAAATTCCTGGAAATCTTCAGGAGCCAGGAAGACGGCCTGATCGACATCACGATCAAGGAACTCGGCTCCCCGTGGGCTTTCACGAAAGGATCGCAGGTCGAATACCAGTACGTCCGCACCCGTTCCTACATCGATCTGGCACCGACCGTTCCCATGGTTGAAAAAATGGCAGAATCCACAACATACAGAGAACCAGTCGGCGTCGTCGGCTGCATCACTCCGTGGAACTACCCTCTCGGCCAGGTCATCCAGAAAATCATCCCGGCTCTCCTGATGGGCAATACCATCATCCTGAAGCCAAGCCAGCATACGCCGCTTTCTGCCTACTGGCTCGTCGATGCTTTTGAAAAGGCAGGATTCCCGAAAGGCGTCTTCAACCTCGTCACAGGCCGCGGCGGAGAAGTCGGCAATGCCCTCTCCTCCCATCCGCTCGTTGACATGATTTCCTTCACCGGCTCCACCAAGGGCGGCGTCACCGTCAGCAAGCATGCGCTTGAATCCATAAAGCGCATCAGCCTCGAACTAGGCGGCAAGTCCCCATATGTCATTTTGAAAGCAGAAGACCACGACTATAACAAGCCGATCCATCTCTGCTTCAATACCATTTTCCTGAACTCCGGACAGACCTGCACCGCATTCTCCCGTCTCCTCATTCCTGAAAGCGAAAAAGAAACAATCGAGAAGCAGCTCATTGAAATCGCCAAAGAATACACCGTCGGCGATCCGGAAGATCACAATGTCAAGCTCGGACCTGTTTCCTCACGCGCCCAGTATGACAAGATCACCAGCTATATCAAGAAGGGCATCGAAGAAGGCGCTACACTCCTCTACGGCGAAGTTCCGAAGGATCTTGGCGAAACCGGCGGCTACTACATCCATCCGGTCATCTTCACCGACGTCAAGAACAGCATGACGATCGCCCAGGATGAAATCTTCGGACCAGTCCTCTGCGTCATCACTTACAAGGACATCGACGATGCCGTTGCCATTGCCAACGACGTACGCTATGGCCTGAATGCCGGCGTCTATGGCCCGAAACAGGAAGCTATCGCCGTCGCTCACCGCATCCAGTCCGGCAATGTCTATATCAATGACAGCCCGAGAGATACGGCAGCACCGTTCGGCGGATACAAGGAAAGCGGTATCGGCCGTGAAGGCGGCGTCTACGGCATGATCGAATTCACGCAGCAGAAAGCTCTCTTCGATACATGCAAGGAATAATCCGCTATTGAAAAATACGCTATTGAGAAAGGGTGCCCGAAAAGGCATCCTTTTTCTTGTGCCCTCTTTTTTGTATAATGAAATATAGAAAAAGGAGGCACTATGAAACAATCTCTTCTTAAGAAAATAATCATCGCCATCATCGTCATCCTCTCCGCCGCTGCCGGCTGGTACTTCTTCTACTGGAAAAATACGCCCGCCTATGCGGCAGGAGAAATCCAGCAGGCCGTACAGCATAAGGACCTGCAGCTCTTCGAAGAACGCGTAGACCTCAGGAAGGTCTATTCCTCAGCCTTGGACGACTCCGCATCCATGCTTGCCAATGACGGAAAACCCGATCACCGCTTTGCTGCCGCCATCATCAAATCCCTGAAGCCGCAGCTCATCGATGAACTCATCCGCCAGACAGAGCTCAAATTCCAAAACGGCGATACCGAGCCGAAATCCATCACAGGCAAGGCCGCGCAGACCCTCACCGCCTATGCCGGCTCCTCCGCCCTTTCCCTGGCAGGCATCCTTGATGTCAAGAACAATGACAAGGGCGCCGTCGCCAATGTCAAGCTCCACGATAAGGACCTCAACAAGGACTTCGTATGGAAAGTACAGCTTGAAAAGGACATCAACGGAAACTGGGCCGCAACGAAGGTACTGAACGTCAAGGAATACCTGCAGGAAAGAGAAGCGGCCGGAAAACTATAACACGCATGAAAAAAGGGACTGTAGCAAAATGATTACACATTTTGCCACAGTCCTTTTTTATTTTCCATCCTTTTAGACAATCTGGAAAAGGAAGAATTTCAGGTAGTATGTTTCCGGCACGGTCATGAGGATCGGATGATCCGGGGCCTGCTGGCGGAATTCGATCTGGCGCAGTGTCACGCCTGCATCTCTGGCTGCTTCCTTCACCATTTTCACGAAGAGTTCCTCGCCCATGAAGTGCGAGCAGGAGCAGGTGGCAAGGTAGCCGCCTCTTGGCAGGATCTTCATCGCGCGGCAGTTGATTTCCTTGTAACCGCGGAAGGCTTCATGAACGGTCTTCCCCGACTTTGTGAAAGCAGGAGGGTCGAGGATGATGTAGTCAAAGTCATGGTTGTGTTCCTGATCAAGTTTCACAAGGTAATCAAAAACATCGGCCTTGACGACATCGATATCCAGATGATTGGCTTCTGCATTCTTCTTTGTCATGTCGACGGCTTCCTGGGAAATATCGACAGCTGTGACAGATGCTGCGCCGCCCTTGGCCGCATTTAAAGCAAATGCGCCGGTATGGGTGAAGCAGTCAAGGACATGACGGTTCCTTGCAATGGCAGCAGCCGCAAGGCGGTTGAACTTCTGATCGAGGAAGAAGCCTGTCTTCTGGCCGTTTTCCACGTCGACCGTGTAGCGGATGCCGTTTTCCACAATGCCTGCCGTCGTCGTCTTTGCCTTCGGATCGAGGAGCGGGGAATCAAAGAATCCCTTGAACTGTTCCATGCCTTCCAGTTCCCTGATCTTCACGTCATTTCTTTCATAGACGGCTGATACATGAAGATTTCTTTCATTCAGCACTTCGATCAGCGCATTTAAGATGACATCCTTTCTCTTTTCAATCCCGAGGGAAAGAATCTGCACGGAAAGAACCGTGCCGAAGCGGTCGACCGTAAGGCCGGGCATCTGGTCGGCTTCGCCGAAGACGAGGCGACAGCAGTTCATATCCTCCGGACGCATGACCTGCAGGCGGTAATCGACAGCATACGCCATCCTGCGCTTCCAGAATGCTGCATCAAATGTATCATTGGCATTGACGGAGAAGATGCGGATCGTGATCTTCGAATGCGGATTGTAGAAACCCGTTCCGACAAATTTTCCCTTGACGGACAATACGCGGACAAGGTCGCCCGGTTCTGCCCCTTCTTCCACCTTCATGACCTCGGTCGAGTAGATCCAGGGATGGCCGCCCCTGGCCGCCAGTTCCGCTCTTTTCGTAATGACTGCTTCTTTACACTTTTCCATGCTGACTCCATTCTATGAATGCGGGAATCCCGCCAGATTTTCGATTCTGTTATCTTACCATATCCAAAGGACAAGCGACAGTTATTTATCCTTCAGGAATTCCTTGAGAACGACGGCCTGGTTATGGATTTCATCCTTCGCACCATAAAGAAGCGTCACAGGGCCCTTTTGAAGCTCTTCCCTGATAAGTGAAATGAACTTCTCCGTATCCGGATTTCCTGAAAGTTCTTCCGCATATCTTTTCTTGAACTCCTCGAATTTTTCCGGATCATGACCGAACCATTTCCTAAGCTCCGTCGATGGGGCAATCGACTTGTCCCAGATCCCGAGCGCTGCCTTTTCCTTGGAAATGCCCCTCGGCCAGAGCCTGTCCGTCAAAATGCGGAAGCCGTCCGACTCCTCGGGCGCTTCATATACGCGCTTTACCTGTACATCCATAAGAATTCCTCCTTCTTATTATATTTTCCTTATACTTTCCTATAGTGTATCACTTTCCCGGCGGAAATAAAAAAAGGACTGTGTCAAAATCCGTTAAAACGCGGACTTGCCTTCCCAGACGGGGAAGGTGCCCGGAGGGCGGATAGGGTTGATTTCCGCGGACGAAGTCCGGTTGTATGGTTTTCAGACAGAACCCATAAATACATTTGTTAGATAATCATTTAATGGAATATTCCAATAGAAAAAGAGACTGTGGCAAAATGTTTACACATTTTGCCACAGCCCCTTTTAATTGTTCATTCAGTCAGATTACATCATTCCGCCCTGCGGCATCGGAGGCATAGCCGGTTTATCTTCCGGGATTTCGCCTACGACTGCTTCTGTGGTCAGAACGAGAGCTGCAATGGATGCTGCGTTCTGCAGAGCACTGCGGGTAACCTTAGCCGGATCAACGATGCCGGCCTTCATCATGTCTTCATACTTGTTTTCAGCTGCGTTGAAGCCGATGCCGTCGCCTGCTGCCTTGACCTTTTCAGCTACGATAGCGCCTTCGATGCCTGCGTTGTCAGCGATCTGACGAACAGGAGCTTCGATAGCGTGACGGACGAGGTTGATGCCTGTCTTTACGTCGCCTTCAGCTTCGATGCCGTCCAGGGAGCTCTGGATGTCGAGGAATGTTGTGCCGCCGCCGGCTACAATACCTTCTTCAACAGCTGCGCGGGTAGCGTTCAGAGCATCTTCGATTCTGAGTCTCTTGTCTTTCATTTCGACTTCGGTTGCTGCGCCGACTTCGATGACTGCGATGCCGCCGGACAGTTTAGCCAGACGTTCCTGCAGTTTGTCTTTATCGAACTGAGAGGTGGTTTCCTTCAGCTGTTCCTTGATCTGTTCTACTCTGTGACGGATTGCATCCTTGTCGCCAGCGCCATCAACGATGGTGGTGTTGTCTTTGGTGATGCGTACCTGATGAGCCTGTCCGAGGTCATCAAGGGTTGCGCTGTCGAGCTTACGGCCCATATCTTCGGAAATGACATGGCCGCCGGTCAGGATAGCGATATCTTCGAGCATTGCCTTACGGCGATCGCCGAATCCAGGAGCTTTGACAGCTGCGCATTTCAGTGTGCCGCGGAGTCTGTTGACTACGAGGGTTGCCAGAGCTTCACCTTCTACGTCTTCAGCAATGATCAGGAGTTCCTTGCCGCTTCTAGCTACCTGTTCGAGGAGCTGGAGCATATCCTGGAGCATGTTGATCTTCTTGTCGGTGATGAGGATCAGAGGATTGTCGATAACGCATTCCATCTTGTCCGGATCAGTAACCATGTACGGGCTGAGGTAGCCGCGGTCGAACTGCATGCCTTCTACGACTTTCAGGTCGGTTCCCATGGTCTTGGAGTCTTCAACAGTGATAACGCCGTCGTTGCCGACTTTGTCCATAGCGTCAGCAATCAGTTTGCCGATGGTCTTGTCAGCGGAGGAAATGGATGCAACGTTAGCGATTGCTTCCTTGCCTTCTACCTTGACAGCCTTTTTCTTGATTTCGCCTACGAGAACTTCGACAGCCTGTTCGATGCCCTTCTTCAGGACCATCGGGTTTGCACCTGCTGCTACGTTTCTCATGCCTTCATGGATCATGGACTGAGCCAGGAGGGTTGCGGTTGTTGTGCCGTCGCCTGCTACGTCGTTTGTCTTTGTTGCGACTTCTTTGACGAGCTGAGCGCCCATGTTTTCAAATGGATCCTTCAGTTCGATTTCGCGGGCAATGGATACACCGTCGTTGACGATGTTCGGAGCACCGAATTTCTTGTCCAGAACAACGTTGCGGCCTTTCGGTCCCAGTGTAATCTTAACTGCGTTAGCCAGCTGATCGACACCTCTCAGCAGTGCTGCGCGTGCTTCTTCATTATAAAGTACTTTCTTTGCCATTTATGTCACTCCTGTAAATGAAATACTAAAACAAATGATTAGAGAATTGCGAGAATATCTCTTTCAGACAGAAGCAGATAATTTTCTCCATCTTCTTCAATGTCTACGCCGGAGTATTTTGCAAACAGAACTCTGTCGCCAACTTTGACTTCAAACGGTGTACGAACGCCGTTGTCCAGCATTTTGCCGGAACCGATGGCAATGACAGTGCCTTTCTGGGATTTTTTCTGCGCTGTATCTGGGAGCAGGATGCCGCCCTTTGTCTTTGTTTCTTCTTCGTCGACTTTAACGAGAACACGATCTGCTAATGGTTTTAACATTTCCATTCCTCCTTTAACTATTAGCACTCAATCCGTCTGAGTGCTAACTTACGTTACTATAATACATAACTTTTAAATGAAATGCAAGAGGAATGATGCGTTTCTCTGAAAAATTTTTGAAAATTTTCTATACGTTTTCCATAAAAAAAGAGCCGTGAAAAATTTTGCTTTTTCAAGGCTCTCCTTAATTTCAATTATTTTATTCGCTCTGCATCAGCGTTCTTGGAAAACGCCTTCGCCAAGGATGCGGACATCCATCGGCACATGGACACCGTACTTTTCCTGGATGCGTTTCTGCACTTCATGGAGCACGTCCAAAATCTGCTGGCAGGTGGCTTTGCCGTTATTGACGACGAAGTCCGGATGCTTGGTGGAAACCTGAGCGTCTCCGATGGAGAAGCCGATGAGTCCCAGATCCTTGATCATGGGGCCTACATGGTATCCCGGCGGACGCAGGTACATGGTGCCGGCGCTTCTCTTCTCCAGCGGCTGCTTGGTGCGGCGGGAGATCTGGTGCTCGGTCATGTTTCTCTTGATTTCATCCGGGTTTCCCGGAGCAAGGTGGATCTTGATGCCTGTGATGATATCGCCGTTATGCATGAAAATGCTGTCGCTGTCGCCGTAATGGAGGTCATCCCAGCCATAGGTCTTCTTCAGCAGGCCGTCTCTTGAAACTGCGTAGACTTCTTCGACGACATTCTTCATCTGGCTGCCATAGCCGTTCGCATTCATGAAAGCAGCGCCGATGACGGTGCCGGGGATACCGACTGCCCATTCAAAGCCGCGCAGGCTGTTCTTTTCAGCAAAACGGGATACGGTGCCCGTGCCGGTGCCGCCGGTGGCAGTGATCCATGTGCCTTCGCAGGTCATGTTCTGCTGCATGCGGTTCATGCAGATCGTGATGCCGCGGATGCCCAGATCGCTGACAAGGCAGTTTGAGCCGCCACCGATGACGGTGACCGGGATGCCTTCTTCATGCGCCTTTTTCAGGACTGCAGTTAATTCGTCTTCTGTTGTCGGCATGACGAATGCGTCTGCCGGTCCGCCGATACCATACGTGGTGTGGCGGCTCATCGGTTCATTGAGCTTTACCTGTCTTTCATTCAGGATTCCGTCGAAAAATTTTGCGTAGTCTGTCATTTGTCCAGTTCCAATACGTCCATACCCTGCGACATTGCTTCAGATACGATCTTCTGCAGATCCGCAGCTACTTGATTCCAGCGAATGAATGCCTGCAGGTATTCCTGCGCATTGCTGTTGTTGCTGACGAGTACAGCCAGTTCCTGCAAATGCTTGTAGGTTTCCTCGTCTTCCTTCTGACCAGCGATTCTTGCGTAGTCCGATTTCATCTGGGCCATGATGTATTCCTTCACCATTTTCCTGGCTTCTTCATCACCCTTGATTTTTTCGGCTGCTTCTGTCAGGCGCTTCATTTCATCGCTTTCCTTGATCGCCTTGGCCAGTGCATACGCTGCATCATAAGTATTCATGACTATCACTGCCTCCTTTGAACAAACGTCCGCTCTTCTGGAGAAGATGCGGGAAACCGGTCTGCCTGAGCGCTTCCATTGCAACGATGGCAACGGCGTTCGACAGGTTGAGCGACCGGGCTTCTTCAATCATCGGGATGCGGATGCAGTCCTCTTCATGCGCCAGAAGGAGATCTTCCGGCAGTCCCTTCGTTTCCTTCCCGAAAACGAGGACATCGTCTTCATTGAAAGACACATCCGTATACGATTTGACCGCCTTTGTCGTATTGTAGTAGAAATGGCGGCCCTTCAGCATTTCCTTCACGGATTCAAAGTTCGGATGAACATGAACCTCGAGAAGATCCCAGTAATCCAGCCCTGCGCGCTTCAGATGCTTGTCATCGATGGAGAACCCGAGGGGTTCCACCAGGTGGAGCGTCAGATGCTCAGCGGCACAGAGCCTTGAAATATTTCCTGTGTTTCCCGGAATTTCCGGTTCAACCAGAACAATATGCATAATTACCCTCTCTAAAAATAACTTCCATAGCGGTCACGATACCGGTCCTGCTGCTCGCGGCCTTCATACAATTTGAACGTCCTGGCTTTCTGTCCCTTGTAGGAAATCTGGTAAATCGGGCCTGCATCAAGCCCGTCTACGGCCAGACGGTAAATATTGTAATGGAATCCATCAGACTTCTGCGGTATTGGAAGACCCGTCACATGGACGCCCCCGCTTACCTGGAATTCAGACTTGTAGTTCGGCGACATGAAATTGGCGGGATAGAGCTCTTCTTTCGTCAGAGGCTCGTCCATCTCGACTTCCAGTGTCAGTTCGTCGACGACGAATACGTGCTTGATGGAATTGGCAGAAACAGACGATGCAAGACCCAGCGCCAGAAGAGCGGCGGACAGGATGATTTTATACTTCATAGCTTTCCCCTTTCGAGAAATGGCAGCAAGCTGCCCGGAACCTCCCTGCATCAAGTACTATTTTATCACATTTACAATCCGTGAAAAACAGACCGCGAAAAAAATAAGCATATACTTTTAAAGACTCCCCATAAAATCCGGGCAATAAAAAACTGCGGACAAGCCGCAGTTCTTTACATGTCTTATTTTCTTTCTTTGATTCTTGCTGCCTTGCCGGACAGACCACGCAGGTAGAAGAGTTTTGCACGACGAACGATGCCGCGGCGCTTTACTTCAATCTTAGCCAGACGCGGGGAATGAACCAGGAATGTTCTTTCTACGCCTACGCCGTAGGAAATACGACGAACAGTGAAAGTTTCTCTGACTCCGGCATTTCTTCTGGCAATAACGATGCCTTCGAATACCTGGATTCTTTCATTCTTGCCTTCAACGACCTTAACATGAACTCTTACGGTGTCTCCCGGGCGGAATTCAGGAATGTCATTTCTCAGCTGTTCATTCTCGAGTGTTTCGATAATATTCACGATCTTTTCCTCCTTCTCACAGGACATTCATGCCGATCGTATATGGCAGAGGACTATCCAGAATAACGTTGTTATTATATCACGCTTTTTTTCTCTTTGCAAGGGAAAATGCTTGACAAATGATCAATATCCGGTCATCGGAAGCGCCTGCTTTTTGAGCTTCTTCAGCGCCTTTCCTTCAATCTGGCGGATACGTTCACGAGTGACGCCGAAATGCTTGCCGACTTCTTCCAGAGTTCTTGGTGTTCCGTCGTCCATGCCAAAGCGCAGGGCGAGGACTCCTTTTTCTCTTTCGGTCAGCGTATCGAGCATGCTGTAGACCTGCTCGCGGCGCATCGTTGCTGCTGCTTCATCTTCCGGGGAAGCTGTTTTCTGGTCTTCGATGAAGTCTCCCAGATGGGAATCTTCCTTTTCGCCGATCGGCGTTTCCAGGGAAATCGGATCCTGGGCAGCTTTCTTGGCTTCCCTGATCTTTTCAAGGCTGATGCCCATTTCCTTGGACAGTTCCTCGTTCGTTGCCTCGCGGCCGTGTTCCTGCAGGAAACGGCGGCCTACGCGGTTCATCTTATTGATTGTTTCGACCATGTGGACAGGCACGCGGATCGTTCTTGCCTGGTCGGCAATGGAGCGCGTGATTGCCTGGCGGATCCACCATGTCGCATACGTACTGAATTTATAGCCCTTGGTGTAGTCGAACTTGTCGACTGCCTTCAGAAGGCCGATATTTCCTTCCTGAATGAGATCCAGGAAAGGCATGCCGCGTCCCGGGTACTTCTTGGCAATGGATACGACCAGACGGAGGTTGGCGTTTGCCATTTCCTTCTTGGCTTCCAGAGCTGCTTCCTTTTCTTCCGGGGTCGCATCTTCCTTCTTGCCTTTTTCGATCGTCTTTGCCAGTTCCATTTCCTGTTCTGCGGAAAGAAGCGGATTGGAGCCGCATTCACGCAGGTACAGGCGTACCGGATCGCTTACGCCGCCGGCTGCCGCATTGTAATCGGCATCCGTTGTATCTTCCACGTCCCAGGATTTTTCTTCTTCCTGGGTATCGTCATCACCCTCAAGAAGCATATCGTCAGAGAGGATGTCTTCCCCTTCTTCTCCTGCGAAATCTGCTTCTGTCGGTCCCTCTTCCGTTTCCCCTGGTTCATCGTAAACCATTTCAATATGATGATCATGAAGAAGAGTGAAAACGCTGTCCAGTTGTTTCTGGGTCAAATTGTTTTCCTTCGTGAAATTGATGATTTCATTGTAGGAAATATTTCCATCCGCGTTGACTCTCCCCTTGAGATCTTTCAGCCACTGCTCAAGCTGTGCCGCCTTTGTAGCCAAGTCAGGACACCTCCTAGGAATTCAGAGACAATGTCTCTTTGTATGTCGGAAATAGTAGATCAAACCGGCTCTTTTGTCCTTTTATTCGTTTTGCTCCATACCTTCTCAAAGCCTGTTTTGGGACGCAAAAAAGCCCTGCTTTTCGTCTCAAGTCAAAATCAGATAATACACTCTTTATCAATAAAAATCAAGAGAGAAAAAGCACATTTTTTTATTTTATTAAAAGCCGTACATTATATTCGTTATATACGGTATATTTATTAATCAGCGGAATCAGATTCCGCTTCGCTGCCTGGCAATGACGTCTTTCTTTTCCCGTTCCATTCACAGACAGACAGAAAAAACGGCACCCGCAGATGCCGTTTTTGATTTCTGGTGACCTTTCAAGTACCACATATGAACGTTTGTTTGCTTATGCATCCAAATTACTTTGCTGTCCGTATTGCACGTGATGCGGCATAAAAAATAGGCCCCACCGGAAACGGCAGGGCTTATTTCTTTTGTTGCGTCATTCAGCTTTGAGGCCTTTATTTCCTTCCACCGTGCTTCTTTCCATAACCACCTTCATCATATACAGTCCGAGCTTGATAATCAGCGGCAGGAAAATGCTGTCGCGGACTTTATTCCAACCTGTCTCGGCGGCAGCCTGTTCCTGAATTTTCTCCACAAAGGTACTTGCCAGTTCTTCAATGACGGGGAACCCATCAGAAGTCAAGCTGGATACCAGCTGATTTTTCAAGTCGTTGACTACACTGTCAAGATTCATCGCATCTACCATATTATCTCTAAATTCAGTCCATTTGCTCATAATCTTTTCCTCCTAATTCAAATCCAGATACCACTCGTTCATATCAACATTTGTAGAACCAATATAGCCACTGTCGCTATACTGCCACCCGGCCAACACATTATCCGGGTAGTCATCCTTAAACTCACAGCGTTTGTTGTACTGTGCTACCCAATAGGGAACATAGTCACCCAGCGCCTTTACATCAATAACGTCCTCTAATGTAGAGAGACTTGCATAGATACCGCATGGGATGCCTTTAGCAGTAATCGCATTTAAGAAAGCGCTGCATACTGCGGTCGGGTCTTCACACTGCAAACACGTCTTTGCTTCGAAGTCAAACCACACTCCCATAGGAGGGATCTCTCCGCCAAGCAGATATAGAACTTCATTTGCCTCAGCGGCAGCTTCTTCGGGAGTAGATGCATGGGAGAAACAATACACGCCCCATTTCAGGCCATGCTTTTTGGCCGCGGATACATGCCCCCACCAGGTATCTTCCGGTTCTTCGCCTTCAGAAATCTTGATGATCACACCCTTAATACCAGCGTCAACAACTGCATCATAGTCCAGATCTTTCTGCCAGTAGCTTACATCAATTACTTTTGCCATCTTTATCACCTCCTTTCGATGCAGTGCTCTTAACCGTTCCGCCAATATACCCTAGGAGACCCGTTACGATGCTCATGGCTAGGTTATCCAGGCCATAAAAAATAGCCATTATCAGGCTTGCTGACAAGGCTATAATGACCAGGATATTTTCAATGTCAATTTTCTCAAACTGGAACAACTGTCTTCCCCCCTTTACGGATGTTCCGACAGAGCATGAGGCAGGGCAATAAACCGTCGGTATGTTTCCGTTACAAGCCCGTTTCCGCCCAGATTATGGTATGCCGTATACATGGACCCCAGAATCTCTACCGTACTAATCGGGGCATATCCTTTGGCAATACATTCCTCCATGCCGATAATAAGTCGGTCACGCAACAGGGCTTCTACCCCTTTCACCAGTGCTGCATGTTTCTGTTCTTTTTCCGTTTCTTCCTTCTTGCTTTGCGCACGTTGCTGTTTCCATTCAAAAAGCAGGATTCCTGACAACAGCGAGGGAATCCCTGCTAAAATTATCTGCCACCATTCCACTATACGGCCCCCTTTTAGCGATGAGCCGCAATAGCAGCCAGTGCCTGCTCTGCCGTAAACTCGGATTCGCTAACCAGCACATAAACTTCAGAATTTGCTTGAGAAAGAGTGTCGAACAATTGGCTCCACTGAGCTATAAGTTCATAGGAAGCATAATAACCATTGGCAAAGTCGAATTTTGTTGTTTTGAAGTTGCTTCCATCGGGCTGTACAATCCCAATGTAAACACTGTCTCCGAATACCTTACCGCCTGCAAATGCGAAATGTTCTTGTCCTAAGTCATTCATTCCCGCCAGCACCAGCTCATCACTATTCAAGAGATTCTTATTGAGCGTGCCAACGCCACTATTTTTATCGCATCCTTCAATGGCATCAATTGGAATTCCCTCATCATTAGTTATAACTTTTACCCCTAATGTCAAATCATAAATACCCTTAAAATTTACATCAGGATTTTTTTCAATTGCAGGCTTTGCTGAAATGGTAATAGTTTTGTTTTCTTCATCCGTTTCGACACTAGCCTCTCCGGCAGTATATCCGGCATCTGCTGTAACAGCAGGGGTTACGGTCAGCCCCAATTTATATTTATCCGCTTCATCCGATTTCCAGGAAGACGAGCAAGAATAGGAAATGGTCTGATGGTCTGTCTGATTTACGATGACCGACCACACATCATTGCTCTGGATAACGGTCTCGGTTTGTTTGACGGCCGTTCCCATAGTTAATTCTCCGGCTGCATTGTAGAAGGTTTTACCTTGCAATACATCTTCTGCTTTTGCGGTTGTATCGGACACTTCACAGAAACGGGCAGTACCCTCTGTTGCCAGCGGCAAAATAACCGCCGGCACCCCATTGTAAGTATTTCCTGCAATTCTCACATCTACTTTCATTTGTTTTCCTCCTTATCATCCACCAATGGTTACATCTCCGCTTGTGCTGTCTTGAGATGAATAATTCCCCAGGGCCGTAGCAATCGCTGTTGCTACTTCTCCCTTCGTGTAGTAATTACTTAAATCCGTAGTCTTTGATTGGATGGCCTTATAGATCCCATCACTGTTTACCAGATTGTTGCTGCCTTCGGTTGGTTCCGCATCAAACCCCAACTGGCCGATAGCAATGCTTTTAGCTTCCTGAGCGCTTTGTGCGGCAGCCGCAGCCGAAGCCGCCGCTTCTGACGCAGAAGCTGCCGCGGCTTCTTTTTCGACGTTCATGGAGGCAATTGCATTTTCCGCTTTCGTTGCGCTAGCTGCGGCTTCATTTGCCGCCGTTTCAGCTGCGTTCTTATATGTTTCCAAATTTGCTTTGGCTTCGTCCATGGCAGCGGCTGCCTCTTTTGCCTGTGCTGCTGAATCCTGTGCCAGTGCCGCTAATTCTTCCGTTGTCCTGGGAAGTACCAGCGTTACCTGGTCTGCCGTAGCTGTATATAAATAGAAGTCAAATTCAATAGTTACATTAGCCGCATCGCTTTTCGCCGGAATATACATAGGATCTTTATCATAAGCCACGGCATACAAGATTTCATGCCCGTCTATATCGTTGGCAAATAACCCCAATTCCGTTGCTACATAGCCGCTATCTACAGTACTATTGTCCAGAGTTGCCTTGATTTCACAAATCTGCGCACCATCAACCTCAACAGGTTCTTTGCTGCCAATGACCATACTGTTCTTCGGAGAAAATATATCCGCCCGCTCTAAATAGTCCTGCGTAGATTCTGCTGTACCAGTCCCTACTTTCATGCGGGTAAGGTTTAAAGTAGTAGTCCCGGCAGCTACTTTAGCGGCCAATGCTTCTCCTGCTTTTGTCAGAATATATCCCGTACTAAAATTTGCCATTTATATATTTCACCTCCTTTCTATTTGGTGCGTTGCCAAATATTGACAGCAATGGACTTTTGCATAAAATCAATCGCCTCGCCTTCTCCTAAATATTCGGTAGTTCCGTTATGCTGATGATCTCCGTCCCATGATGTTTTTGCTTCAATCCGGTTATTATGATAGGGGCGATCATCCCCATAAGCAATCCGCAGCGGGTCACCGTTATTACTATCACCATTACCTGCAACATCCCACCCAAGTTCATATATTCCGTTCGTTGTGTAATGCCTATGATTCCCGGCACTATTTGTTTTAAAGTTAAATCGATGTTTCGGAAGCTGGGCAATACTGATAGTCTTTGAATTGGCTCCATAGCTGTTTTTAGCTTTATACGTATCACCAGCCGATAGAAGTGCTTGTCCTTCTCCAACTTTTACCCAGGTCATCCATGGGAACTGTGCATTGGGGTTCGTATCGCCAAAATCGATCCAAAGCCTGCCAATTGGGAATATCGTATTGAAAATCTCCTTTTTGGCCGTCTCTAGTGCCGCCTGATTCAAATATCCGTCCATGCTAACCTGTACGGAAACATTCTCTGCATTATCGGTTGTCAGGTAAATGTTTATGATCCGCGTTTTTAGTCCATCTTCTGCAATTGTCTTCATGGAGATCGCTTCACTGTTGATACCTACAGCAAATAGGGCTTCATTACCACTAGAGTCCAATGCATACACGCCGGTGCTCTGCCAGCTGTAAGCCGTGGTTACATGATTGTTGGAAATCTCGGCAGTCAGTTTAGCTGTCGCACCATTCACAACTTCATTACTTGTGAGCGACACAGAATGCTGCACACCGCCTAGCACCGTCAGTGCCGGTATCCGGTCTGCGGTATACGCTGTGCTGCTAATTTTAATTACGAAAAAGGTCAGGGCATTTAAGGATGAGCCGGCTTTTGCCAGCATGTTGCGACCTACGTCCGTAAGAATGTATCGATTATTTGCCATTTAATTAGCCTCCCTGTACGTAATTGATGGTTTCTGTGATTGCCTGCACGCCGCCAGCATAAATCGTTCCCGTTCCAGATTCTGTAGAAACCGTTGTTGGCCGGATAGTAACTTTTAACCGGATCCGCTTTGCCATGGCTATATAGTTGGTTTTCTTTATCTCTTGCGTAAACCCAATCCCATCACACCAGCTGCGTAAATTCTTTGATAGACGGACCGCTGTTACCAGGCGCTTTATGGTTTTCTTATCTTTGAGGGGTTCCGTAATTTTATCAATTTTAAAGTGATAGGGCTTCCCGCCATAATCAAACCACTCCTTCACAGTCCCGGTTTGAAAAATGTCGTGCAGTGCCATTTCTACGCTATACAATGTTCCGCGTCTCATATGCCACAGAATGCTGCCCAGAATTAAATTAACCCTGGCAGATTTTGGATAATCTTCATTATACAGATCTACGTGTAATTGCCAGGCTAATGCCGACAAAATGGAGTCATCAAATTTTCCCAAGTCATCCCACAGTAGCACTTGCTTAATATCACTATTGATTTCCAGCAGCTTACCAGTCGCCACTTTAGATAATGCCTTCACTTCCCTATCTTCCGCTATAGAGGATGGCAGAAGATAGGATAAGTTTAATGTACTTAGTTCATTCATCTTCAACGCCTCCATAGTTAATGGTATTGTGACCGCTGTTCTTAGCCAGTCCCACTACCTTTTCATCACTGGCTGTTCCATCATTAATTTTAGTAAAGACAGGGGCCGTTATCACTACCCTTTTTGCTCCTGCCGTTACACACAGTTGTACCAGCTTATCTGGGTTAATATCTCTTCCCATTTTGGAATCCTGCCATGTAATATACTCATTGATAGCATTCTCTACATTCTTTCTTACGGGTTCAGCCTGAATTCCAGCAGGCAGATAGTAGGTCATATTAATATCGTATGATCGAACTTCGGGAACTTTGACGCTGACGACATCAGTTAATGGTCTTCTGCGTTTATCAGACAAAAATTCTTTTACCCTGGTTTGAAGTTCTCCCCCTGGAATAGCTCCGTTTCCAGATAAGATATACACATCTACAAAACCTGGCTTAGGAGAAACCGCAATAGCCTGAGAAACAAGTGAAGAAGCTGCCCTAGCGAAATATTCATATGCCCCACTTGGGCCTGCCACGCTAAATGATTCTGGGGCTTCCTCTGCACGCAGCCGTAAGGATTCATCACTTTCTATATCGGCACCACCTTCTGAAGTTGTGGTATTGGTTACAGAAGCCACGTAAGCAATTGGATCTACCAAGGTAGTCACCATGCCTGGCCTCAAATTGTTTCCCGTTATACCTTCCTGCTGGCATATACACAGTACAGTCCCGGACGTTTGTCCTGCGGGAATAACGGTTGGCTCACTTGTCATAAAATACAATTGCCCGCCCGCGCTTACACGTGTTCCCTGGGGAATGGTTATATTGTTCGGCATCACTGCCGAAAGTGTAAACTTCTCTGTCAATGTAGCTTTTGCTGCAGGGATGCGTGATACTCCTAATAAAGCCACTAGATTATCCAAATTGGATCCTTTTGCGTACTTCAACAGATTCTGTTTCCCGGTATAATTGATTTTATTTAGCAGCATGATAACCACGGAGGCAATAACTAGGATAAAAAGTCTGACTGGGTCCGCCTTCCCTAATGTCCTTCCTGTTATCGCTGTATAAGTCTTCATCAAATACGAGACGACGTTTTCCTTGTCTGCACCCACAAAATCAATATCCGGTAGTTGACTTACATTCATGCCGTTTCACCTCCTTTGATTGATATGTCCACAACAGGAATCATCCGTTCTTTCTGTGGATCGTAAGTAAACTCAACGGAATTCACGATAGCCCTGGGCTCATAAGTTTGTATAGCATTTAACAATTCCTCTTGCAAAATGCTTTCAGATGATCCATCCAATGGTTCGTCAATAGCATCCCATGAAATACCTAACCTCCTGTCTAAAGGTACGCTGAAAACATGTGTAGAAAGCAAAGTCTGAACATTTTGTACAACTTCCGTTAATTCAGAACCCGGTTCCCAATTAATGTGTCCATCTTGATTTCCAGAAATAATCACAATAAATCACCAACCTCATCATCCACCCGGTCCAGCACGTCCAAAGCCTCTTGCTTATATGCATCCGCTTGTTCGCGGTATTCATTAATCTGCGTTTTTACGTTGCCCCATGGTGTGTTTTTCTGCGTTCCCGCGGCCACGTTTTCATCTACCCGATACTCTTTCAGCGTGATTGATACCGTCACAATATGCATTTTCCCGCGCTGTTTCCAATATGTCGGCTTCTCCGATAGGCCGGTAATCATCCACTTATTCTGGCTTACCGGGCTATTTCCCAAGATAAAGCTCATCACCTGTCCGGTATCACGCATATGCCGGAGTACTTCTAATTTCTTTTCAGGAGTTACATTGAGCTGTGAAAAAAGCTGGATATCAAAGGTGATTTCCTCTGGCTCTAGCCCGGTGAATTCCATATGAGACTTTTCAGCAATAATTTCGTGTTCTGCCGATTTGATGTTTCCCTGCCGTGAGTAATTATCAAACGTGACTACTCGCCGGCTGGACACATTAAAGGTAATGCCTCCCAGGCTTCCTACTGTTGCCACCTGACATCATCCTCCTATAAATACATTAGGGCTTCCCTCGTCTACGCTGCCTCCACAACTTACATGGTCGCCAATCCGTGCAGCCGCTCTTCCGTTAATAAATACGGAAGCACTCCCGCTCGATATATGGCCAACATGCGGGCTATGAACCTTACAGGAATGGCTGGCGTATGTATCATTGATACGGCCGGCACCTCTCCCATTAATAAATACCGTATCACTGGCCGATGTAAGCGCAACGGGTGGGCAGGAATCATGCCCTGTGTTCTTATCGCCCAAACGAGTTGCCGCTGACATTTTCATTTCCTCCTATTCGTTAATGCGAACCGTTGCCCCTTTAATGATAATATTCCCAACAGCCTGAATAGTCAGGTTTCCGGTATTACTGTCATGCTCTACATAGGAGCCATCGCCAAAATCAATGCGTCGAATGCCGATACCCGTTTTCACGGGCTTATCCACATCATTAAAGAAGCTTCCCAGGATAATCCCTTCATTGTTTCCTGTTCCTCCGTCGTTAGGCAGCATCAGGCATACTACCTGCTCGTTGACTACAGGAAGCCAGTACTCTTTACAGTAAGCACTCCCAGTATTCAGCAACGGAAGCTCTGCGCTGACATTATCATCCATATCGGGGAACACAACACGGCAAGACATCGTTTCTGGGTTTACGCTGGACACATTGCCTATACGAATAACCCGGCGCAACACTGACAACAATTGCCTGTCATTAATAGCCATTGAGGCACCTCCTGAGATCAACAGAACACCGATATCCATTTCCTAGCGAGTGCTTTACTCGGGAAATAATATACTTACCATCAAACTTTCCAAAGCCTTTCACGGTTACGGTAAGACCGGCAGAAAGGTCCGTATCTCCCATGCAGGAGAGAGAGCCCGTCACTTCATCTTTGTTCTTATCACGAAGAGCTTTCCGTGCCATGCGTTCTGCTTCTTCTACGCTTTTTACATCTTTCTTGACCAGTAGCGTTTTCCCCTCTGTTTTAGTCGGATCCGTAAAAGTGGCACTAATTTTCTCTTTCTTCTTTCCCCGAGAATGTTCCACCGTGCAAGCCTTGTATACATCCCGAATGGAAGATGTAAAGTACCAGGAAGCCGGCTTTAATTGTTTCAATACATTTCCAGTGTTCGTCCCATTGGAATCTCCACTTCTTGCGACGGTGGCTGATAAATCAGCTACCGTCGGACGAAGAAAAGTCAAAGATGGTTCAGCCGCTTCCATATCCGCCATATCAAAGATAACAATCTGGTTGTCTGTTACTTTGAGTGATAGCCCATTATCCTGGCACAGTTTATTCAGAAAAGCCAAATCAGACTGCTCCGTTTGTTCTACCCGTTCCAATGTCGGATTATCCTTAGCAGAGAAATTCAGTTGCATTCCTGCATTATCCGCAATGTCCTGGGCAATTTTTTGAATGGTATAGCCTTCCCAAGAGCGAGTTCGTTCTTCTCCACGCAAAGTCGTATTGTTAGGCACAGAGACGGCTTTGATTTTCGTTTCAGACGGCATCGCGCTGCATTCGATTTCGTCAATTTCAAATAGACCCAGCGATAGCTCTTTTTCTGCTTCCGTTGGATTACTCCAGTATTTTGTCAAAATAGAAGCCGTAAGCGTTGCCCCTTTATCCGGGAACCATGCTTCCAGCCAGAGCCCGGACCTGTCTTCCAATACAATCTGCAAATCATCAGCCTGCCCGGTCAAAACGTCCGTAAATTCCAGGCTTTTCAGGTAGGAAAGCATAGCCTGCGTAATATCTTTTTTGTTGTACGCAATCTTCGGGTAAGCTCTCCGGGCGTAACCCGTTGTTGAACCAGCCGCATAATTCCCTTTCAAGACATCATCAAGTAAAGACAACACTTACACCTTCTTCCAGGGCGGAAGGATAGACGTCGCTTTTGTTTCAATTTCCGGCAGCATCAATTTGATGTTGGCCGGGAAAATAACAATTTCGTTGAACTCCTGGTTGGCTTCCAGAAGCTCATTTATGTACCGTTCATCCCCATACACTTTAATGGCGATTCCGTCCCAGGTGTCTCCCTGTATCGTCTTGTATATACGTTTAGTCAAAAGCCAGACGCCTCCGATCTCTCACAATTCTTTCCAGAACCTCTTCAAGCTTATCCCGCTGGTCATCCATCACATGCTGTACTTTCTCTACCTCCGCATTCCCCGTAATTGTAAGTTGCGGGTTATAAGAAAGATTGATGACTGTTCCTTCCGGCATACTGTGAACGGTTCCGAGACGGTTGATGCTGGACAACATGGCGCTGGTCCCTTTGCCCGCATTATCCCCAACGGATTTAGGAAGAAGCCCCATCATTTGTCCAGTCTGCGTCCACAATCTAGCCGCCCGCGCTGTTCCATTGATGGGAATAGCTGCTTCCGGGCTTCGCTCTGCAAAAGATGTCAGGAATGCTCCGCGTGCATAAATGCCGCCTGCCGCATTCTCCGGAATAGGGTTCCCAGCTGCATTAGCCGCGTCACCGTCTCCGCCTTTCACAAAATTTACTACGGCCTGAATCGGGTCTTTGAATACTGCTTTGATGGAATTCCAGATCTCCTGAGCTTTCTGATAAAGTTCATCCAGCTTACTGCTTGCGAATGATTTGAACTGGTCAATGGCAGCCCCGGGATCTTCCCACAAGGTGATAAACCACTGCTTTACTGTCTCCCAGTTCGCAATAATCCCAGCTCCAATGTAGATTAGCCAGCCAATCGGGCCAGTGAGAAAAGCAATAACGGCCGCAGCCGGGCTTTCCCACATAGATGTACAAAAGGCCTGAACTTGTTCAAAATGGTTGTAGCACCAATAAACGGCAGCACCCAGAGCAAGAAGGCCTATAATAACAAGACCTATCGGATTCGCACTTAATGCTGCATTAAATAACCATTGAGCTGCCTGCGCAACCCGTGCAGCCGCTGCATAAGCTTTCGTCGCAATGGTGGCTCCAATCTGACTGTCTTTAAAGGCTATAATCGCAATTTTTGCCCAATTGTATACCATCTTGACACCGGTAATTACTTGCATAACCGTACTTTCAACAACAACAAAGGCGTTTACAGCGATAACGGCTGCTACAATGGCTCCCGCGAATTTGACTGCTGTTGTAATAGCATCTTGATGCGCCTGGATAAAATCATGCGCAATCTTTACGACTGGCAATAATTCAGCCGTTAATGCTTTTAAAGTCGGAAGCATAGCGTCACCAATAGCTATAGATGTTGCCGTTCCAGCATTTTTAAGCAGCTCCATAGAGTTCTTGGCTGTCTTGGACCGCGCTGCATATTCCTTTAGCATAGACCCGGAATATTGACTGGAGTCGCCAACCATGCTGAAGTTTTTCTGAAGTCCTTCTAGATTTGAAAGAAGTGGAGCAATGGCCCCAATGCTCTCTTTGCCGAACAAATCAGAAAGTACATTCGCCTGCTGATCTTTATCCAGCCCCTTTAATGCCGTAAGGACTTCAATAATAGCCCCTTTGGCATCCGTCTGCATCTTTTTGGCCATATCAACAGAACTAAGTCCCAATGCTTCAAACGCCGCCGCCTGTGATTTCGTGACTCCAGCCCCGGCTGTCATGCCCAAAATCAAATTCTTAATACCAGTAGCAGCCACCTCACTTTGTACCCCAGAGCCAACCATGGACGCGCCTAATGCTGCAATCTCACCGGATGCCATACCTCCAACTTCCCCTAGCGGCCCAATACGAGTAACCACATCAGAAATCTGGGCAGCTGTCGATGCGGTATTATTGCTCAGGTGGTTAATCTTATCTGCCAACGCAACAACATCCGACTGCCCCATCTTAAATGCTGTACGCCACTTAGCCATCATGTCGCCAGCTTGTTCCGCTGTTATATCAAAGGCAACACCCATTTTGGCAGCGTCTTCAGCAAAAGTTAGTAGTTCGGGTTTTGCAATGCCCGCTTGTCCGGCAGAAGCTACGATGGACGCAATCCCTTTGGCCGACATCGGAATACGCGTAGACATTTCTACAATACTGTTCTTCATGTCAGCAAATTCATCATCTGTCATGTCTACAACCTTGGCCACATCAGACATACTGGATTCCATTTCAACCGCGTCACGAAGTGGTACACTCATGGCATAAGCAGCTGCTCCCGCCTTCATGATGTTTCCCACAGCCCGGTTCCGTTTCTGCCCATAGGCTTTAAACTTTCCTTCCAAAGTTTTTTGTTTGGCAATAGCCGCCTGCGCGGCCTTCACCTTATCCATCTGTGCAGTCAACTGTGCTAGGGCCTCTTTATGGTGTTCGATAGAGATTTGCCCCTTTTCCCAGATTCGGTTAAGGATTTTACTCTGCTCCGCCAGCTCTTTTTCTTTGGCATGGGCATTGGCTGCTACGCTTGCCAACATTTTTGTTTCAGACGCTGCCGCTTTGAACGCTCCCATAAAACTAGCAGCTAACGTAGCCCCAATAACGAATGACATGGACATATTATCAGCCATTTACTTTCCTCCTTTCTTTTCCATTTCTTTATACAATTCCAGCAGAGCTTCTGCCCATTCATCCAGTTCCCAAAGCGGCAGGAGCAAATAGAACTCAACCGGGCTCCGGGTCCCTTTCGCCAATAGGATGGTGCACTTTCGGAGGCTTTTTAACGTCAGCCCTGTTTGGTTAAAAAATTGAGTATCTTGTTTGTAATTTTGGAAAAATCAACTGCATTCATGTCCATCATTTCGTCATATGTAATACCAATCATGCGGGCTGCCAAAGATGCCTGGTATTTCAGAGAAAAGGTCAGCATGGGCGTTACTTCTCCATCTGCCCGTGCCTCTGCTTCAGCTTTAATCAGATCTCTCCCAGTAAGCTGAGAAAAGTCCAGCGTTACGCTGGTTACATCCTGCCCCTTTACAGATAATTTATTTTCCAATTTAATTGGCTTTACACTCATTTCAATTTCCTCCATTCATGATATAATTAAGAAAAAGGTACGCCAAACGAGAAAGGAAGTGCTCGATATGAAATCAACGAACCTCTCATTTGTATCCGCCATCGCATCCGCAGCCGGAAGCCTTATCATGGTTATTTCCCTGCTACCTGTTTTGCTTCTGGCAACCGCTTTTGCTGCATTCGTTACATGGTTCTGCTGCGCACTTCTACTTCCAGCAAACTACGCACTTCCCATTACTGCCCTCATAACGATGCTTGTTTTGGTTGGATCCGCCTTGTATGGTTGGTACACCACACCATAAGAAAATGAGTAATCCCCTTCTTTTTCGGAAGGGGATCTTTTTTATTGCTATGGATACGGTATTACAGACCTAATGCGCTACGTACATCCGTCAGGAAGTCCGTGCCATCAATGGCTGCAATATAATTCAACTTGTCAATTTCGGCTTTCACCTTTCCGCCAATGGTGAGCTTCAGGTACATCGTTTCCAGTGTAAGAGAACTGTCTGTCCCGGCACCCATTTCAAATTTGCCAAGCTCCGTAGATTTCGGCATCCCTTTGACCACCAATTTTACCGGGACCACTTTCATTTCACAGGCGGCTTTATCGTACACCTCCTGAGCGCCCCGGATATCCAACTGCTGGCCTTTGCTCGCACTGAGTTTCAAGGCGTTTTTATCTACCGTTCTAAAGCTCAGCTTAGTTTCCATGCTGGAGTAATGCCCGATGACCGGCATATCAATTTCACCGGCCACGCCAGCACCTTTCAGTGTTTCTGTCATAGCCTCCAGCTTCGGAAGTTCTACATCGGCCACGCCGATCATATCATTACTGCCTCCGTCATATACACGGAAATTCACAAGTAGGCTGGGTAATTCTGCCATATCTCTTTACCTCCTTTCTTATGCAGTCATAAGAGCTGCATACTGTTCAGAATCAAATTCATAAACCACATCAATCTCACGGTTCGGAACTGGAGGGATAAAAGTCTTATGAATATGGGAAATACCATCTACAATAGACGTAGCCGGATTATCTGCTTCACGATATTCACAGGATCCCGCCAGAATCACTCCGGCAGATACCAATCCGTTCATGCGGATGTTTTCAGAATCCACAATGGACTGGATATATCTTTTCATCATCGGCTGGTCTACGTCAGTCCAATACGTCCGGATAAACGTCTGCTGGTCCCAGTTAAACATAGCCCTCACGCAGAAGAATCTGTCTTTCGGATCCGTATTCGTCGGGTAGCAGGCTGTATTGTTGCCCCAGAGCTTCCAGCCACCAAACAGATTGATAGCCGTTACAATGCCATTACCGTTCAGATAGTTGGCAGAAGACAGCCCCAATTCTACCGGCGTGCCGTCTTCCAGGCAAAGGCCATCCATCTGTGCGGTCTTGTTGGATGGAGATTTGTAAGGGATGTCGTCGTTTTCATAGGTCAGGAGCGCCTGTGTCGCCATGAAAATCGTAGACAGATGCAGCTTTTTCGTTCCCATAGTTGCCATAGGCCAGCAAACTACCTGATACTTGTTGGTGATATTTGCTTTATTCTTCCAGGCATATACATCCGTATACTTCTTCGCAGCCGTGGTGCTACCGTCAATAATGGCCACCGCCTTAAACAAACCGGAAACGCTGGCAGCCTTGGAAGCCATGACAGCCGCCACCTCTGCATTATCACTATAACCAGGCGCGCCAATCATGCCGGGAACAACACCCAGCTTCGTGAAAATGGTATTGATGACTTCCATCCCTTTTTCCTTGCCGGTCTCCAGGTCAATACCACCAATGATATCCTCATTGATTACTTTGCTAGGATCTACCTTATCATAGGAGACGGTCAGCGCTGCATCATCATAATGACTGCCGGAGGCGGACAGGGAAATGACAACGGCCCCACTATCATCAAATGCAGCAGTGTAGTCAGTGTCTACCTGCAGCGTGGCTGCGCCATCTGAAGACTTAACAACCAATGTGTCCATAAGCACATCTTCCTTGATGAAACCCACGTGGTCTGCAATAGTCACCTGTTCGCTTGCTACCGCCGTTTTATGTTTTGTTTTATCCAGGACATTGATAAAAATTACTGGAGATACTCCGTATAGGGAAAAGAAAGTATAAATAGCTTCTGCAATACCATATTTCCCAAAATCTGGTTTATAGCCAAATGCGGCTACCGCATCTGACATCTGATGGCAAAGTACCGGAGTGTTGGGTTCTGCCGGATCAGTTGCCAGGTGAATGGGTGCTGCCCCCACAATAACCGGCAAGCATCCCTCTGTATTGACCGCAGGTTTAATCGCTGTGGTCTGCTCAGAAGTCTTAATACCATGATAATAGCTCATCCGTTAATCTCCTTTCTGACAGTGATACCGTCCATATAAAATTTATTGTAAGCTGTTCCCTTTGTCTCAATCTCTGCCATGGCCGTGTTCAGCTGAGAAATGGGAATAAAAAGCCTTACCAATTTAGCTTTTTGCTCCTCTGTTACTGCATCAGAGAAAGCTGGGATGCCGCCTCTGTATACCTGGTATTGGGTAAGACCCAGTTTAGGAATATTCGGCCCAATATAAGATACAAGCACTGCAAGGCTCTCTTTCTTTTCTGCTACGGCCGCTGTTTTTGTATCCGCTGCTTTTGCTGCATTTCCTGCTGCTTTTGTATCAGCCATATGTTATCCTCCTTTATTCACGCAAAAAAGGCATCCGCTGGAAATCATCCAGGTGCCCCACATAATACTCTACTTCAATATATCCACTGTAATATGGCCGGTTAGGTTCATTATCAATGCCCCATTTCAGCGGCTTTTTAAGTGGGAATTTTTTACCTACCGTTCCTGTGGTCAGCAAAATTTGCCGAATCTGTTCAATCAGATTGGCTGCGCCCAAATAGCCAGCTGCTGCTTCTTCGTCCCGGACGCAAGCTACAATCACACACTTTGCTGTACTGTTTTCCATACCATCTTCACCAGAAACCGGGCGAATCACGATATACGGAGCTGCTTCTTCGCTCCCTGGCTGCTTATCATCCAGATAATATGTATACGTAGTGATCCTCCTTGTTTTTCCAGTAGAATCCGTGTAGGTATATGCTGCCAGTTTCTCATCCAGTAAAGTTTTTAAGGCCTTAGCTAGCATAACAGCGATCATGGCATTCCCCCCTTTGCAATGCGGGCCAGTTGCCGGTTCAACTCTTTATTGAGCTTTTCTGCCGTGGTTTTCTCTAGTTCCTGCTGAATTTCTTCATTCTTTAGCATAGAAGGGACAGACGGCCCAAATAATTTGTAAACAGGATACTTCGTGTCCCAATTTCTCTCGAAAACACCCACACTGCTACCATCTTTTTTGCCGATAGCCATAATGAACGCTCGGTCCAGTGTTGCGCCGCCGCCATTACGCTTGACTTGGACGTGAACCTTTTTATTCCTACGCCCTTTATGCTGGACCATTTTTGGGGAAACCCTGAAATGCGCAAGAGAACTAGGATGTCCTCTACTGACAAGTTCTGCCTTTAAACCGTCGCCGCCGGCTTTCCTGATATAAATAGTATCTCTGGCTTCGCCAACTTTTACAAAATATCTTTTATTGACTTCTCTTGCCATTTGTGTGCGGGCGGAACGGGCAATCTTATTGACGCTCATGCTGATTGCCCATTTCGCTTTCTCCGGCGTATCTGTCAGCGTTTGGATAAGTAGGGAAGCCCCTTCACACCGCACATCAATATCAATCATGTTTCATTCACCGCCCATGTGATAGTCAGTACGCCTTCATCATCCTTACAAAGGACGACCTGCCCATATTTCCCGTCTAACCGGAAAGTATCCCCCGTTTCAGGTACATAGGGCAAGTCGGATTTCTTTACGTTGATCACGCATCCGCTTCCATACATAGCATCGGTATATTTGGCGGCAGCAGCGATTTCCGTCGTCAAATCGTCATTGATGACCACCTCTTGTACAATGGCTGTGCATTCCGTTCCATTCAAGTTATGCGTATCGGCAAACTCTTCCATGTTCAGGAACACATCAGAGATGTCATCATGAGCGATTGACTTGAAGCTAGCCAATGCGAACTACTACGGTAGCGGCATCACTGGCAGCGTCTTTCAATGCGATCCCGGCTGCCACCGTTTTCTCAGCAGATGCTGCCACAATGGCATTTTTCGTAGTGTCGTAAAAGACAGCAGCTCCAGCCTTAATAGCCCCTGTTGCTTTCGGCATTTCATAGGCTCCTGCGATCGAAACGGTACCGTAGTCCCCTTTAGGAATATCCATTTCAGCCACACCAACGCAGCTATCGAATGGAATAATATCCAGATAGGCTACGTTACTGGTAGCCTTGTAATCAATCACGTTCCCCTTGCGGGCAAATACTGCTTTAGCCATCGTTCAATTCCTCCTTTCTTTTATTTCCCAGCGTTCTTGTACAGGCCTTTGGTATCCAGGACGGTGACGCCATAATCCATGTAAATACGATAACGAATGCCCAGCGTATCAAAAGCGATCTGACTTTCAATCGTCGGTGTCTGCTGGCCATTCAGGTAAGTTACTTCAATGGTATCCATCAGCATCGGATCTGCTGCCATATACCATGCTGCATTGTCGATAGCATCCAGTTCGGCATCAGAAATAACCTGCATGGAATTCATCAGTGGGTTGACTACACCACTGTTGTTGCCATCCGGATCAGAAGTAGAAGTCAGCATCTGGCGAGCCTTGAATTCCAGTTCCGCTGGAACAATCAGAAATTTCGGTACGATGTTCAACATGGCTTTCCCACGAAGATTTTTCTGCTTACGCATCGCTACACGTCCAGCATTAATAGTATCCAGGGACAGTGCACTACCAGTGGCTGCTACGTTGCCATTTTTAGTGGAGTAGTTGCCGGAAGCGGTCAGTTGCTGATATACAAGGCGGTTAATGCCACGTTTGGCAGCGGCTGCATAGAGCGCCGGGATACGGGTCAGTGCTCCCAGGTCATCATTGATGATCATCTGGCGGGTAAAGGTAAAGGAGCGGCCAAAGGTCAGCACTTTCTTCTTTGCGCTTCCCTCCGTCAGTTCATCATGCTCAAATTCGCCATTTTCTTTAACTTCCACCAGTTCACCGGCTTCAGACAGTCTGTACTGGCTGGCTTCCTTGAAATCTACATTGGAGCCCGTAGAAGTGAAATACTGGAACGTAGTCGGGGCTTCTGCATACGCCTTTGCCATCGTTTTATTAGCTACATTGGACAGAATGCCAGGAAGTGCACCGGTCCCGGTCAGGGCGGCGCGGACCAGTTCATCATCGTCCATGCGCTGTACGTGGGCCACACCTTCGCGTTCCAGTACATCGCACATTAAAGAACGCAGACGCATAGTGCGCAGTTCATTTGCCCCTGCTGCTGGCTTATCTACCTGTACACCGGCACGCATCAAAAGCGCATCCGTTGCAGCCGCGCGGTATTTGTCGGCTTCATCTTCTTTGACCTCCAGATTTGCTGCCGGAGCACTATCTTTGGCTGCCTTCGCCAGCACCTGTGCCTGCACATCAGCCAGGCTCATTCCCTTTTCAATAAACTCATTAGGATCCACGTCAAAATGGCGGCAAAGCGCAGTAATATTTTCGCATCTTTCCCGTTCTTCCTGGATAGCTGCACGCAGTGCTTCACCCTGATCTGCCGGCGGAACCGGATTGACCGGATTCACCGGCTTTTTCTGTTCTTCACTCATGTTCTTTTCTTCCTCCTTCGGTTTTACTACTTTTACAATACGATGGAACGCCTCTTCCTGAGCGCGTCCCACTCCTACCGTGGCATCAGCAGGTACGGATACAATAGAGATTTCCATTGCTTCCCACTTAGTGGCCACATAACAAGGTCCTTGGATAGTTCCGTTCGGGGTAGCCAGAGATACGTTTTCTTTAACTTCCGTATACTCGTTTACGACATACCCAACAGATACGCCCTTCAATGTCCCGGATTTCACCTTCTGATACACCTTCTCCGATTCTTCATCCTCATCAAAGGTAATATCTGCATAGGCCCTACCATTTTCCATCCATACCCGGTTAATTTTCCCAATAACGGCATCACGGTTATGGTTGTACAGCACACAGCCAAGCCCGTTATTAAATCGAGACACATCCAAGGCGGTTTCATCTACTTGTAGGACTTCCGGGCCAAACCAGCGTTCATACGGTTCCTCGCTGGCAAAGGACACTGTCATAGTCCGTTCGTTGTCCTTGTTTTCTGTAGTTCGGATTTCCCCATCTCGCTGAAACAGACCCACGGAGTCATTTGGTAATACTGTTTTTTCTTGTTCCTGCTGTTTCATCCGCAGCGCTTCCTCCTCCCTGTAACGAAATACCATACGACGTTTCCAGCTTTTTCTTGTAAGCTTCTTCCATAGCACGTTGTTCCAACACTTCTTTCCAGTCCACGCCAGACCGCGCACAGATAGTCGCCATCGTTTCCTGATTGGTTTCTAAAGCAATCTTATTAGCTGTGACTTCCTTCACCGGATCGACCCAGTCCCACCCAGATGAATTCCAGCTATGTTTGAGATACCGTTCCTTGTGTTTCCAGAAATCCGGAATGCTTAGTGTTTTAGCGGTAACAGCTGAAATCACGACTTCTTCATACACCGTATCCAGAAAATGATCTATCAAAAAACGCTGAATGCGCTCGTATGTCCGTTTATCTTCCAGTAACCCCTGGCGAGCCGAAGAATAGGTTACCTGACTCATGTCACGACTGATTGCTTCATAGGAAAGCCCTAGCCCGGAGCCAATTAATCGAATCATAATAGACAGCATGTCCTTGGCATTAGACGCCTGACCGGCAGGAATAACGGCCTGCGCTTCATCGCCTGGCTGAAGCTCCTGAATCATTCCCGGCGTCACTGTCTTTTTGGGAATCCCTGTTTTGTGGTCAATATTATTTAACCCACGGCCAAGGCCGCCAGATGGAAGAGCCCTCTTGATAAATACACCAAAGCAGGCCAGAATCTTTTCTTTCAAGCTAATGGTATCCAGATAATCTTCTGCATCTGCAATGCGGGTAATGGCCTGAGACATGGGAGACATTTCGCGGATCTGGCTGGGGCTTTTCTTTTCCCACAAAGCAATCACCTTATCCGCTGGAATGCGCTTGGTATCAAGCGTACTCAAACCGTCCGGTGTTTCCTGTTTAATCCAGTATGCCAGCGGTTTTCCGTAGTCGTTCACTTCAATACTACCCACTACAGACTTGCCGTTATGCCTGTAGGAAACTACGCTGTCTCCGTCTAAATCACTAACTTCCCGTGCTTGGAGCTGAAATGGGCATTTTTCATTTCCGCCATACGTTTTGAGCAATAAAATACCGCCATCAATTTTTAGACGGCGGACAATCATATTACACATTTCATTAAAACTCTGTGTTCCTGAAATATCGCAATTTTGGGGTTTACTCCATTCCCGGAAAACATGCTCAATCTGGTTGTTCAATTCTTCGTCCCCGGTATCTGCCTGTGGGACAAAGCCGGATCCAACCACATTACGTTCAAATGCGGATAGCAGCGAATTCATGATGTCGCTGTTTCGTTCTAAATCTCGTGCCTTTCTGCGCACCATATCCCGGGACATTGCATTAAGGCGTTCTGTATTCCCTTCGATGGGCATCCAGCCGCCCTGTCTTCTATGAGTTTCGCCGGCGCTGTACGCCTGCCTGAAGGCTATACGCTTATATGCTTTTTCCGGACTAAAAAAGCCAATCAGCCGATCAAGCCAATTAGTCCCGGATGAAACTTCCGACATAGCAGCCACCTCCTGTTTCCAATGAGGCAATTTCCTGCCGGAGTGTTCGTCGTTCTTTATATAAAGCCGACAAGCTCCCTCTGGTCAGGCTACGATTTCCGATAGTGTAGGACTGTGCACCCGCCTCAATCTTTTCTATTGCCTGATTAAGCTGCGCCAGTTCAGCTTTTAAATCATCTATCAGCATTACTCCAGCCATCCTTCCTGTACATGAATAAATTCTTCGTCATCAGCATTTCCCTGTTGTCGCCCGCTTACCCCTGGCTGCACATCAGCTGCTTCTTTCTTTTCATCCAGATAGCGTACCTGTAACAGGTCAGCCGCACAGGCTGCATATACTTCAGCGTCCAGATAATGGTTTTGCGCGTGGGCCGTTTTGGGGACCCATGATTCCATCCTTCGGCCACCTTTTACCGTGGCGATTTTATGTTCCGATGTAATTTGTTCCGCATAATCAATATCTGAGCCGTCATACACCATCCAGCAGCCGCGACCTAATGGCCTGCGCAACCGGCTGGCTATCAAATCCTTGTAGGAATCGCCATTGACGATATATAAGGCCTGCCCATGATACTGTTTGCCTACGGCATCAATGGAAGAACGGCTGAACCGTCCGACTTTTTGCGTGGTAACGCCCTTTACAGGCACGCACCATTCTGCATTTTGCAGGCAGAAATCATATACATCTTCCGTGTCATATCCAGAATCTATGGCACAAAGATTGACCTGCCAGCGCAGCTCTCCCTCCTCATCTGGCCACACCTTATTCATGATAGCTTCAATTTCTTCAAACGATTCCGCCCAGCCATGAGCAATATTTTGGCTGGTCAGCCGATATCCCCATGCCCGGATAGTCCAATAGAAGCCATTTTTTTGAACGTCTACACCTCCAGTAATGAGCTGGGTCCAGTTGGGAACCATCCCTTCCGGGATATCCGTCTGGCGTTCCTGCACGGCATCACTTTCCATAGTCGCCGCCTTATCTTCCCAAGGTTCACCCAGCCATGAATTAACAAAGTTCATCAGCATTTCCGGATCATCTTTTGAGGTAAGGAATTCAACGGCTACTGTTCCAAAAGTCAACCAAGGGGAATAGATGGAGTTGATTTGAAAGCCAACAGAACGCGGCCGCCCTTGTACTTTATTAACGGGTACCCATTGTCCCTGCTTAAGCATCTGGAGTTTCTGCCTGTCATCAATGCGGCCGTGGCAATGCTCACATTCATAATAGGCCTGGTATTGAACTATCGTGGTATCTGCCTCTCCATATTCGTTCTTAGGCCACTTCACCTGGCTAAATTTGAAGATAAGCGGTTTCCCACAATGTGGGCAAGGCATCTCATACTGATATTTCACATCTGTGCCTTCATATGCCTTGTATATAGCTCCCGTCTTTAATGTTGGAGTAGATATCTTGACAATTTTAGCAACCGGCCAATTCTTGGTTCGTTCCTCCGCCAGTTTGATAGGACTAGCCTCATTGCCGGACCAGACCGGATATTTGTCAATTTCATCCAATAGTACAATAGGGACTGACCAGGACGCGAGTTCGGAAGGTGACCTGGCAGAAGCAACGGCAACAAAACCGCCTTTGAACTTCAAAAACTTGGCATCACTCTTCATATTCACCTTACTGGCAAATACTTCTTTATTACTGCGAAACATTCGTTTTAATCGGTTGTCAGAGAATTTAATGCACAAGTCATCATCGGGCAGCACGTAGTAGATTCGGCTAGGCTTCTGATCAATGGTGTATCCCACCATATTGATCATGCATTCTGATCCGCCAATCTGCGTACTTTTCAACAATACGATTTCCCTAATAGTCTCATTTGAGAAGCAGTCCATAATGAATTTCATGTAAGGGACAGAAGAAGTATCCCACATCCCAGGCCGGCTCGTTTCCTCCTTACTAAGCATCCTGTATTTATCCGCCCATTGAGATACGGTCAGCTTTTCAGGGGGCTCAAACACCTTTAATGAATCCTGAATAGCCGCATGGAGCGTTTCTTTAACGTTTTCTCCCGGCTGCTTTCTTTCCGTTTGCAAGTGTCTTCAACCCCCTTTCCACTTCATCTTCTACCAAATTGGCTACATCAAACGCACAATCTGGATAGGTTGTATAGAGCCGTTGCAGCACTTTTGCCTTGATATTCAGCATGGTCTGTTGCACCTGGCTAAAGACATCGGAGAGTTCTGCTTTAATATCTTCCACTGCAACGTACTCTCCAATCATGACCTTGCGCTTCATTTCTTCCATATCCGCCCGGCTTTCCCGGTAGCGAACATCGGCTTTCAACTTCTGCGCTTCCAGGCTTTCCGGTTTATTCTCTGCAGCATATCGCCATTCAATAACATCCCGCAGGTTATAAGTATCTTTCGCTACTTTGGGGCAGCCTTTGCGAGCCCAGTCGTTTATTGTCCGGACAGTAACGCCAAAAATCATGGCGCACACTTTAGCCTTTACAATAACCTGGTCGTCTTTGATTTCGACAGGGTCCCGAATCCTTGGCATCCCATTTCGCGCCTCCTTTCACCCGCTTTGCGGAATCAAAATTTGCTAAAATTTTTGAGAGAAATTCCGGGCGTCGCATGCACCCGCAATCCACGCCCCTCCCCAGAAGGACCCGCCGCCCTCATAACTCCGGACTTTTTTCAAAAAATAAAGTAACGAAGACAAAAACAGCAAAACAAAAAGCCGCGCTGGTATGCGTGGCTGTCTGCGTTCTGTTCAGTTTTCGATGGTATTAGTATAGCACACCTTTCCTGCTTTTTCTGTACACAAATCGTACATGAATCAGTCATGTTTCTGCTCAAATCTGTCACGAAAGTGTCACGGCAAAAAAGTTATCCACAATCACAGATTCTTTTTGAAGAATACCAGCGACGTTTGAAACGGGATGGCGTCAGGCCCAAACATCATGCTGGTCAGCATCTTCAGAGCTTCTCTCGCCCTCTTGCGGCAGAAGCCAACACTGCAGCAGGTATGACGTGCCGTACTTTCCCAAGACGCCCCGTCTATATATCTATCCCGCACTATCACAGCATCTGTCTCATTGATGGATGCCAGGGATGTCATGGACCGGTCCAGTCTATTTATCAGAGGTTCAATCTGTTGCAAATCTGCCTGGTACTTCCTGATTTTCTCCTTCAAGGCTTCCCGCTGCATATAGATCCGTTCTTCCTGGCTAATAGTTTCTCCGCCTCCGCAACCGCCAGTTGGGGAGAGTGATGATGCAGCCGGTGCCGCCTCCTGCTGAAGCAGCGCCTCACATTCTGTAATATCCGTTTTCACATTGATTACATATTGTGAAAATTCCCGGTACCTCCGCAGATATTCTTTTACTGCATCCACATAATCATTATGATGCATTCTTTCTCCTCCCATCTATAAAACACGGAAAACAAGGCTGGAGTTTTTACGCTCCGCCTTGCCCGTATCAAGCCTTTACTTCTCGTACGCTTATTTTCAAAAAGCCGGTACTCTGTGAATACCACTTCCGGCAGATTACCTCTACGACCTGCTTGTCATCTTCGTAGGCCACTCCATTCAGCGCATCCAGCACAGCTTTTAACGAGTTGTCTATATCAGGCTTCTTGGCCGGCCTGTTGATGTTGTGCTGACAAGCCAGGCGCTTCCCTTTGGTGTATGACTTCGGGACCCTGAAGTAAGCATCTACAGTAACACCAACATAGCAATCTGCAGGAATAACTTCCCCGCCTGCTGCTACAAAAGCTTTTCTGATCTGTTTTTCGTACTTCGCCGTTTTGGATGGTGTGTAAACCGTTCCCGTTTTATGGCTGAATCGTGGTCTTGCCTTTCCTTGTGGATCTCCCTCAACTATAAATTCCATCAACTCACCTCAAGACTTCATGAATACCAGAAAAATGCTTTTTCCTCTTCGATTTCCAAATAGCGGACGCACAGGCAATACCTGAAGCACGTCTTTCGTGCTGATCTGGTCACTGCTCCATTTCATAACCAACACGCCATCTTTCTTCAATACTCGCATGCACTCATTGAATCCCTTCCGGATTGTTTCCTTCCAGTCTCCTTCTATTACTCCGTACTTTAATGCCAGCCAGCTGTTTTTTCCTGCATGAATCAGATGTGGAGGGTCAAATACTACCAAGTTAAAACGATTTGCCTTGTAAGGGATGTCAGTGAAGTCTCCAACAACATCTGGGCACACTACCAGTTTTCTACCATCGCAAAGGGTAGTGTTGAGTTTTCGTTTATCCATGAACACAACATTTTCGTTGTGTTTATCAAACCAGAACATCCTGGACCCGCAACAAGCATCTAAAATCCGTCTCATGGGTTCATCACCTTTCCAATCTTCTACTTCTGTATCAACAGCCATTCCAGGAATGTCATGTGCTCCTTCAGCTGACCCGTATCATACACATACCATTCAATCCCTAATCCTATAGCTGCCAGAAGCAGCACCAAGGCAACGCCTATAAAAAGAAGTTCCCTTCCACAGTAAGCACAACGGTAGCAGGCGTCCCGCTTTACATTCAGCTCCTGTTCTAATTCATGCAACCACAGTTTACGTTCCGGCTGTCTCCGTTTGTTTTTTCGTCCCATGATGCAGCTACCCCACTCCTTAAAATGGTATTTCCGTCTGTTCCATCCACTGCGGGTCTTCTACGACCGTCCCCATTTGCTCAAATCCGCCCGCAGGCGCGTTTTGATTGCCTTCGTGATAGTTTCCTTGCGTAGAGCTTTCAGAACGCTTCTCGACGAACTCAGAGCGATTTACGGCAATTTCTGTGGTGTATCTTGTCTCACCGTTTTTGTCGGTATAGTGTCCCGTCTGTATCCTCCCCTCTACAAGGAGCCTCTGCCCTTTATAAACGTAGTTGCCAATGGCTTCCGCCGTTTTGCCGAATGCTACGCAGCTGATAAAGTCAGCTTCCTGCTTTTGGTCTTTCTTATACCCACGATTGACGGCCAATGTAAAACGAGCAATGGTCATACCACTTTTGGATACCTTGATGTCCGGGTCACGAGTCAGGCGCCCGAGGATGATCGCTGTATTCATATCGTTTCCCTCCGAATTTTCTAAAATTGCTTTAAATACCGTTTATAGGCGTTTTATTTTTGTCAATGATAAAAATTTCCTTGTACAGATGCTATTAAAACCGTCAGCGGTCAAATTTCGCGCTTCTGGACATGGTTTCATGTTTAAGGTTCACCGCGTAAATAGTCCACGAAGGAATTTCATGTATTCCTCTGCTTTCATCAGATCACTTACCAGTGTTTCTTTCTTCGGATACCGGTACAGATATTTGATGATGTTCCCCATGTAGTAGGCTTCTGCACCAGAAAGCCCGTGTGTCATGATTTCAATCACTTTCTTGCACTCAGTCCCCTTCCAGGTGTAATGATCCGGATGATGGATCTCATCGTTTTTCGGCGGGCTGGGTGGATTTGTATACTCTGCAGTGCGCATGTTCATTGCAATTCCTCCTCAATCAATAATCACTACATTCGCATGGCTGATATGGATAGTTCCCCCGTTGCAGTGTTCCACGGTAGTATCACAGTCTGATTCTTCGCTTAGCCAGGCCAAAATTGCCTCGGTACAAGTGTCTTGAGCATCACAAAGCTCTTCTGATACCAGACAATCACTGCAGGGCATGAAACTCGCTAGAAATTCTGCCAGTTCATGTTGGTCCATCGCTTTTATCGCTTCATAGTTTGTCATAATCCATCCTCCTTATCGGTAAATCTTGCCTGTCCTGATGTTTTTCAATACGATTCGTTCGACGACTTCAAAGCCGGCTTCTTTGAAAACAGCTTTTGCCTGGTGAATAGCCGTTTCCATTCTGGCCGCATCTGCTTCATCCTGTTTTCGTTTCTCTTCCTGCCGGATTGTTTTGTATGCTTCGCCATACGTCGGATCGGCGTATCCTTCTTCGTTTTTAATCATGGCGGCTGTCCCTCAATCGTTGATTTTTCCCCTCGACCTTGATTGCATACGGATAAACCATTTCGTAAATCCGGCTGCCCAGGGCTTCATCTATATCCGTGATATCCTTCACCAGATATTCACTGCTGAACAGCGTTGTTAGGTGATTCAAGTATCTGGCATTAATCAGGTCAAAGACTACTTTCAGCTCTTCCCGGTCGATGTCTACCAGTTTCCCTTTCAGCACCTTGCCAGACAGCTTGAACAGGTCATCGATGTACAGATTCTGGCAGGTCTTCCACTTATGCATCGCCACATCATAATCCGTGCTATAGCTTCTGGATGCTTTGACCAGCTTGGGGATTTCTGCCCGGTAAGAGAAGTAGTAGTGCGGCTCATGAAAATGCTTTGTCAGTTCCTGGCATACCGCAATGCAGATGTGTGTCTTCCCCATTCCTGACTTGCCGAAAAGTCCAAAGCCAATACCTCCAGGCTGATGCTCATTCAGATATTTTACGGCCTGGGCTTTCATTTCCCTGGCAACGGGGCTTCTATTGCCGTCAAAGGAATCCAGTGTGTATCGCTCGTAGTCTTTGGGAGATATGCCAGACTGTTTCAGCCGCCTGGCAACCTGACGCCGTTCCCAGCAATCCGGGCAATGAGCCATGGCTATCGTTCCATTCTCTCGCTCGACGGGTATCCATCCGCTGTTGTCACAGTATGTGCAGATAATGCCATCCTTCGGGGGCTTACTTGGTTCCGGTGGACAAGGTTTTGCATGTTTTGCATTCCTACGAAAATCTCCGATGACGTCCGCAATACTTTTTCTTGCTGCTTCCATGTTTGATCACCTCATTCTGTCAAAAAGGAATGTTGTTTATCTCTTCTGACGGATTCTCACTTCGCTTGACGTACCGCCCATCGTCAGAATTATCTTCCGGCTCATCATAGCCATCCTGCTGCCAGCTCTTCAGTATCCCGGAAATGTATCGGATAGACCGCTTCTTTCGGAGTACAGCCCTGTCAATCGCTTTCAGGCAAAGATCCAGACCGTAATCATCCAGGAGACTTACCAGCCTATCTCCTTCTATGCTGCCGCTAACAGGATGGATTTTTTCTTGATACGTAGTAAAGAGTTTTTTCGCGTCCGCGGTCGGTGCATTTTCTTCTCTACGCTCTTCTATTTCTCTTTCTATTTCTCTTTCTACTTCTATCTGCGTAACGTTACGTAACGCGTTACGTAACGGCTGTGACGCATTATTACGTAACGGCAATGTTGCATCCGTTTCCGATTCTTGCTTTTGCCCTGTAGATAACAACTTTTGTTTCTTTCTAGCCCTATACCGACGCATCCGTTCTGCTGTTTGTTTCTTAGTAATCTCATAGCCATCCAGCGATTGATATTTCTCCCAGTTGGCAATGGTCACTATGGTATCATTGACAATCTCAATCATCCCAAATTTTTCAAAGATATTTAACGCCAGCCGTACCGTTGGCAGATCTTCATCTATAGCCGTCGCCAGCATTTCATCTGAAATAGGCATGTCATTCGTAATAGAGAAACACCCATCAGTGAACTCTTTTCCAGCCAGTGCCAACAATTCAAACCAGATAAGGACGATTCCTCGACCATTCGGCATATGCTTTATGAGTTTGATTTTTGTATCTTCAAAAATATCTGAAGCCACTTTAAACCACTTCATCTGTCCCATACGGTTCACCTTCTTCACTCAGGAAGATATAAGGGCTATCCAGAATAGCCAAGGATTCTTTATCGTTGCCAATTCGGATGACGTTTGCCGTTGATAACGTTTTTATTAATTCATCAAATGTGAACTCTGTGTGCAGCCTCCCATATACTTCTTTCGCTTCTGATACTGTCTTACATTGTCTTGCAAAAAGATGGATGTAAAATACCGAAACTGCTGATCTGTACCGATGATCGTCTATAGCCTTGATCCATTCTTGATCAAAGAAATCATTACGCATGTTTATATATTCCATGTTTGCCGCTCCTTTCTTTCGGGAAGCGAACCGGCAGCAGATAACCACCGCCGGTTGGGTCCCTGGAATATCAGCCGTTATACGGCTTCCTGTTTAAACAAATTGCCTTGTGCTCTTTCACCGTTCAGATATTTCGTTGTTTCATCCAGTAGGAAATGGATGGCTTCCAGTGTCTGTACAGTCAGTTCTGCCGGCCGTTCCGTGGAAAGTTCTGATACAGGCCTATCTGTCTCTTTGAGGGGCGGCGTTATGATTTGTACAGAGTCATTGCACATTGGTACTAAAAGATTGAATCCCAGCTTTACGGCCACGCGGTCTAATTCGTCGTACGACACCATTATTTTTTTCGGGATGATCCGTCCTAGCACGACAGTATCCAGCGACATAATGGCCTGTATATGACTAGCCAGGTACTGGAAAGCATCGTAGAATTCCGGAGCTGCCTTATCCGCAGATTCCATACGGAAGGATTCATACATCCCGTCACGAGATTTGTCGTAATCAATCTTGATAATTCCGTGCTTTCCGAGTTCTACTTTTGTAATGATTATGGGCTTCCGTATCCTTTTTTCTGCTCGAGTTTCATTCTTATCCATAGTGGCCGCCTCCGTTATGCGTTAAAAAGTTCTTCATCCGTCGGTTCATTTGGTGGGATAACTTCCCCGGTTTCCGGGTCTACATTCTGCGGTACAGTGTCGCCGCTTGATACGGCTTCTGCATCAATAGTCAGGGTTTCATCCGGTTCGTCTTCCATATTCTCCGTGATATGAGACTTTACCGTTTCGTCCGTAGCGACAGCCTTTACGAAATCCGTAGCGATGGGTGCATATTTAAGAGCTTGTTTCAATACCGTCTTTTTGGCCATCGCATCAAAATCAGTCTGCCACGGGCCTTTGCGGAAGCTCTTTGACTTCTTCTGGGCGAATTCCAGCACATCGTCCTTGCTCATGACTTCAAAGCCATACCCGCCGGTTTTGGTGTGCCACACAGCATAGTACATAGTGACAGTGCCACGATTGTTCTTTGCCGGAATGTGTTTGAGCTTCGGTTCAAGCCCCAACTCATACTCAAATTCATCATTCTCATGAACCTCATGGGCCTGGATATCTTTAATCTCGCCAGAACGGTAAGCTAAATCAAGAAGGCCCTTGTAGCCTAACTGAAATTGGCAAACATTGCCGTACGGAATCAGGTAGGCCTGCCCGATCGGCGTATTGGGTTCAAGCCCCAATTGAGCGGCCTGCATCATCGCTCCCAGGAAAGACTGAGGCGTACACTGCTGCAATTTAGGGGTACTGGACAGCGCAGTAAAGACCATACGGGTGAACCGTTCCGGCGTAATGACGGAGGGGAGCGCCTTCTTAATTTCCGGTTCCATGGCCTTGATGAGGCCTTTCAGGGACGTATCTTTCTGCTGTATTTCCTGCACCTGACTATTTCTTTTCGTTAATCCGCCTTTAGTGTTCATGGTTATTCATCCTCCTTGTTTTCAACACGATTGAGGTCAAAGATCTTATCTGGGGTGATGCTGCCAATCTCATATCCAAGGAAAGAAGCTAAACGATTAAGTGCATCTTGAGCTTCTGCCTTGCTGTAATATCTCGCCAAAGTGAAACCATGTGGTAGCGTCAGCCCTTGCAAATCGACTTGCACAGAATAAACTGGTGGCTTAGATTGAAACGCCGTTGCCTTTACAAATGCGGATACAATCTGATTTGCATCGCAGAAGCCAGCATTTCCTTTAACGATGATCATGAATTCTCACCTTCCTTTTCTTTGACTTCTTTAATGGAAAACCGGCGGCTTGCTTTGCCAGTTGAAATAAAGCCTTTATCTTTTAATGACTGGTACATGTCCGGGGCTGCCTTCTTGAGTTTCGACAGCTGGCATGTTTCCCGGCCATGAGTGGTTTTCCAGGCAACTTTGAATGATCCGACGCGGCCCGCTTCCGCATCACCAAGCATTTCTTTCAGCCGGTTCTGGTTCAGGGAAATCTGTTCTTTGAGCTTATCCATGATTTCCGTATCGCTGTTGATGCTGGCAATTAGAGTATCTGCTTCTTCCGGAAGCATGATTTCTTCATCCCGACTGTCAGCATATCTGGCGGCCAATGCCTGGGAGCAGGAAAGGGACCCATCAACTGGCGGTGCGGTTTTCGTCTGCACTAAATCCCAGAATTCTTTTTCTGCCTCAATGAGCGTTTTGATGTCTTCTTCGTTCCGCTCAATCCGCTTCCATTTACTCTCATTCCCTCCCAGCAGAACCGCAATATACCAGTAGTCCGCTCCAGTCACTGCCATGTAGTGTAAGCATTGGCAATAATACGCATCCGGAATTTCATCATCCTTCCATTTCCGGTACTGACTGACCCCAGCAGTCTTGATTTCAAGGCCGGCATTTTCACCAACCACTGTTCTGTCTACGTTGGCCAACATGAACGGGTATTCCCGGTTTTGCAAAGTGCCAAGCCGCTTCACCTTTTTCCCTGTTTCTTCCTGGAACCATTCGGCAATAGCTGGTTCATTCTTTGTGCCCCAGTAAACAAACTGGTTTCCGGATAAATCAGGTGGTTCTGCCTGCCCGGTCTTTTCTATCCACAACTCATACGGGCTTTTGTAAGAATTGAGCCCCATGATAACCGCCGCATCACTTCCGCCAATTCCTAAATCTCTTGTTTTGAGCCATTTTTCATGGTCTTCTGCCTCTTTGACAGACAAGATTAAATCGCAATTTGTATATGCCATTTCTTTTACCTCCAGAATTTGTTAAAATAGAGGCGGAATTGTTTGGGAAACTTATTCCGCCTGCCTGCTGTTGGTTGCCGCCTTCAGCAGGCTTTTTTCTTTATCCACGCGAAGGAACAGTGCATCATACATCTCGTCTTCCGTTGCACCACAGTCCCAAAGATAGGCTTTCGCTTGCTTCACCGTATCGAACTGTATCGGTTCCCCGTCTTCGCCCGAAATATATTCCAAACCTTCCAAACCATTTAGTGTGCTCTCCCCTCTACATATGGCAATGATAATCATCATTTCACCTCCTTTACATGGATAATCAGCTTCTGTCCAGGCTGAATCTTACCTACATCCGGGATATTGTTATCCTTCACCGCCCGACGGATTACATCCCGGACGTCTTCCCGGTCAGAATTGACTTTAGAGCAGATATCCCAGAGCGTTTCGCCTTCACTGACTACGGCGTGATACTCAATATATTGTGGCTCGTTGATGATGATGTCCTTGCAGGAAGAAATGCTGATAGCACCAATTGCAAGGGCCGCTGCCGTTATCACGATCCGTCTCCATCTATAAGACGGTTGCTTATGTCTGCGCCGTATCTGTACAGCTCGTTCCATCGTTATCACCTCGCATTCAGGAATTTGTTGATGAAATATTCTTGCCCTTTCCCGGTAACAAGCGTCGTGCGGGTCAGCCTGACAGAGCCATCCGGGTTATCAATGGCCCGTTCCTTGACTTTGAACAAACCCAGTTCTCTTGCTTTCTGTGTCGGCATGTTCTTATCCGTGCCGTTCTTCATCAAATATCCCTTATCCCGCATCCACTGGAAGAGCCGTTTCTGCCCGATATCTACGCCATTCTGATGAAGCAGCTTTGCCAGCATTCCAATCAGCATTCCGTCTTTAGAGACGTTCACGGCATTAGCAAAAGTGACCTTCGGCCGGTCGGCCTCGATTTGCCGTTCCGCTGCCAGTCTCTTTTCTTTCTCTTCTTTGAGGTTCGTTGCCAGCTTAATCAGAAAATCCGGGCTGGTAATGGCTTTCTCCAGTGTTTCTTCCGTCATATACGCTCCGTGCTTACGGATAGCGGGAAGAACTTCATCGGCAAGCACTGCCTGGAATCTCTGAGCCACTTCGTTGCTGGCTTTGAAACCCAGCCGATAGACCATGTTTTCTGGGAGGTAATCCGTTTTCCCAACATGTTGGGAAAAGCCAAATCCGTGAAGATATCCATTTACGGTTTCCCATCTGACGTATTCAACGCCGTTCTTTTCTTGTGTAAATCCAAATCCTCGTGCCACGTCTTCGGCATTCAGATATGCCGTGCCGGTCTTCTCGTCCAGATATCCATGGACATTGTTGATGTTCAAAATTTCATTCATACTTATACCTTCTTTCTTTTCAAATCCTCCCCATCCGTTATAATTAGACTTGAAAGGAGGTGAGAACCTATGGAATATACACAGAACAAAGTTTTTTACCACATTCATCAAATACTGCCAAACGCAAGACCTTGGAGAAAAGGTGAAACATATTTCTTTGGCGACGCGAAGAACTACTTCATTCGTTTTTATGACAATGCATATTACAATGATGAAGTACCGTTGGAAGCGATTCTAAAGGACTACCTATTATTTGCTAGGGAGACCATTTTTGAAGAAGTACGACAAAAGCACTTTCCTCAAATGCCATCGCGACAACGTTGCATATGGCTTATTCCTGATTCCACAAATGCTGAAGAACGATTAAAATATTGGATTAAACAAAAATCTGCAAATAAAGAAACATTCCAAATTTTGAAGTTGAGCTGTTCTGGAAAAATGCACTTAGCAAATCAAAAACATTTAGATCTTGTTGTCGGAAAGTTCGATATCTATCGCGCCAACGCGTTTAGATATTGGAGCGGGTGTGATGTAACAGATAATAGCGTTGATGTTGAATGCACATTCGAAGGATTCATAAACGTACTAGATGTCATACCCTTCTCACACGAGTAAAATTATTCGATTGAGCCATTGCCTTTAATGAATCAGGATCTACTCCTTTACAGTGGTTACAAGTATTTGTAGTCAAATTTATACGCCGTTCTTCAAGTTGCCGCTTGAGTTCGGCGTTTTCTTTTTGCAATGCTTCAAGCTCTGTCATTTGCCAAGCCTCCTCTCCTGCAACCATCGGCAATACTCTGCCGGGCGTGCATCGACGTACTCTTTTAGGTACCGCATCAGCGTGTACATGCCTTATGCCTCCTTTAGTTTAACAAGTTGAACTTATTCGATAAAAAAAATAGAGCTTATTTTCTGACCAAGAGCATCCGAAAGCTTTGTTAGCGTACTAGTCCTTACTACATCTATGGTTCCATTCTCTATTCCCACCACAATTGTTCGCGCTACGTGTGCCTTCTTTGACAATGCCGTTTGTGTAAATCCTGCCTTTTCTCTAGCTTCCTTGAGCTTATTGGGAAGTCCCATTTTACCATCTCCTTTCTTTGTTGTAGTTTATCATGTTAAACAAATCTTGTCAACAGTGCTAAACTTATTTCTTGAAAAATTGTTTATCATAATGTACAATGTGATTATAAGGAAGGGGTTTTATATGGAAACAATAGGTGATTTAATAAAAAAATATCGAAAAGAACACAATTTAAGTATGGAAGAATTTGGAAAAAGATGTGGTCTTAGCAAGGCCTATATCTCTCTTATCGAGCGTGGCAAGAACACACGTTCTAATAAGCCGATTGTTCCCTCAATTGACACTGTAAAGTCCATAGCTGAAGCTTTAGGTCTTGATATTGATACTTTGTTGAAATCTACGGATCCCAACCAAGCAATTAGGATTAACAATTCCCATCGCAAAGGCGTCCGAATCCCAGTTTTAGGCAATGTTGCTGCCGGTGTCCCCATTGAAGCCATACAAGAGATTTTGGATTATGAGGAAATAACTCCTGAACTAGCAGCAACAGGCGATTTCTTTGCATTAAAAATTCATGGAGCATCAATGGAGCCGCGCATGGTGGAAGGAGATGTTGTTATTGTAAAGAAACAAGATGATGTAGAGAGTGGAGACATCGCCATTGTTCTGATAAATGGTAACGATGCCACCGTAAAACGTATACGGAAACAAGAATCTGGTATCACCCTGATTGCTACGAACGTCAATGTTTATGAACCCCATTACTATTCAAACGAGGAAATTATGAAGTTACCTGTCAAGATTTTAGGAAAAGTAGTTGAGCTAAGGGCTAAATTTTAAGGAATCCAAGAAAAGGAGAATGATTTTTATGAATAGGTGTCTTAATTGCGGTTGGACAATCAATTCGCTGTAGAATTACTACTAAACGATGACTATCTAGCAGAGCACCCAGGTGCCTCTATCTATGAGCTGGCTGGCTGCCGGGGAATACCTAATCGTTTCATACAATTAAAGAAAAATCATTGAGTTGGGAGGTAATTCTATGATTCGTAACTTAAGAAGGAAATTGTCGATTATGCTTGTGACGCTTTTGGTTGCATCTTCTATTGCCGGTTGTGGTTCTCCAAAAGACAAATTACAAGAAACAACCGGAATTTCATCAGAACAGGCTTCTACCGCAATGAATATATTAAAAGATATTGGTACAACCGAATTTGATGATACACATGTTTTAAATAAAGATAAACAAATGTATTATGTAAATGACAAAAAATATGGGGAAGTCTTTTTTCGGTTAGATGGTGGTACTATAGCCTCTGTAGAAAATAATGATGGTACAGTTATTTATTCTGACGGCCAAAAATTATTTGATCTCTCTGCTGTCACACTTACACCTAACGAACAGGCAGAATTCCAAAGTCTCGCTCGAGATGCCGTATCCGCACGATTAAAGGCTCCTGCCACTGCTGAATTTGATAACTGGAAACTAAAACGTTCTAAAGATGAAATAATGGTAGTTGGTACAGTTGATGCTCAGAACACATTTGGGGCAAAAGTCAGGCATTCTTTTATAGTTACCATTAACTTTAGTTCGAAGAAAGTTACTTCAATTAATTTTCTGTGATGTTATTTAAGCTGAATTACGAAAGGATAGTTCAAAATGCGTAATCTAAAGAAACCCTTATTGCTGGCCAGTCTATTAATGCTGCTTACATCCACTGCTTTTGCTTATGTCGGTAACACCTCCAGTCACAAATTCCATTATGAAGGATGCAGGGCAGAGCAAAGAATTCGTGCAGATCACCGTGTTCACTTTGATACCCGAGAAGAGGCCGTTGATGCCGGGTATACCCCGTGTGGGATTTGCAAGCCATAAAATCACTAGGAGATTATTATCATGGATTTCAAAGATTATAAAAACAAGCAATCTCTTGATGCTAATGTAAAAATCTTATTAAATGATTTTCAAAAATTATTTACGGAACTCTCTTCACGTGAATCCACATACAAGAAAGCAGCCTTATTGTATTATTGGTTACGTGATTATAAAAATTACATCAAAAATGAAGATACCTTCTCTCCAAAATATTATCCAGAATTTCAAAGAGGAAATATTGTAAATCTGAACTTAGGCTTTAATCTTGGCTCAGAATTGGGCGGTCTTCATTATGGAATTGTCCTTCAAAATAGCAATCGACGTAACCCAAATCTGGTAATAATCCCATTATCATCTTTGAAAAAATCTAAAGATCCATTAAGGCTACGACCGTCAGAAGTATATCTTGGAGAAGAACTATATTTTAAAGTTCAAACAAAATTTGAATCACTAAAAGTATCTATTCTATCGGAGACTAACCTTCTCAAAGAAGCTGTTGACCATATCAGCAGTGAAGAGGACAAGCAAAAATTCTTTTCTAAACTGGATGACTTAGGATTAAAAGCACAATTATTATTAAAAACCAAGAATAAGTTATCCGTCTTGAAGCATGGTAGCGTTGCAATCGTTAATCAAATAAGGACGGTAAGCAAAATGCGCATATTAGACCCCACGGACCAGTACGACATTCTGTATGGCCTAAAACTATCGAACGCCAGCTTAGACAGCATCGACAAAAAGATCATTGAATTATTCACAAACCAACCTTGACAGATCTTTCAAATTAAGATAACATGAGGGTACAAACACAGCGGACTTCCCGCACCTAAAGTTAGGACATCGTGGTGAAACTCCACACCTAAATCAGAAAGGCCTTGTATCCTTAGCGATGCAAGGCCTTTTATGTTGTCGATACGTAAAACATAAATAGAAAAATCCCCTGCCATACCGCGAAATATGACAGGGGGGATGCAGCCGGTATTACCAGTACCAGGCTACGGTTATAATCTACCATACAGGAGGCAATCCCAGAGGCCGATTACCTTTATATTATACCATGTCGGCCTCACATTGCCATAGAAGGGGGCTTTATTTTTATGCCAAAAGCAGATAAACAACCAGTAAAAGCCGTTATATATGCCCGCTATTCATCAGACCGGCAGCGGGAAGAATCCATTGAAGGACAGCTTCGTGTATGTGAAGACTACGCCCGCCGGAATAACATCACAATTCTTCATACCTATGCAGACCGCGCCATGACCGGGAGATCTGACCAGCGGCCGGAATTCCAGATGATGATTCGTGATGCGGCTACCATGGCCTTTGATATTGTCCTGGTATATAAACTAAATCGTTTCGCCCGGAACCGTTATGATAGTGCCAGGTATAAACACAAGCTCAAGCAATATGGCGTCCGTGTCGTTTCGGCTATGGAGAATATTACAGATGATCCATCAGGGATTTTGCTGGAATCTGTCATTGAAGGGTTGTCTGAGTACTACAGCGTAGAGTTGGCAGAGAACGTAACGCGCGGCATGACAGAAAATGCCCTGGAAGGGAAATGGCCCGGCGGCATTGTCCCCTTGGGTTATAAGCTGGATGAACATCACCATCTTATTATCGACAAAGCAAAGGCTGAGATTGTCCGAAAGATCTACCATCTGGCTTTGGAGGGCCATAATCAGAAATACATTATTGACGAACTGAACAGTCACCATTATACCAACTCTGCCGGCGGTCTTTTCTCCTACAATACCCTAAGGACCATTTTAAAGAATGAGCGCTATACCGGCGTTCTCGTATGGGGCAATGTGCGTAAAGAAAACGCTCTCCCTGTCATCATTGACAAAATGACCTTTGAAGCAGTCCAGAAGCATCTGCAGTTCCGGAAAAAGAATAAGATCCGGTCCTGCAATGAAGATTTCCATCTCACAGGCAAACTTTTCTGTGGGCAATGCGGCAGTAAAATGGTCGGTATTTCTGGAACATCCAAGGGCGGTTCCATCTACTACTATTACGCCTGTACCTCTCATCTGAAAAAGAAATGCCAGGCAAAAAGTATCCGCCGGGACATTCTGGAAAATCTTGTGTGTGAAGTTACCACGCGTATTCTTTCCAGTCCCGAGGCAATAAAAGCCATTGCCAAACAAGCCATAAAGATGCAGAAAGAGAAAAAGGAATCGCTGGAAATCCAATCCTTCAAAGCCCAGATAGCCGACATAAGCAAGAAACTCAAAAACTGCATCAAAGCGGTCGAGAACGGCCTTGTTTCTGATGTCATGATAAATCATATTAAGGACTACGAAAAACGGTTAGAAGGGCTAAAAGAAGAAGTTACACGGCTAAAATTGTTGGAAGGCACTACAGAGCTTACGGAGCAGCACATAGAATTCTTCTTCTGGTCCATCTCGCAAAAAATAAAAACTGCGGACCGATACAAGAGCATCTTACTCTCCTCTATCGTCCGCAGTGTAGTTATCCAGGATGGGTATATTGAAATTCAGTACAACTATAAAAACGAACTCCCCATCTTACAGAATCCTGTAAAGGTGGAGAGTTCGTACCTCAATCAAATGGTGACCCAGGAGGGATTCGAACCCACGACCCACCGCTTAGAAGGCGGTTGCTCTATCCAACTGAGCTACTGAGCCATATTGGTCGGGGCAGCCGGACTCGAACTGGCGACCCCCTGCTCCCAAAGCAGGTGCGCTACCAACTGCGCTATGCCCCGTAACACCTCAATAGTTTATTACATCTCGCGCTTTTCGTCAAGTGTTTTTCTTCTCTTTTTTACAGAAAGAAAAACAAGACTATACTTTCTTGTGACCGACGTCTTCTGCCTTCACCTTCCCAAGGTAAATGCAGCCGATGATCCAGGCCACATAATCATCGATCGGAACCGGGACTGTCCGCATGCCTTTAGGAATGAGGCGGGCAAGGCCTTTCGCAGGATGGTCTTTCCAGTACCACTGCTCTCCCATTTCCGTCGTGTACTTTTCATCGACAAGGATCGTGCGGAAAGAAAGCCCCATCTTTTCAAGGACAGCGTCCGCCCTCTTCTGGATTTCCTTATGATGCGTCCCGTTTCCCATAATGAAGGCGGAAACGGGGTGGCTTGAAAGAAGGTCTTCCGCTTCTTTCTCGAATTCCTTCGTGCGGATGACCTTCTTTTCTACAAGCGAGCCGTCTTCTTCAACGACTGCCATTCCTGTTTTTTCTGAACCGGGATCAGCGGCTAAAATCATCTTCCGTCATTCCTTTCGACGCGTACGTCAATGAGGAGCGGGCCCTGGCTGTAGATATCGCGGCGCGCCGTGACGTAAAGCGTGCAGTTTCCGTCATATTCCTTGACCTTCTGAATGACTTCCATCAGTTCCTGGCCTTCAAGAGCCCCTACATTGCCTGTAATCGGGTCAGGAAGGATACCCTGGCTCCTTGCATAGACATTGAGATCCTTCAGGAAGCGGAGAACCTGCAGTTCATAATTTCTGATGTTCTTATACTTGTCCAGATTGCCCTGATAAATCGTTTCGCCCTTATGGAAGACAATGATGCTGTCATGGATATCGAAATCAACGACAAGGCGCTCGCCTAAGATAAGGTTCTGCGCAGCGACGATGCGTACGAGTTTCTTTGTCTTGGAGCCTGCAATCTGGTCGACAGCCGCATCAAAGTCCTGACGGCTGACGCGGATGAGTTCTGCATTCTGGTCCTTCACGTTCATCTGCTGCTTGAGCATGGTATTGATATCATTCAAAACGCTGTCCAGCACCTTCTCTGTCTGTTCATGCGTCATGTTTTCATCGACAGTGACACTGGTCAGCACCTGGCCGGCGCGCAGGATGACCTGGCCCTCGCGGAGCGCATAAATATTATTGATCAGCTCCTGCTTTTCTTCAGTCAGCGTATTGATGTTTCCTGTCAGTTCATTCTTTGTCTTTTCAAGGTTCTTGATTTCAGCAGCAGACTTTTCAACGCCGGCCTGCGCCTGATCATACGCATCCTGCACGGTGGAAAGTTCATTTTCCATATAGACTCTCTGGCTTTCGACGCGGTCAAGTTCCTTGGACGTTTCTTCAGACTTTCTCGTCACGTCTTCGTACTCCTTGTTCCTTGCCTCGAGCTGGAGCTTGCCTGTTTCAAGTTCCTTGTTCTTCAGCTGGATTTCCTGATTGAGGTCCTTCATCTGCGCCTGTAGTTTGGACAGGCCGAAAAGAGCGACCCTGACATTTTCATTCACCACGGCCATGACGGCAATGGTTGAGAAGGAAATAATGGCACCGGAAATGATGGTCACGATGATCGAGGTATACTTCGGGCGCAGGCCGAAAAGAGTCATTCTCTTCTTGCCTACTTTAGAACCTATCCTGTCTCCGAGAAAAGCGATGAGCCCGCCCATGCTGATCAGGACAAGAACGATGGCGATGCCTATGAACATAGTGACCTCCTTACCTTATATAATCATCCGGTTTCCGGACACGGCGAAGTCCCGGAGGGCCGGGACTCATAACTCAAATGAAATTCAGCGGTCAACCCTCCATATGAGGTAGCACCCTGTAACGAAAGCAATCATATTCGGCAGCCAGACTGCGAGGAATGCAGGCATGAGATGGCCTTTACCGAGTGCTTCGAGGAATGTCATGATCGCATAGTAAAGGAAAATAATGACAACGGAAATACCGAATCCGACAGAAGAGGAAGATCTCTGCTTCTGTACGCCCAGCGGAGCGCCTACGATAGCGAAGACAAAGCTTGCCATCGGCAGGGAGAAGCGGCGGTAGATTTCCATCGTGATGCCTGTGGTGTCAGCATGAGCGGCAGCATAGGCTTTCTTCGTCAGAAGGAGTTCGCGGATCGTCATTTCATCAAGATCCTTGTTTTCCTTCGGAATATCTTCCGGAGACTGTGCATAAGGAATGGCCTGGCTCTGGAAGTGCATCATGCGGTCTACGCCGTCGCCGGTGAGATCATAGATGACGCCGTTCGTCATGTACCAGACACCGTCTTTCCAGACAGCGGTCGGTGCGTTTTCCACGCGGGTGACTTCTTCATTCTGGAATTCCTGGACAGTGATATTTTCCAGCTGCTTTGTCTGCGGATCATACTTTCTTGCATAAAGGAGGTGGACAATCTTTCCGCCCTGCACGTCGCGGATGACGACATGGTCAGTCACACCCGGATTGAGGTTCCTTCGGATTTCCACATTCAGTACGTACTGGTACTCACTGTTTGTCCATGGCACGACGTATTCATTGAATGCGACGGCGCAGAGGCTGATGACAAGGGCCAGAAGAAAGACCGGCGAAGCCAGGCGCAGGAAACTCTGGCCTGAAGAACGCATGACGATCAGTTCACTTGACCCGGACAGACGCGAGAAACACATAAGGGCGCCTAAAAGGACAGCCATCGGGAATGTATAGACGACAATTCTCGGGAGCGCCAGGATGAAAATCTTCAGCGCGGATTCCGAGGATGCGCCGTACTTTGTCACGTAGCTTGCAATTTTCAGAAGGGTATCTGCACCAAGGAAGATTGCTGTGAAAGCTGCTACGCCAAAGAGGAACGGAGCCAGGAATTCTTTTAATATGTATTTGTCCAATATTCTCATCGGAATTCCCCTCCTTCTATATCTTTCTTCATCATAAAGTGAAATTCTCTCCCAAATAGTTCTTCTTTGCTACCGGATCCACGGCAATTTCAGCAGCCGTTCCGTGCAGCAGAATGCGTCCTTCCGACAGGATGTAAGCATTGTCGACGATGCGCAGCATTTCGCGGACGTTATGGTCCGTGATGAGGATGCCGATTCCCTTCGTCTTCAGGTGGAGGACGACGCTCTGGATATCTTCGACAGCGAGCGGATCAACGCCTGCAAACGGTTCATCAAGAAGGATGAAGGCAGGATCCATCGTCAGGGAGCGCGCGATTTCCACGCGGCGTCTTTCGCCGCCTGAAAGTGCTCCGCCCTTTGTGTCGCGGACACGGCCGATATTGAATTCATCCAGAAGAGATTCCGCCTTGGCGGTTCTTTCTTCCGGCGTCAGGTCTTTTCTTGTTTCCAGAAGAGACATCAGGTTTTCCCAGACGGTCATCTTCGTGAAAACAGACTGTTCCTGCGGCAGGTAGCCGATGCCGAACTGGTGGCGCTTGTAAATCGGAAGGCCCACAAGCGATGTGTCCCCGACTGTCACGTCCCCTTCATCCGGCTGGATGATGCCGACGATCATGTAGAATGTCGTCGTCTTGCCGGCACCGTTAGGCCCTAAGAGCCCAACGATCGTCCCCTGTTCGACTTCCACATTGACATCATTCACGACAGTTTTTTCGCCGTAGCGTTTGATCAGATTATGTGTTTCTATCTTCATTGATTTCCCTTGGTTTCTACTTTGTTTCTATGGATGAACCTGCATACTCAGGGCGGCCTGCGATCGGTGTATTGGCAGTGACCGGACCGGATGGAGCGCTCTCCTGTCCGCTTCCGGAGCCTGCTGTATTATCGCTGCCCCCTGTATTTGTTATGACGATGGTGCTTCTGCCCTTCGATTCTACGACTTTGTCGTTATCCATGAGGATGAGTTCAGGTCCGTCGAAGCGGTTTCCGTTCTGCACGGCCCATGCATTGCCTTGGAGGACAAGTCGGCCGTCAGTGCCGTTCCTGCCGGTTCTGGTGTAGACAGCCTGGTCGCCGTAGCCTGTTGCATTATGGAGTGTGCTCGACAGATTGACGCCGCCGGTGGCAACGACTTTGATCTGCTTCAGGTTGCCTTCGATATGCGGAGCGGCAAGGCTTCCATCCGGAGATTCGAGATAGCCGTTCCCTTCGATCTTGGCAAATCCTGTATCGGAATTGTACATGACATCGTCGCCCTTGAGGGTCCTGTTTTCAGCGTCGTCATGATAATAGACGCTTCCGATGCCTCTTGCGGTCTTGTCATTATAAAGGAAGAGCTTGTCAGCCGTCAATGTTTCCTGATTTTTGGCATAATGAACGCCGCCTTCCAGGAAAGCGCTCCTGTCTTCGAAATGGTATTCGCCGTCTGCGGCTGTGATCGTTGCGCCTTCATTGGCGTGGATGACCACGCTTCCTTTGGCGGTGACGACCTTGGTCTTGCCGTCATATGTCAAGACGTCGGCTGTGATGTCATCGGCCATGGCGGTCGTGACAGATCCTAGTGCGATGGCCAGTACTGCCAGCGCTGCATAAAAAGTTTTCACTTTCACTTTGCGTCCTCCTTGTCTGCGAGCTTCGCATGTCCTTTGGCGGTTAACTGCTGCAGCACCCGGTCCCCCGTGAAGCTGTCACCTGTCAGTACGCGGTTGTCTTTTTCCGCTGTGAAGAATTGATCCGTGGAAAGGATCTGTGTTTTGCCATCATACGTCAGGTTCTTTGCGTAAAGGACGAGTCCGTCCTTTGATTTTCCCTTGACGTTTCCTTCTACGTAAACGGTCTGCGCCTTGCGGTCGATTTTGCCCGTATCCGCTGTCAGATCGATTTCATTGTCATCTTTCATGAAAGACCCGTCGACGCCTGTCATCTCGATGATGTTCTTATCCTGGCTCATCGTGACATGCTTGGCTTTGAAGCGCCATACAGGCTTGCCGTCCTTGTCTTCCTTCAGATCGATATTATCGAATTCCATGGCCGGATTACCGGAGCCGGCGGCAGCATTCATGCGTTTCGTGTCGCCGCGAAAGAGTGCATAGATGCCCACCGCAAGGAGCAGGATGACCACTATCGTGATATAGAGCTTGGCGTGTTTCTTCATTCCTTGCCTCCTTTGGTCTCGTTCCAGTTATCATAGATGCCGGATGCAAAACGCTTCTTTTCCTCTTCGCTGAGCCCCATGTACATCTTGATCTTACCCGGTCTTGTCCAGAAGAGATGCTGGAACCAGAGCCAGTCTGCCGGATGGGCTTTGATGAAATCTTCCATCATCGTGGCCATTTTCTGGGAGTTCCGGAGAAGATCTCCTTCTTCATCTCCCGTATTTTCATAATAGAATTTCTTTCCCACACAGATCGTGTGGCCCTTCCCGTTTTCATTTCTTACGATGAAAAGCGGAATGATCGGCGCCTTGAACTTTCTGGCAAAGACGGCCGGTCCCTGCGGGAAGGAAAAGACTTTGTTCATGAAAAGAACCGGTACGCCGACCTTGTTCCCGTCCTTATCGGAAAGGAAGCCAAGGATATGGTTCTTCTTCATCGAGCGCGCAGCGGCAATCATTTCGTAGCCGCCCGTGCCGGTCAGGTAAATGTGCTGACCTGCCATGGCTCGGTAATCGTTGATAATTCTCATCAGCGCATCATCAGCCTGCTTCTTGCCGATGGCCGACGTGTCATAGCCGTGAAGGGCAAGGCCTGCGCCAAGCCATTCCCAGTTTCCCATATGTGCGGTAAGGCCGACGATTCCCTTTTTCTCAGCATACGCTTCTTCCAGGTACTCGGGATGATCGATCTTCACGAAATCATCAATATGCGCTTTTTCTTTGCAGAGCCGCGGCATATACATCATTTCCATGGCGGACATACCGATATTTTCATAAACCTTCTGCAACAGCTTTTCGGCTTCAGGGCGCGAGACCTTAAGGCCGGTCATGATCTGCTCCAGACCCCGGTTTCTTTGTTTGGCTATGCGGTTCATAATGCAGGGGCCCAGAAAGCGCCCTATAGACAGGATCCGGTCATATGACATGCGGCAGAGCATATTGCTGATGCCTTTCAGGATCCTGTATCTTACATCGAATGACATGGCTTCTCTTCTTTCCGGAAATGATTCAAAATACAGCGGTCCCCTCAGTCATGTCTGAAGGAATCGACCGCTTCATCCCAGCGTCCCTGGGCTTTCAAAATATGTTCGACGAATTCGCGGGCTGCGCCTTCCTCGCCTTTGAAATGGGAAATGAAATCCGCAGCATCCCTGTTTTCGTCACAGGCATTTTCAGGACATCCCGAGACGCCGACCTTTTCAAGGAGAGGAAGATCATTCAGATCGTCTCCCATGTAAGCGGCTTCTTCCCAGGAAAGTCCGTATTCTTTCAGCAAGCCTTCCAGTGCTTCAATCTTGTTTTCAACGCCGGTCAGGACGAAGTCCGCATGGAGCTCCCTTGCGCGGGCGCCCACGATCTTCGAAGACCTTCCGGTGATGAAGCCTGTCTTGTAGCCCATCCTGTGGGCAAGGCTCAAGGCCAGACCGTCCTTGACGTTGAAGAACTTGTATGCTTCCCCGTCAGGCCCAAGGACCAGCGTCCCGTTTGTCAGCGTACCGTCGACGTCGAAAGCAAACAGTTTTATTTTATCCGCATTTTTCATCAGACGACCCCCTGTTTCATGAGGTCGGTGATATGCACCATGCCGGTCGCGCGTCCGTCCCCGTCAACGACAGGAAGAACAGTGATCGGATGGGGCTTGTGATTTTCCATGATATGAAGTGCTTCAGCAGCCAGACGTCCGGATGTGATGACAATCGGATCCTGTGTCATGACGTCCGAGAGATGGACTGTCAGGAAATCCGTGCCCCTTTCAAGGCCGCGTCTGACATCTCCGTCGGTCATAAGGCCGATCAGGCACCCTTCCGCATTGATGACGGAAACGGCGCCGAGACCCTTGGACGTCATGACGAAGAGCGCATCTTTGACCGATGCCTTTTCCTGCACGACAGGATTGTACTCTCCCTTGTGCATGACCATCTCGACTGTCATGAGAAGCTTCTTCCCAAGCGAGCCGCCCGGATGGAAAATGGCAAACTTGTCAGCCGTGAAATGGCGGTTTTCCATCAGGCATACAGCCAGCGCATCGCCAAGGGCAAGAGCAGCAGTCGTCGAGCTTGTCGGAGCAAGGCCCAGAGAGTCTGCTTCCTTTTCAACGCCTGCATCAAGGACAGCATCTGCATTCTTGGCAAGCGTGGAATTCGTCTTGCCGACGACGGCAATGAGTTTTGGCCCGATTCGTTTCAGGGACGGGAGAATATTCAATATCTCCATCGTTTCCCCGCTGTTTGAATAGGCAATGACGACATCTTCTGATGTGACCATGCCAAGGTCCCCGTGGATGCCTTCTGCCGGATGCAGGAAGAAGGCAGGCGTGCCGGTGCTTGCCATCGTGGCAGCTACCTTGCGGGCGATATGGCCCGATTTCCCCATGCCTGTCAAAACCACGCGCCCCTTGGACTCGTCGATCATACGGACTGCCTTTTCAAACTGACCGTCCAATTTATTGACTAAAGATTCTACTGCCGCCGCTTCATCCCGAAGGACCCGCGACGCCGTCTCTATTACTGACATACAGCCTCCCGTTTTCTTGATGACCCGGAACTTCTGACAGGGAATGATTCATCCACTCTGCCGAATCATATTTATTATACAATAATTTCACTTGAAATACTTAATGAATCCTATAGAAAATCATGCACAGATCCACGCTTCTTTTCTCCAAGGAACAGAAAAGCTGTGCGGGAGAATGACGCCCGCACAGAGTTTCTTTTGGGACCGTATCCCTTATTTTTCCGGAACGAGTTTCTCTTCCTTGTCATGTTTTACGATGTCATTGATCGCAATGAGGTCCTTCAGGAGGCCTTCAAGGGAGGACAGGTAAAGCATGTTGGAGGAATCAGAGAGACCTTCCGGCGGATTGTCATGGACTTCCATGAAGAAGCCGTCTACGCCGGATGCGGCAGCGGCTCTTGCCAGGTACGGAATGAATTCGCGCTGGCCGCTGGTGGATCCGCCCATGCCGCCAGGAAGCTGTACGCTGTGGGTGGCATCGAAAATGACCGGATAGCCGAAGCTTCTCATGATCGGGAAGGAACGCATGTCGACGACAAGGTTGTGGTAGCCGAAGGAGGCACCGCGTTCGGTGACAGCAAGGTTCGGGTTGCCTGCTTCTTCCATTTTTTCAATGACATTCTTCATGTCTTCCGGTGCCATGAACTGGCCCTTCTTCACGTTGACCGGCACGCCTGTCTTGGCTGCGCCGTAAACAAGGTCTGTCTGGCGGCAGAGGAATGCCGGGATCTGGATCATGTCCAGGACCTTGGACGCTTTCTCAAGCTGGGTGACGTCATGGACGTCGGAGAGAACCGGCACCTGCAGTTCCTTCTTGATAGATGCGAGGATTTCAAGTCCCTTGTCGAGACCCGGTCCGCGGAAGGAATTGAAGGAGGAACGGTTTGCCTTGTCATAAGAGGCTTTGAAAATGTACTGGACGCCGAGGCGTTCACAGATCTTCTTGATTTCACGGCCGATCATCAGTGTGCGGTCATATCCTTCAATGACGCAGGGACCTGCGATCAGGAAAAGCTTGCTTCCGTCAATGGTCAGATTTCCTACTTGAATGGTTTTCATTGGTGGCTCCTTTCGAATAAGCGGTTTGCTTTCTTTAAGTCTTCTTCTGTATCAATGCCGATGTCTTCGGAATCGATACGGATGACTCCGATTTTGTAACCCATTTCCAGCGCGCGGAGCTGTTCTAAGGATTCTGTCTTTTCCAGAGGCGTCTGCTTCATCCCTGCATAAGCAAGAAGGAAATCCCTCCGGTACGCATAAATCCCGACATGCTTCAAAGGCGGCACGGAAAATTCATTTCTCGGATACGGGATGAGGGAGCGTGAGAAATAGAGCGCTTCCCCTTTCTGATTCACGACGACCTTCACGGCGGAAGGATCATCATACTCATCTTCCTTGAGAGGAGCAGCAGCCGTCGTCATGTCAAGGTCATCTCTTTCAGCGAGCATCTTGGCAAGGCTGTCAATAACATCAGGATCGATGAAGGGTTCATCTCCCTGCACATTGACGACGATATCGTAATCAGGAAGCGAAGCAGCGACTTCTGCCAGGCGGTCAGTTCCGGTCGGATGATCCGGAGATGTCATCATGACGCGCCCGCCGAAGCCCTTCACTTCACTTTCTATTTTTTCATTATCCGTCGCAACGATAACGATGTCTGGCAGTTTTGCCAGGACGGCTCTTTCATACACACGGTGCACGAGCGTCTCTCCGGCAATCATGCGGAGCGGCTTGCCCGGAAGACGGGTAGAGGCGTACCGGGACGGAATAATGCATGCGATTTTCATAGTAGTTCCTCCCACTGTTCTTCCAATATTTCTTCTTGATGGCCTTTGATGGTCATCTCTATTTCAAGCACATAGAAAGGCATTTTCGAATTCCTGACGCTTTCAAGGTTCATGAGCTTCACGGCATCTTTTTCCGTGACAGCGATGAGATCCGCGCCGGACTTTTCTGCCTCTTTGGTGGCTTTTCTTACATCTTCATCCGTGTAGGCGTGGTGATCGGGAAATGACATGTCACCCGTTTTTACAAGGCCGGCTTCAGAGGCAGTCTCCGCAAAGGAGGCCGGGTTTCCTATGCCGGAAACAAGGAATGCTTTCTTTCCGGAAACGGCAGAGAGCTCTCCTTCATGGATGCGCTTTCTCCACGTTTCATACGGCACGATTTTGGACGGGCTGTGCGCCGCCTCAAGGATGGGAGTGGTCCTGCCGTAATGGCGGAGCACTCTTTTGATTTTCAGTTTTTCTTCATCGCCTGCCTTGTCGCTCTTCGTCAGAAGGAAAAGCGATGCCCTTCCCAGCGCTGTCAAAGGTTCCCGGAGGAGGCCTCTTGGAAGCGCATGGAAGTAGCCGAATGGATTCATGCAATCGATAAGGACGATGTCGCGGTCGCGGTCAAGGCCCCAGTACTGGAAGCCGTCGTCAAGAAGAAGGACGTCGGCGCCAAGGGCCACAGCCTTTTTCGCGGACACCTTCCTGTCTTTTCCGACAAGGACGGGAACCGTCGGAAGGCGGAGTGCCATCATGTACGGCTCATCCCCTGCTTCCTTCTGGCTGACGAGAATGGACTTTCCGTCAGATACGACGCCGCCCTTTTTCTCAAGCCCGCTCTTGTAGCCGCGGCTGATGATGGCAGGCTTCTTTCCTTCCTTGAGAAGGAGCTCGGCAATCATCAGAATGCAGGGCGTCTTTCCCGTACCGCCGGCCGTAACATTGCCGACACTGATGACGGGGATCCCTGCCTCGGCCGCATTGGCCGTTTCTCTGGCGCGCCTTTTCCTGACGCCCCTTAAGTACAGCTTTTCAAGAAGTGAAAGAAAGCCGGCAAATGCCGCATCAAATCCCTTCGGATTTCTTTCTTTCATGAGATTCGTTACATAGGTCTCAAGACTCATGCCGTCCTCCCAGCTTAACGCCGGATGATTCAATCAGTTCAGCGAAGGCTTTGATATTCCTGTCCGTCGCTCCCTGGTTTTCGCTGACGACTTCAAGAGCCGCCTCGCCCATTTTCTTGATTGTTTCAGGATGATCAAGGAGATCAAACATGATCTTCTCAAATTCAGCCTCATTATGCGCCATCAGGCACACGCCGCGGCTGGAGAGAAGCTCGAAGATTTCCTGGAAATTGAACATGTTCGGTCCGACGACGACGGGCTTGCCGTGCGCTGCCGGTTCAAGGATATTGTGGCCGCCGACCTTGACGAAGCTTCCGCCGACGAAAACGACGTCAGCCAGGCTGTAGAGGCGTCCGAGTTCCCCGATCGTATCGAGGATCACGATCTGCGGGCTTGTGCCGTCGTCCTCATCCGTTCCCATCTTGGAACGGCGAAGGACCGTATAGCCCTGATGCTTGATCATGAAACGGACGGAAGGCGCCCTTGTGATTTCACGGACAGCAAGGAGGAGCCTTGCATCCGGGTACTTCTTCAAAATCTTTCCAAAGAGCTTGACGACGATTTCTTCCTCGCCACCATGCGTGCTGCCGGCAACGATGATCGGTCCCTTTCCGTCGAAGCGGAATTCCTTGCGGAGCGCTGCTCTTTCTTCTTCGGAGACCGTCGCATACGTCTGGTCATACTTCGTATTTCCTGTAATCGTCACGCGTTCAGGAATGGCGCCCATGGAAATGATGCGCTCCCTGTCGATGGCAGACTGCATGCAGAAACGCTGGATCTGGAAAAGCATCCTTGTCGTGAAGCGTTTAATCAGTGCATATTTTCCCATCGAGCGTCCGCTGATGCGGCCGTTCATCATCATGACCGGGATTTTCTTTCTCCACGCCAGGCGGAGGAAATTCGGCCAGAGTTCTGTCTCGATGAGGATGATGGCCTTGGGATCGACGATATTGACGATGCGTTCAGTAATGACCGGAAGGTCGAAGGGGAAGAAGATATGCCCGTCCGCCTCAGGAATGATCCTGCGGGCCATACGGTGGCCTGTTGCCGTGACGACGGAGACGACGACCATCTCATCGGGATATTTCTTCTTCAGTTCCCGGACGATCGGGCTGGCTGCGACCACTTCGCCCACGGATGCGGCATGCACCCAGATGGCGTTATGGTACGCGATCCGCTGGAGGGTCGGGGTCGGCATGATGCCGGCACTCTGCTTCAGGCGGTCATAGAACCCCTCTTCAAAGACGAGGCGGTAAATCAGGATCGGAATCTGCAGAATCCAGTAAGCCACAAGGCATATGTTGTAAAACCAGTACAATTATTCTTCTCCTTCGCTTTCAGCTTCTTTTTCAATCTGCTCGGCTTCCGCCACTTTCGCAGACATGGTATACAGTTCATAATACAGCCCGCCCTTGGCCATCAGTTCATCATGCGTGCCCTTTTCGGCGATGACACCGTCATGGAGAACCAGGATCTGGTCCGCATTCTTGATGGTGGAGAGCCTGTGCGCGATAACGAAGGATGTTCTTCCTACCATCAGTTTATCGAGCGCATCCTGCACGATCTTCTCGCTTTCTGTATCGAGAGCGGATGTCGCTTCATCGAGGATGAGGATCTTCGGGTCTTTCAGGATGGCGCGCGCAATGGCGATTCGCTGGCGCTGGCCGCCGGAGAGGACGAGGCCTCTGTCGCCGACCTTCGTTTCGATGCCGCGCGGCAGTCCTTTGATGAATTTCTCAGCATTAGCAGCTCTGACCGCAGCCCATACGTCTTCATCCGATGCATCGAGGCGTCCGTAGAGGACGTTGTCCTTGATCGTCGTATTGAAAAGAAGCGTATCCTGCGGCACAAGGCCGATATTGTCGCGAAGGGAACCGACGGTCACATCACGGATATCGACGCCGTCGATCAGGATGGCGCCGCCTGTTACGTCGTAGAAACGGGGAAGAAGGTTTGCAATCGTCGTCTTGCCGGCGCCCGAGGGGCCTACGACAGCAATTGTCTGTCCTGGTTCAGCGACGAAATTAAGATCCGTCAGAACCGGATTGTCTTTCTCATAAGCAAACTGCACGTGGCGTGCTTCGACGCGGCCTTCGGTCACGACGAGCGGCTTTGCGCCAGGGCGGTCCTGCACTTCCGGCTTTTCGTCAAGGATGGCAAAGACACGGTCAGCAGCTGCCAGGGATTTCTGGATGTTGCCGAAGCTTTCTGCCAGTCTTCTTGTCGGGTTGGCCAGATTGATGGCATAAATCAGGAATGCAATCAGTTCGCCGGTGGTCATGACGCCGTCGATGACGGAGACGCCGCCGTACCAGATGATGGCGCAGACTGCAATCGCAGAAAGGAATTCAACGAGCGGTGTCATCTGGCTCTGCTGGCGGATTGCACGGACAGTCGCCTTGAAGCTGCTCTTGTTGATTTCGCGGAAACGGCCTTCTTCAAAGTCGCCGCGGTTGAAGCTTCTTACGATACGTACGCCCTGGATTGTTTCCTGCAGCATGCTCGTCACGTCAGCCAGTCTTTCCTGTACGGAACGGCCGCTCGTGTGGAGCTTGGAGCCGAAGAACTTGATGGTGAGGGATACGAGCGGAACGATGACAAGGCAGAGGATCGTCAGTTTCCACTGGAGGTAAATCATGGAGGCAAAGGACCCGATGAAGATGGCACCTTCCTGCACCATCTGGATGAAGTTATCGACGATGGCTGTCTGGAGAGCGGAAATATCATTCGTCAGATTACTCATGATATCGCCCGTCCTTCTGCGGTCGTAGTAAGCGATCGACAGCTTCTGCAGGTGATGGTACAGAGCGTTTCTGAGGTCCATGATGACGGCCTGCCCGATATACCCCATGAGGTAGCGGTGGCCGAATGTCGTCAGGGCGCGGATGAAGAATGTGCCCATGATGGCGACGATAATGATGTAAAGCATCCGGAGGTCCTTGCTTTCGAGCACCTTATCGATGACATCCTTGATGATCCACGGGACCACAAGGTTCGACAGGGATACTATGATCATGAAGACCACGGATACGAGAAGCAGCTTCCAGTAAGGCCAGAGATAAGTCAGAAGCCTCTTGTAGCTGTTCAGTTTGCTTTTCTTGGTATTATTCATGTAATTTCCTGATCTCCTGCTGTTTTTAATACGAGACTGGCCACGTTCCTGACGGCGCCGCCATTGCCGAGCGCTTTCCTTACATCGCGCAGCTCTTCTACATTCGCTTCCCTGGCCGCGGGATTCAGGAGCCACGGAAGGACCAGGGAGGAAATATGATCCGGCGTCACCTCATCCTGCAGAAGCTCGGGCGTCACTTCCCGCTGCAGGAGAAGATTCGGAAGGCCCGCATACTTCACATGGACCAGGTGCTTGGCCAGGAACCAGGTAAATGGAGCGAGGCGGTATACAAGAACCGTCGGAAGCTCCATCAGGGCTGTCTCAAGCGTTGCCGTCCCGGAGGAAGCAATGCATGCATCGCACATGCCCATGAGGTCATAGCGCGCGCCTTCAGTGATTTCAATGTCAATTCCGGGATTATGCCCGATGATCGAATGAAGAAGGCTTAAGGAAATCGTGCTTGCGCGGGGAATGAAGAACTGGCTCGGCGCCTTCTTATTGATTTCCCTTGCCGCATCAAGCATCGTGGAGAGAAGTCCCCTGACCTCGTTGCCGCGGCTTCCCGGCATAAGAAGGATGTGCTTCTTGTCAGGATCGGCGCGGAAATACTCCAGCGCTTTTTCCCTTGGCATCGTCGGCTTCACTGTATCCGCCAAAGGATGGCCTACGAAGGTGACATTCGCGCCGGCTTCCTTGTATGCTTTGGCTTCGAACGGGAAAATGGATGCGACAGCTGCCACATCGCGGACGATTTTCTTCGCCCTTCCCTTGTTCCATGCCCAGATTGTCGGAGCAATATAGTAAATGACAGGGATCCCGAGCTCCTTGGCCACATGGGCCAGGCGCATATTGAATCCCGGATAATCGATGCAGACAAGCGCATCCGGCTTCTCATCGATCATGGCCTGCTTCAATGTGTCGCGCAGGCGGAAAAAGAAGGGAATGTGCTTGATGACTTCCACCACGCCGATGATTCCCAGATTGTTAATGTCATAAATGATCCGTACGCCGCTCTTTTGCATATCGCTGCCGCCCATGCCGAAAAGTTCAATATCCGGCCTGAGTTTCTTGAGCTCGGCCGCAAGAGCGCCGCCGTGCAGATCGCCGGAAGCTTCCCCGGCTGACATCATGATTTTCATAAGCTGTCCTGTTCTGCCGCAAGAATGACGATGCCTTTGTTATTGGCTTCCTTGAGCACTTCATCCTTCTCGGCGAATAGCGTGTGATACGCTTCGATGGCTAGTACTGCGCAGCCGCTCTCCTCCATCGAACGGAGCGTCTGAAGACCGATGGCCGGCATATCGAAACGGGTATCCTGATTCGGTTTGGCCGTCTTGACGACGACAGCACCGCCCCTGGCAAGCGCCCCGCCTCTCTTGATGCAGGCATCGGTTCCCTCGATGGCCTCGACAGCCATGACGGCGCAGTTCTTGACGACGACCGTCTGTCCCAGATCCATGGCGCCGATAGCCTTGGCTGCCTTGAATCCGAAAGCGACGTCCGCCATCTGCTCTTCCGTCGGTTTCTTCTTTGTGAAAACCTGCGGGCCGGGCATTAAGGGCTTCAGATACTTTGTCTGGTCAAGAACGGAAATCCCGTCCTTGGCAAGCTCTTCCACGATGGCCAGCGTGATCGTATCGTCCTTGAAATTGGCCTTTCTTAAACGGTTCAGCACCTTGATGGCGCGAAGATCGGGAAGGACATGATCCTTGTAGAGCCATTCCTTCGTCACTTTGCCGATCATGGTGACTTCCTTGACATTTTCTTTCACAAGCGTCTTGATGATTTTATTCAGTTTGAAGGCGCTGATGTCGTAATAGACATTGGCAATTTCCTTCAGCCGCGGATCTATCCCGGGGATGACCGCGACGCAAACGACTTCATAGCCCTGCGAACGGACAGCTTCTGCGAACTCGACGGGAAGTGTTCCGACGCCGGCCAAGAGACCGATCTTTTCCATAATATCCTCCGGTAAATTACAGTTCTTTTTATTCTACCATTTTTTGCAATTTTTAGCATTAAACGCGTTGAGATTTCCGGAAAGATTCCGAAAAAGCCGTACGATAGATTATACCATTTTTAAAAAGAAAATGCCGGCATCAATTCCAACAAAAAAGACTGCGGAGAAATGATCATGCATTTCTCGCAGTCTCTTTCAAAAATCAATCTTCATCATGCTTTGGAACGAGGTCTTCCTTGCGGAGGATGCCTTCCTTCCTGCGTTCTGCAAATTCAGCCGTAGCGGTGAATAGAACGTCGGAAGAACTGTTGAGTGCTGTTTCGCAGGCATCTTCCAGTACGGAAATGATGAAGCCTACGCCGACGACCTGCATCGAGATATCATTGCCAATACCAAACGATGCACAGGCAACCGGAATCAGAAGGAGCGAGCCCCCTGCTACGCCGGATGTACCGCATGCGCCGATTGTGGAGACAATGCAGAGCAGGAACGCAGTCGGAAGGTCGATGGCAATTCCCAGTGTGTGGGCAGCTGCCAGGGACAGGACGGAAATCGTGATGGATGCGCCTGCCATGTTGATGGTAGCGCCGAGCGGAATGGAAATCGTGAAAAGATCCGGGTTGAGGCCGAGACGGCGGCACAGGGACAGGTTGACCGGAATGTTGGCCGCAGAGGATCTTGTGAAGAAGGCATACACGCCGCTTTCACGAAGTGTGGAAAGAACGAGCGGATACGGATTCATATGAATACGGGAGAAAACAATAGCCGGGTTCATGACAAGAGCAACAAGGAAGTAAGAAGCAACCAGTACGGCAAGGAGCTGTACATAGCCAAGGAGAGCTCCGATGCCGGCAGTTCCTACGGAATCAGCAACAAGGCCCATGATGCCGAAGGGAGCGCAGTGGATGACCCAGGTGACCACTTTCGTAATCGCTTCGGAAATATCATTGAGGCATGTCTTTGTCGTGCCGCTTGCGCAGCTCTTCATTGCGATGCCGAAGATGATGGCCCATGCCAGAATCCCGATGTAGTTCGCATTCATGAGGGCAGCGACCGGGTTATCGACGACAGAAAGGATCAGGTTGTGAAGGACCTGGACAATGCCGCTTGGCGGAGCCAGCTTTGTTTCAGGAGCCACCTGCAGAACCAGAGAAGTCGGGAAAAGGAAGGACATCCCGACACCAACAAGAGAAGCACAGAATGTGCTGACTGCGTAAAGAGCGATGATCGGCTTCATGCTGCCTTCTGCATTTTCCTTGCGCTGAGCCATGGCGTTCATGACAAGGAAGAAAACGAGGACAGGCGCGATGCCCTTTAACGCTTTGACGAAGAGATCGCCCAAAATGGATACGGCCGGAATGGCTCCCGGCGCAAAGATGGCGATGAGAACGCCAATGATAAGACCGACGGCGATCTGCTTGATGAGTGCCACTCTTGAAAGAGTGCTCTGAATTCTGCTAAACAATTGTAATTCCTCCCATTTGATAAAAAAGTAATAAATGATTTCCTTTTACTCATTTATTTTCATTAGTATACACTCAGTGCATGCAATGATGCAAGCTTTTTATACTAAAATGCAAATTCGGAAACACTTAAACACCTTTCTATCTGTTTCAGGCTCTCTCATCTTCTCAGTTGACAAATAATCCCAGTATCTGCCGTCAGCATCCCCTTCCTTTCCCATGCTCCCTTTTGTATCAAGAAGCGTACATTTATTGCTAAAACAAGGAGTCATTTTTGCAATAAAAAAGACTGTGGCAAAATGCTTGTACATTTTGTCACAGCCTTCTCTTTTAAATTTTATTCAGCAGCATCGTGCGGAACCATGTCTTCCTTGTGGAAGGTTCCTTCTTTCCTGCGTTCTGCAAATTCAGCCGTAGCTGTGAAGAGAACGTCGGAGGAGCTGTTGAGAGCTGTTTCGCAGGCATCTTCCAGTACGGAAATGATGAAGCCTACGCCTACGACCTGCATGGAAATATCGTTGCCGATACCAAAGGATGCGCAGGCAACCGGAATCAGAAGGAGCGAGCCCCCTGCTACGCCGGAAGCGCCGCATGCGCCGACGGTTGCGACAAGGCACAGAAGAAGTGCTGTCGGCAGATCCACGTTAATGCCCAGCGTATTGGCAGCTGCCAGGGCCAGGACGGAAATGGTGATGGATGCGCCTGCCATGTTGATGGTAGCGCCAAGCGGGATGGAAATGGTGAAAAGGTCAGGATTGAGACCAAGACGGCGGCAAAGTGTCAGATTGACAGGAATGTTTGCTGCGGAAGATCTCGTGAAGAATGCGTATACGCCGCTTTCACGAAGGGTCGTAAGAACGAGCGGATACGGGTTGACATGAAGGCGGGAAAAAACGATAGCCGGATTCATGACGAGTGCTACGATGAAGTAGGAGCCGATGAGTACGCCCAGAAGCTGTACATAACCGATGAGTGCTCCAAGGCCTGCAGTGCCGACAGATTCAGCGACGAGACCCAGAATGCCGAGCGGTGCGAAGTGGATGACCCAGGTGACCACTTTCGTAATAGCTGCTGCAATATCATTGAGGCAGGTCTTTGTTGTTCCGCTTCCCATATTCTTCAGTGCGATGCCGAAAATGATGGCCCATGCAAGAATACCGATGTAGTTTGCATTCATGAGCGCTGAAACCGGGTTATCGACGACGGACAGGATCAGGTTGTGAAGGACCTGGATGATGCCGCTTGGCGGAGCCAGCTGCGTGTCCGGTGCGACCTGGAGAGTCAGCGTGGTCGGGAAGAGGAAGGACATAGTAACGCCTACGAGAGACGCACAGAATGTACCGGCGATGTACAACATAACGACTGGCTTCATGCTTCCTTCTGCATTTTCCTTACGCTGTGCCATGGCGTTCATGACAAGGAAGAAAACGAGAACAGGAGCGACGCCCTTTAATGCCTTGACGAACAGGTCGCCGAGGATGGATACGGCCGGAATAGCTCCCGGCGCGAAGACTGCAATCAGGATGCCGATGACAAGACCGACTGCAATCTGCTTGATGAGTGCGACTCTTGAAAGAGTGCTCTGGAGTCTGCTAAACAATATGATTCCTCCTCTGTGAATTAAAAAAAGTTCCCATTTCTCCCATTTATTTCTACTAGTATATATGCACCCTTGTTATATTGCAAGTTATAAATGCGTATATGCAAAAACGGTCATAGTTGGATAGTTATCTATGCAATTTCAGGAAAAGCAAGCCTTTATCGGTCAAAAAAAGGCCGTCTCCCAAGGAAACAGCCTTTCATCAGACTCAGATAAAGTTGTCAGAATTTCGTATTTTTATCCGAAAAAGCCCCTGCGGTATGAAGAGTCAGTCCGCAGTATTCCGTGATGAAACGATCGAGGTATTCAGCCGCTTCATTGAAAAGGGACGCGGAAATCGTTCCTTCAAAAGGTTTCTCCCACCTGTAATCGCGAAAAGCAGCAAGAAGCGAAAGCGCGCCGCTGGAAAGATGGTGCTCGCCAGCCGGTTCTTCCTGCGCAGGATCAAAGCCTGCAATGGCAAGAAGCTTGACGGCCGTCACGAAAGCCGTCACTCTCCTGTTCCTTGTCTTTGCCGCGCGTCCTCCCAAAAGGAGCGTATCAAAAGCCTCTTCATCCGCCTCTTCTTCTGGAAAAAGAAGCGAGGCAAGCTCGATGACATAGTACCATTCGCTCATTTCTTCATAGGGAATCGCCATCATATCGAAAAGAAGTCCGCCTTCATACTGCGTCATGATGCTGTAATCCGGATAGAAAGCGCCGGTGAACCGGATGTGAGCAAACGGAAGCATGAGCCCCGTGCCGTAGCGGGAAAGCGCCTGCCTGGAAATACCCAGGCGGAGAAATCCCATTTCCCTTGTAAAGACAGAAACAAGCCTTCCCCCTTCGCGGCCCTTCCCCGCGCGGAGGACGATGCCTTCCATCGATCGGATCTCAGGCCTCATGTTTTTCCTCCGGAGCTTCTTCTGCTTCCCCTTCAGGCGGCGCAATCTTCTCTGCCTTCAGACGGACGATGCGGAAGCCGGCCACGCGCAGCACCGTGAAGCGCCAGCCGCCAAACTCGATCGAGTCCCCGACTTTCGGAATGCGTTCGAGTCTTGAGAATACGAAGCCGCCGATCGTTGCATTCTTGTCTTCTTCCGCCAGATCGATTTCCAGCCTGTCGGAAACATCTTCCAGAATGACCGTGCCGTCAAATTCGTAGACACCCTCGCCCTTCCTGATGATTTCATAGGGAGCCTGGTCAGCGCCCTGCGGGATTTCTCCCACGAGCTCCTCGATCAGGTCCTCAAGCGTCGCAAGGCCTGACGTGCTGCCGTACTCATCGACGACGACAGCGAGGTACGTCCTTGTATTCTTCATGAGCTGGAGAAGCGTCGGTGCCGGCATGGTTTCGGGAACCGTCAGGATATCCCTCATGATCCGCTTCACATTAAATTCGCCGTGAAGAAGGCTTTCCAGGAAATCCTTCACATGGATGAATCCCAGGATGTGATCCTTGTCGTCCATGCAGACCGGATAGCAGGTATGGTGCGCCTTGGAAATCGTGCGGCGCATTTCGTCGATTTCATCTTCATAATTCAAAACGACCATGTCGCTTCTCGGCACCATGACGTCGCGGACCATGAGATCGAAGAAATCGAAGGAATTCTTGATGAGCGTATTCTCGAGGGCATTCAGCCTGCCGCTCCTGTGGCTTTCCTCGACGATACAGCGGATTTCATCTTCTGTATACGTGAAATTGACTTCGTTCCGAAGCGGTATGTTCCTCCACTTGAAGAACTTCTTGATCAGGTAAAGACCCGGCATGACGATCGGGCGGAAAAGGTGGCGGTTCATGCTGATCACCCATGTCTGCCCCGCCAGAATCGGAAGCGGTTCGACAAGTGCATGGGAGCCCGGGATCAGGATCGTCCCGATCCAGTAGGCAGCCAGTGCGAGCGCTGAGAAAATGATGGCCGTCAGAACCCCCGCCCAGGCCATATCTTCGCCAAGGACCGCAATGAATTCCTCATAGATGGCTGCGTCGATGCCGAAAATGGACACACCGAAAACAGCCCCGCACACAACAAAGGAAAGCTGCGTGCCGCCCAGCACCTGCGAAGTATGCTGGTAGTACGGTGCTACCTTTTCGATGAGCGCGGGATCCTGCTCGTCATTGTCCTCGATGTACTTCTTGCGCATACGCGCAAAGGAAAAATTAACCAGCGTGCTTTTGTAATTGAAAAACGACGCTGCCAGTGCAATAAGCAGGAATATGCCTATCCACTGCACATTGGTACTAATAAGTCATTCCCCCTTGATGACAAAAGGTTTCCTACCTTATATATTACTATTACTTATGTTCCTTGTAGCCGAGTTCGCGAAGGATGTAATCCTTGTTCTTCCAGTCCTTGCTGACCTTGACCCAGAGGTCGAGATCGACCGGAGCGCCCAGGATCTTCTTCAGTTCCCTTGTCGCATCCTTCTTGGCCGCCTTCAGGAGGCTTCCGTTCTTTCCGATGATGATGCCCTTCTGTGTCGGGCGTTCTACGTAAATCGTGCAGCGGATGTAAATGCGTCCGTCTTCCTCTTCGCGGAATTCTTCAGAATAAACGCCGATTGCATGCGGCACTTCATCCCTGGTGCGGATGAGGAGCTTTTCGCGGACGACTTCCTGTGCGATATTTCTTTCCGGCTGGTCGGTGACCATATCATCAGGGAAGTACTTCGGCCCTTCCGGCAGGTACTTTTTGATCGTGTTCATCAGCTCGTCAAGGTTGTCGCCTGTCTTTGCGGAAATCGGGACAATGTCAGCGAAATCGTAAAGACGGCTGTACTGCGCGATCTTCAGGAGAAGCTGTTCCTTCGGGATGAGGTCGATCTTGGAAAGGACGAGAATGACCGGCACCTTCCTGTTCTCCAGAAGGGAGAGGATATATCTGTCGTCGGCGCCCACAGGATCGTCGATGGCGCAGAGGAAGACGATGAGATCGACTTCTTCCAAAGCATCGATCGTGCTCTGGCGGATGGCTTCTCCTAATTTGCTCTGCGGCTTGTGCATGCCCGGGGTATCCAGGAATACGACCTGCGCATTGTCTCCGTTCCAGACGCCTGTGATCTTATTTCGTGTCGTCTGCGCGTGGGAGGAAACAATGGACACCTTCTCGCCGAGAAGCGCGTTCAAAAGCGTGGACTTTCCTACGTTCGGGCGGCCTACGAGGGCTGCAAATCCCGAACGGAAACCTGTATTTTCTGTCATGGGTTCTCCTGTTCTTTCTTCAATGAATCTTCTTCAAACGCATAGGGAAGGATTCCCTCAAGCGTAAATGTCCGGTAATCCTTTTCAGACCGGCCGGCTATAATGAGCGGTATCTTGAATTCCGCAATCACCTGGCGGCAGACGCCGCAGGGCATCGTATAACTGTCATGGCTTCCGATGACGGCAATGGCAAGGAATTTCCTTTCGCCGGCTGCCACTGCGCTTCCGATTGCATTTCTTTCAGCGCAGAGAGATGCCGGATACGATACGTTTTCCATATTGCATCCTGCATAGACCTTGCCGCTTTCTGCCAGGACGGCAGCGCCCACCGGATAGAGGGAGTAAGGCGAGTAGCTGTTCTTCCTTGCTTCCATAGCGCCAAGGAGAAGCCTTTCGGCCGTCTTTTCGTTAATCTCTTCCTTCGGCATGTTCTGCTTCCAGCTTTCCTTCTGTCATGATGCGGGAAAGGCCGCAGGCGGAGAGGATATCTTCCTCTGCCTTTCTCATGGCCTTCTTTTCCTCGGGATCATAATGATCGTAGCCTAAGATATGGAGGAAACCGTGCACGGAAAGGTATGCCACTTCCCTGTCGCGGCTGTGGCCGTATTCCTCAGCCTGGCTGACGGCGCGGTCAAGATTGATGACGATGTCGCCCAGTTCCGTTTCTTCTTCCGGCACATCGTCTTCGCCTTCATTCAGTGCGAAGGAAAGGACGTCCGTCGGCGCATCCACATCCCTGTAATCGCGGTTCAGCTCATGGATCGTGTCTGCATCGCAGATGAGCACGCTGATTTCAGCATCTTCTGCCACCTTCTGCTGCCTGGCGCCTTCCGTCAGTACCATGCGGATCAGTTTCTCCAGATCTTCGCTGTAAAATTTCATATCGCTGTAATTAATGGTGATTTCCATCTCCGGTTCCTCCGTTCAGCCTTCCTTGTTTTCTTTCCGTTCCCCTTTATGGGATCCGTTCTTGTTCCTGTGTTTGGCATCCTCTTCATAGGCATGGATGATCGCTGCGACCAGGTCATGGCGCACGACATCATCTTCGCTGAAATGGACATGACCTATATCCTTCACGTCCTTCAGCACGCGCTCTGCATCGATGAGACCGCTTTTGACATTCGGCGGCAGGTCGATCTGCGTCACGTCGCCGTTCACGATCATCTTCGAGCGGAAGCCCAGGCGCGTCAGGAACATCTTGATCTGCTCGACCGTCGTATTCTGTGCTTCATCGAGGATGACGAAGGACTTCTCGAGCGTGCGTCCGCGCATGTAGGCAAGCGGCGCCACTTCGATTTGTCCCTTCTGCTGCAGGCGGGTGAATTCCTCCGGTCCGAACATATCCATCAGACCGTCAAAGAGCGGACGCAGGTAGGGATTGACCTTTTCCTGCATATCGCCCGGAAGGAAGCCGAGTTTCTCCCCTGCTTCGACTGCCGGACGCACGAGGATGATCCTCTGCACGTCATGATTCCGAAGAGCAAAAGCAGCCAGCGCCACGGCGAGGTACGTTTTGCCTGTACCTGCAGGCCCGATGCCGAACGTGATGGAGTTCCTGCGGATCGTGTCCACATAGAGCTTCTGCCCCAGCGTCCTTGGGCGGATCGGCGCGCCGTTCTTCGTGAAATTGATGATATCGTCTTCCATTTCCTGCAGGAGATTTTCCTTCCCCTGATCGATGAGCGACATCACAAGGCGTACCTGACGCTCCGAAAGGCGGATGCGGCTTGCAATCATGTGGCGGATGCGCGCGATGACGTGAAGACTGTTCTCCACAGCCTCCTCTTCGCCCTTGATGCGGATCATATTGCCGCGTCCGGAAATGTCTGCGCCGTAATGCTCCCCTATGATCTTGAGGTACGAGCTGTCTCTTTCAAAAAGGTGCTGTGCTTCCTGCAGATCTCCTATAACGATCTCTTCTGTTCTTTCCTTCGTAATGGCCATTCAACCTCCCTGGCTATAAGCCATAATGCCAAATTATAAAAAATGCCGGACAGCTTTGCCGTCTATATAATCGCAAAGACAGCCCTGCGTGATATTTCTTTCTTCCAAAAGCTCGTCGATCCGGCTCTTGACCTCCCACCAGGGAGAGCCGCCGTTGACCGTAAGCGTATTGCCGCCGGACGCCCTTCCGACGATCCGCTGGATGACGATGTCTTTCCGAAGGTAGGCAAGGAAAAGGGCGACCCTTTCCATGTACTCTTCCATCGAGGAAAGCGTGACTTCCCCCTTCTCATACATCCTTGCAAGCTCAATTCCCTTCACGATGTAAAGGGAGTGGATCTTCACCTCCGTCACAGGAAGGACGGAAATGAGCTTCGCCGTCTCGATGACATCCACCCGGTCGTCCCAGGGAAGATCAGCAATGACATGCGTGCACTGATCGAAGCCGTAGCGCCCGATGCGGAGCGCGGCATCGACATACTCAGCCGCCGTGTGGCAGCGGCCAAGCTTGAGGAGCGTGTGCGCATTCGAGCTCTGGAGCCCCAGCTCCACCGTCACGTCCTTGCCGTACTTCTCTGATGATTCCTTTAAAATCTCAAGGTACCTTTCATTGACGCAGTCCGGCCTTGTCGATACGTCGACACCTACCACGTCAGGATGCGCCATCGCCTCTTCCACCCAGGAGCGGAAATCTTCCGGCGGCGCATACGTATTCGTGTAATTCAGGAAATAGGCGATGAACTTCTTCGCCTTGTACTTGGGCCCTACATGGGCAATGCTCCTGTCGAGCTGGCGCGTGATCGGAAGGCCGACAGCCTTCGTCTCATAATCCGCACCGATGGAACCGCAGAATATGCACGGCTCGCTTGACAGGCTGCCGTCCCTGTTCGGACAGGTAACCGGCAGCGAGATCGGGATCTTGTAGACCTTCTCTCCATACTTCTTTTTCAAATAATCTGAATACGTATTGTATCTTTCCATGCATTCTCCGTAAATAAAAATAATGAATCAATTTAATTATATAACAAACCTGTACATTATGCATTTACATCGAGGTAAGCCTTTTGTAAAATGGAGTAGAAGATTACGCCGGATACCCATCCGGCTTTTTATGCAAAGGAAGCCAACATGATCAAAATACGCACCGCGCAGCTGGCCGCCGTCCCGGGCCACATCCGCGAAAACCTGAAACAGATCGAAAAAGAGGCTGCACTTGCCAGATCCGAGGGTGCTCATATCCTCGTCCTTCCGGAAATGTGCCTCACGGGCTACCTCATCGGTGACCTCTGGGACCAGAATGCTTTTCTGAAAGAATGCGAACGCGCCAACGAAAAAGTTGCTGCCCTTTCCAAGGGCCTCACGATCGTCTGGGGAAGCCTTGCCGTCGACTGGGACCTCATCAATGACGACGGCCGCCCGAGAAAGTACAATGCCGCTTTTGCCGCATCAAACGGCCATTTCATTTATCCCGAAGGAAGCCCTCTTCCCTTCACTGTGAAGACGCTCCTTCCCGACTACCGCTGCTTTGACGACCGCCGCTACTTCACGTCCCTGGAATCCCTGGCGCTCGAAGAAGGGAAACGTCCGGAAGATATCCTTTCCCCCTTCGTCCTTCCTGCAGGAAAAGAAGAACTCCGCTGCGGCATCGTCCTCTGTGAAGACAGCTGGGATGAAAACTACCGCATTTCCCCGATGTCCATCCTCGCAGAAAAAGGCATTTCCCTTTTCCTGAACCTTTCCGCCTCCCCCTTCACGATGGGAAAAGACGGCAAGCGCCACAGGATGTTCTCCGAATCCCTCTCCCGCCTTTCCATCCCGATGCTCTATGTGAACAGGCGCGGTCTTGAGAACAACGGCAAAGACTGCTACACCTACGACGGCATGACTGCTGCTTACGACAAGGACGGCCAGCTCATTGCTGAAGCAAACCCTTTCACAGACGAGCGCTCGACCTTCTACTTCAATCAGGAAAACCTGACGCTGGCAACCGAAACGGAAATGGAACCGACAGATGAAAATCTCCTCCTTCCTGCCTTCCGCTACGGCACGTCTGAATTCCTGAAAGCCATCGGCGTAAACAAAGTCGTCATCGGCGTATCCGGCGGTATCGATTCTGCCGTGAATGCAGCGCTTTACCGCTCGATCCTTCCTGCTGAAAATATCCTTCTCGTCAATACGCCCACGCGCTACAACTCCGAGCTCACAAAAGGTCTTGCTGCCGAGCTTGCCGAAAACCTTGGCTGCCAGCTCCTGACCGTACCGATCGGTGACTTCATCGATGAAACGGCCGATGCGCTCGAAGGCCTTCCCCTTCCTGACGGCACCGTCCATCTGACCGGCTTCATGAAGGAAAACATGCAGGCGCGCGACCGCAGCAGCCGCATCCTTGCCGCACTCTCTGCTGCCTTTGGCGGCATATTCACCTGCAACGCCAACAAGACGGAAACGACCGTCGGATACGGCACCCTTTACGGCGATCTTGCCGGCGCCTTTGCCGCAACGGCCGACCTCTGGAAGTACCAAATTTACGATCTGGGAAGAAAGCTCAACGCATGGTATGGAAGAGCCGTCATCCCCGAAGGCATCTTCACTGTCATGCCAAGCGCCGAACTCTCCGAGAATCAGGACGTCACGCAGGGAAAAGGCGATCCCCTGATTTACGAATACCATGACCACCTTTTCAGAAGCTTCATCGAGCCATGGCAGAGGCAGACACCCGAAGATATCCTCAAAGCTTACTCCAAAGGAAATCTTGAAGATCTCATCGGCTGCTCCATCATCGTCTCCAACATTTTCCCGACGGCCAAAGATTTCATTGAAGACCTTGAGAAATGGTGGAACCTCTTCTCCGGCTTTGCCGTCGCCAAACGTATCCAGACGCCGCCGCTCCTTGCCGTCAGCCGCCGTCCGTACGGCTATGACCTCAGGGAATCCCAGCTCCGCCCCTACTACACCGACGCCTACCTTTCCCTCAAGGAAAAACTTCTGGCAGATTAATTACAAACAAAAAAGGCTGTAGAAATTCGGTAAAATGCGAACTCGCCTTCCCAGACGGGGAAGAAGGGCCGCAGGCCGGTCTTAACCTTGCCCTGGAAGGGAAGGTGTAAACGGATACAGCATTTCCTCAGCCGAAGATATATAAGTTCAAAACAAATTAGAACTGATTTCTTATATTTCACATCGCCGAACTGTCCCCGGAGGGGAAAGTGCCCAGCCTATCACTTTTCTGATGCTGGGCGAAAGAGTTGCATTTTCTAAGAAGGCGAAGCATCCTTTATGGTTTCCAACGAACACATAAATATATACCTGTGTCAAACAATCCTATAATTGAATATAAAAGAAGCTGTGATGGAATGTCCGCACATTTCATCACAGCTTCTTTTTACCTTATTTCCTTATTTCTTTTCCCTTATTTCAGATATTCCTGGAAGAATTCATCAATGGCCTTGAACGGGATGATATCCATCTGGCCGTAGAGGTCCGTGTGGACGGCGCCCGGAATGGAGAGGAATTTCTTATTGTCACCCTTCAGCTTCTTGAATGCATCCTGACTGAAGTAGTAAGAATGCGCCTTGTCGCCATGGACGATGAGGACAGCGCTTCTGATTTCTCCTGCGTAGGAAAGAAGCGGCATGTTCATGAAAGAGAGCGCAGAGGTCTTGTTCCATCCTGCATTCGAATTGACGGAACGCGGATGATAGCCACGCTTTGTCTTGTAGTAAGCGTGGTAATCCTTCACGAAGAACGGCGCATCATCCGGAAGCGGATCGACGACACCACCGGCCTTGGCATACGTATCATTCTTGTAATCTTCTGTTCTCTGTTCGTTCAGGGCCTTCCTCATTTCATATCTGTCATCCGGTGTCATCTTGTCGAAGTATCCGTTGGCCGTGACGCGGGACATATCATACATAGTAGAGGTGACTGTCGCCTTGATTCTTGTATCCATGGCAGCTGCATTGAGTGCCATGCCGCCCCATCCGCAGATGCCGAGGATGCCGATGCGGTTCGGATCGACATTGTCCCTTGTGGAGAGGAAATCTACAGCAGCAGAGAAATCTTCCGTATTGATATCCGGGGATGCCACGTCTCTTGGCGTGCCGCCGCTTTCACCGGTAAACGACGGATCGAAGGCAATCGTCAGATAACCCATTTCGGCGAGCTTCTGTGCATAAAGTCCGGAAGACTGTTCCTTCACAGCGCCGAACGGCCCTGCAACAGCAATGGCAGGAAGCTTTCCTTTCGCATTCTTTGGTGTGTACATATCTGCGGCAAGCGTAATGCCGTAACGGTTATGGAATGTCACCTTCTGGTGATCGACTAAATCGCTCTTCGGGAACACTTTGTCCCATTCATTTGTCAGTTTCAATGGCTGATCTCCTTTCGATGTCTGTACAGTAATCGTATTTGCCTGACCTGCCGGAACATCCGCAGCAAGTGCAGTCGTTCCGCCCAAAGCAAGGAGCAGGCTCAATGCGGCAATGGCCGCCCATTTCTTCTTCATTTCCATCCTTCCTTTCTGCATCACTCAATCTATGTATAGTATAATTTCAATCTAAATAAATTACTAATATTAATATATAATCGTTATCTATTAGATTTCTTAATAGATTAAGTTATAATGAAGGAAAGGAGTGAATGACTATGGATATTGAACTGCTCAGGAATTTTCTGGAAATCGCGCGGGTCGGCAGCATGACAAAAGCGGCCTCATCGCTTCATATTTCACAGCCAACGCTCTCTGTCCAGATGAAATCCCTGGAAGAAGTGCTGGGAAGAAAACTTTTCCGCAAGGAAGGACGGAATCTTGTCATGACGGAAGAAGGCGAACTCCTTGAAAGAAGGGCCGCTGACATCATAGGCCTCACGGATAAGACGCTGTCCGAATTCCGCGCTCTCTCTGACAGCCTGGGAGGAGATGTCCGCATCGGATGCGCTGAATCGGTCCTGATCGACCATCTGGCCCTTGCCATCAAAAAGATCAAAAAGAAACGCCCTTTCCTCCGCTGCCATATCACAAGCGGAGACACGGCCATCGTCACAAGCATTCTGGAACAGGGCCTCATCGACTTTGCCATCATCGTCGAGCCGCCGGACCTTGACCGCTACGACTCCATCCGGATCCCGGGTGTCGATACATGGTGCGCCGTCATCCCCGAGGACTCGCCGCTTGCCGCCAAGAAGAGCCTTACCTTTGACGATATAAAAAATGAACCCATTATTATGTCTAAGCAGTCCTTCCTCGCCGATCTGCCGCGCTGGTGCGGAAGCCGCCGCGATGAACTGACCATCTTCGGATACCTGAACCTTTTCTACAATGGCACCCGCTTCGTCAAAAATCACATGGCCATCCTTCTCACCTTCGCGGGACTTGCCGAATCAGGAAACGGCCTTGCCGTCCGGCCCCTTTCTCCCGTCCTTTCCAACCGCATGTACATCGTCTGGAAAAAGCGCCAGATCTTCTCCCCTGCCGCCAGAGACCTCCTGGAAATCCTTCGGGAAGATGCAGAAAAAGAACCTGTCAATGAATAACGAATAATAAAAAGAGCTGTAAAGAAATGATTGCACATTTCCACAGCTCTTTTTTTGCCTTCGTTTATTCCGCAGCAGCTTTTAAGGTTTTTTCTACGGCTGCCTTGATCGTCTCGTAATCCTGTCCGGGCTGGGCTTCGAAAAGCTTTTCCCCGTCGATGAAGAGGCTCGGTACATAGTAGTACTTGCCGTTGTATGGAGTGACGAGCTCCGGCTGCAGCTGTTCATCGATCACTTCGACTTCTGCATTGGCATATTCCGGTTTCTGGCAAAGTTCCTCGAATGCCTTCTTCGCTTTCGCGCAGTACGGGCATCCCGGGATCTTGATCATGGTAATTTTTTTCATGGAACACTCCTCCTTCTTGGAAATTTGGATTCCTGTATTTAAGATACTCTGTTTCCCCTGAAATTGCTAGTATCGAAAAAATTCTTTTTAGTCATATCAGGGCAATAAAAAGACCGTGGCAAAATCCGGAAAATGCGGACTTGCCTTCCCAGACGGGGAGAAGGGCCGTAGGCCGGTCTTGACCTTGCCCTGGAAGGGAAGGTGTCTCATATACCAGTTGTCAATAATGGTAATGCCATAAATGGCTCATAAGTTAGTGTATGAGACGGATGAGTTGCATTTCCTCAGCCGAAGGCTGGTTTTATGGTTTTCAAAGGGTTCATTTCCTCGATTGCAACAAGTTTTTCGGTATTCCTGCTAAGCCAATCGACCCGTGTCATGCAATCCTCTAATCGAATATACCAACACAAAAGGCTGCAGCAAAATGATTGTGCACTTTGCTGCAGCCTTTCTTTCTCTTCAATCAGTCAGAGTTCTTGAAGTATGGTTTGAAATTGGAGTCCTGCGCTCTCGGGCTCTTCGGTCCTTTCGGACGATTGCCGCGACCGCCTTCAAAATGACGGCCTCCGCGCTTTCCTTCGAAACGGCGTCCTTCTCTGTCGCCGCGGCCTTCACGGTCGCCGCGTCCTTCGAAGTGTCTTCTCGGGCGGTTTCCGCCTTCGAAACGACGGTGTCCGCCGCCGTTTCTTCTTCTGAAGTTCGGAGCTTCTTCCGTGATCTTGACCGGAGTAACGTCCGGCTGTTTGGTCAGCAGTTTGATAGCTGCTGCAACGAGGGATACGGAGTCTTGGTCATTCAGGAGTTCTTCAGCGCTTTCGCGGAACTGTTCGAGTCCGCCAGCCTGAGCTGTTTCGGAAAGGCTTTCAATAGCAGCCTTCTGATTTTCTTCGATGACTTCGGTCAGTGTCGGTACAGAGCGGCGGGTAATACGGCGGCGGATGACTCTTTCGATGTCACGCAGCTGGCCCATTTCTCTGGAAATGACGAATGTCGTAGCAAGACCGGTCTGTCCTGCGCGGCCTGTACGGCCTACGCGGTGTACATAGATTTCCGGATCCTGCGGCATATCGAAGTTGTATACGTGGGTAACGCCGGAAATATCAAGGCCTCTGGCAGCCACGTCGGTAGCAACGAGGATATCGATGGTGCCTTCCTTGAACTGGCGTACGACGGTATCTCTCTTCTGCTGGGACAGGTCGCCATGAAGACCTTCGGCCATGTAGCCTCTCTTCTTCAGAGCTTCGGTGACTTCATCGCAGCGGCGCTTGGTGCGTACGAATACGATGGCCAGTTCCGGATCCTGCATATCGAGCAGACGGCAGAGTGCGTCGAATTTCTGACGGTCCGGCAGTTCGATGTATTCCTGTTCGATCAGGTCGATGGTTACGGTAGCCGCCTTGATCTTGACGACTTCCGGATCCTTCAGGAATGTTTCAGCGAGTTCGCGGATCGGTCCAGGCATGGTAGCGGAGAAGAACATGGTCTGTCTTTCTTCCGGAATAGCAGCAAGGATCGTGCGGATGTCGTCGATGAATCCCATATCGACCATTTCATCGCCTTCATCAAGGACGAGAATCTGTACATTGGAGAGGTCGATCGTGCCGCGCTTCATATGATCCATCAGACGGCCCGGGGTAGCTACGATGATGTTTGGTTTCTTGCGGAGTGCCTTGAACTGGCGTTCAATATCCTGGCCGCCGTAGATTGGCAGTGCGTGGATTGGCAGGTACTGTGCAAGATGGTTGATTTCTTCAGCGGACTGGATAGCCAGTTCTCTGGTTGGCGAAAGGATGACTGCCTGCGGACCTGGTTTTGTTGTGTCAATGCGTTCCAGTACAGGGATACCGAATGCTGCGGTTTTACCTGTGCCTGTCTGTGCCTGACCAATCAGATCCTTTCCGGAAAGTGCTACTGGAATGGAGACCTTCTGGATCGGGGTCGGTTCCTCGAACCCCATATCCTTTACGGCCTGCAGAATTTCCGGCTGGATTCCTAATTCGTCAAAAGTTTCGTACATGTGTTTCCTCCTGTGTGCGCCATGGGTACGCATTCGCTCATCGCTAATAAAAAAGGCAGGCGTCTCAATCTATGCATCTTTGCATCTTCCGGGTCTTCGTATCTGCGGATCCATCCGCTCCCGGGCACTAAAAAAAGAGAACACTACAAGCGTCTCTCCCATGATTTACGTTTCTCGGTTGTCCGTTCTCGTTAGTACATGCCTGCTCATTGGTATCATTATATCACACCTTTTCAATTAAAAGTAAAATATTTCAGAAAATATCAAAAATAGTCAATATTTTTTAGAAAAAGGGTACACTTTTATCTATAATCCCTCAAAATCAGAAATATTTCCTGAAAACGGCTGGAAATACCACATAACCACCGAAATACTATTCCATTTCATACAGATTGTCATAGAAGCAAAACGGGAGCATCCGCCGCTTCCTCATCCAGGAAATGCATCCACGCAAAGAAAAAGCCGCAGGAAATGCATTGCACTCCCGCAGCTCTCTACATAGTCTCTCTATATTCTCTTACAGTCTGACCTGCATGCCTGTGAACCATTCTCTTCCATGGACGTAAAGGTCGTCCACTTTCTTATCGAACCAGTTATAGACGCCGGCCGTCATGGACCAGTCGCCCCAGCGTTTCCGGATGGATGTATTCAGCGTCTGGAACGTATACGATTCATCATCGAAGCGGTAGTGGTCCTGGAACGTATCCCAGACAGCGCCCGACCAGCCGTAATCATCATGATCATCATAGAAAAGAGCGGCCGTCACCGTATGGCGCGCGCGGTTGTCGAGCATCGTGCCGTCCGTCTTGTTCACGGCATCGAGGTACACATGCGAAAGTCGCCAGTTCCAGCGGCTTCCCATCGGCGCGGTAAGCTCCGTCTCCACGCCCTCGATGTCAGCGCGGTTCACGTTTTCATAATGGTAGACGGCATCGCTCACCTGCACGATGTCGATCAGGTTCTTCACGCGGTTCTTGAACCATGTCACCTTGCCCTTGAGATTTCCCATTTCCCATTCATACGAAAGATCGAGCGAGCGGGATTTCTCCGGAGAAAGATCGGGATTGCCGTAAATGCGGTACGCAAAATGGTTGAGATCGAGGTACATTTCCGAAACTGTCGGTGCGCGGTATCCGGCGCCATAGTCTGCCTTGATCCTGTTATGGGAATCCAGCTCCCATGTCGCGCCCAGCCTTGGCACGCCGTAATCGCCGAAGCGGTTGTTATGCTCCATGCGGAAGGAAGGTGTCAGCGTCACGCCGCCTCCCATCGTCCAGAAATCCGTCACATAGAGCGCCGCATTCTCGATGCTGTGTCCTTCTTCCTCTTTTCCTTCGCCAAGGCGCGTCCCCGTGTACGACGTCATGCGGTAATCCCCGCCGTACGTCACGCGGTGCTTGTCAAAGGTCATCGTGTCTTTCCCGGAAAGCGCCCACTCCGTGTACTTAGCCTTGTCGTAATCGCTGGCTGGGTACAACGTGTCCAGCATGGAATTCACAAAAGGCGGAAGGATGCCCGTGAAATCAGGGCGGTCATTGCTCGTCTTTGAATTCTTCGTGAGGCGGCTGTAGGAAACGCTGCCTTCGTATTCATTTCTGTCTGTCTTTCCTGTATACGTCAGGAACGTGTCCGTCTCATGACGGTCGATGCGGCTTCTGTCGTCCTTCTGGAGCGGCAGGTACAGCCGGCCCATCTGCATGCCGCCATCAGCAAAGCGCGTCAGCATCGATTCATCGAAGTAATTCACGCCGAAGCGCACCTTGTTCTCATTCCTGTTCTCGAAATCATAGACCGTATCAAGCCCGATTTCCTGCCTTCTGCCATAGCCCGGGACGTCCCAGCCGTCCGTAATGATGCCGCGTTCATCCGTCCCCTGGTTCCTGTAGGAAAGAGGGCGCACTTTTGCCGTGCTGTAATGGAAAGTAGAATTCCAGCGGCCAAGTTTCCCCGTCGTATAGCTAAGGTCCTCTCCCCACTCCGCCTCCCCCGTATGGAAGCCGAGCACCGTTTCTTCCTTGTCAGGCTTCTTCGTGATGATATTGATGACGCCGCCCATGCCGTCCGATCCGTACATCGCGCCCGACGGGCCCCTCACGACTTCGATCTTGTCGATCGTGGAAAGAGGAATCCTTGAAAGAAGGTAGGCATTCTTCGTCTGGCTCGTATCCTCATCTGCCATGCGCCTGCCGTCGACAAGGATCAGTACCTGATTCGTATTCATGCCGCGCAGCATCACCTGCGTGCCGCCCATCGAAGCCGTGCTGCCGGCCTTGCCGCTTGAAAGATTAATCCCCGTCACAAGCTCCAGGGCCTGCGTCGCATTCACCGCGCCAAGGCTTTCGATTCCCTTCTGATCGACGACCTGGACCGCCTGCGGTTCCTTCTTCGATTCGACGGGCATCTTTTCTGCCGTCACAACCATTTCCGGAAGCGAATATACATCTTCTGCGCCGGAAGAAATCGGCATCAAGAGAGCCCCTCCCAGCGAAAGAAGCACTGCCTTCTTTATTATATTTTTCTTATTAATAGAGCCGCGCGGCTGATTCATCATAATCCCCCTTGCCAGAGCCTGACAAGCAGGCTGCCTGTATTCATTCCTTTCTATTATACTTCATGGTCCGGATGCGCTCTCAAAAAATTTTTCAAAAAATATTTATGTAACCTATTGAATATTTATTCTAAAGGTTGTATTATTATCTCAATCCAAAAGCGTGCGGATTTTTATATTTCCTAAAAAATTCAGATTTAATGGAAATTATCCACATATCCGCCGGATATCGTTTATGCAAGATTGCATAAACATGCATTTATACCATAGAAAAGAGGTCCTCGGAATGTACGAAAAGGAAGTCAAGGAAAAAACATCGCAGATCCTGCCAAAGGTGGTGGGATGGAGACGACACTTCCATGAATATCCTGAAGTGTCCGGAGAAGAAAAAGAGACTTCCCTTTATATCCAGCAGGTCCTCACTGAACTCGGCATCCCTTTCGAAACAGGATTCTTCGGAACGGCAGTCCTAGGGACGATCAAAGGCGATCTTCCCGGAAAGACCGTAGCCCTCAGAGCCGACATGGATGCCCTCCCCGTCACCGAACTGACAGGCCTGCCCTTTGCTTCGAAAAACAAAGGCGTCATGCACGCATGCGGCCACGACGGCCACATGTCCATCCTTCTCGGTGCTGCCGCTGTCCTCCAGTCCATGAAGAGCCAGCTCCACGGCACTGTGAAGCTCGTATTCCAGCCGGCTGAAGAAGAAGCCTCCATCGGAGGCGGACGCCACATCGCTGCTTCCGGCAAGCTCGATGACATCGAAGAAATCTACGGCCTCCACGTATGGCCTGAACTTCCCGTCGGACAGGTCGGACTGAAAAAAGGAAATCTCATGGCAGCATCCGATCGTTTCTACGTCCATGTCAAAGGGAAATCCACCCACGCAGCACAGCCGCACAATGGCACTGATGCCCTCGTAGCCGCCGCCCACTTCATCATCGACGTGCAGACACTCATTTCCCGTGAGATGAATCCGATGGAAAACGTCGTATGCACCATCGGCCTCATGAATGCAGGCACCCGCTACAACGTAGGCGTCGAAGATGCTTACCTCGAAGGCACCGTCCGTACTTACACACCTGCCCTTCGCGACAAGATGGAACAGCGTCTGGGAGAACTCCTCAAAGGGCTCGACTACACGTTTGGCACCCATTCCGAACTGAACTACGTACGCGGCCACAGCGCCACGATCAATACACCGGAAAAGATCGACTTCCTCGATGACGTCGCCAAGACCTACATCGGCAAGGAACACATCACCCATCCGGAATTCCCGTCCATGTGCGCAGAAGACTTCTCCTACTACCTTGAAAAATTCCCCGGCGCCTTCCTCTGGCTCGGTACCGGCAAGGAAGGGACTCCTGCCCTGCACAATGCAAGCTTCGCTTTAGACGAATCCATCCTTCCACTGGGCATCATCATGGAAGCAGGCGCCTGCCTCGAAGCTTTAGCCAAAGAATAATCCCGTTCGAAAGAACATTTCCCTCTGAGAGGTATATCATGAAAAGCTTACTCAATAAACCGTTCCTGAGCATGACCGACTACACACCCGAAGAATTCGCATACTACCTGGACCTCGCAGCCGCTCTTAAAAAAGACAAAAAAGAAGGCAAGGAAATCCAGACACTGAAGGGCAAGAACTTCGCCCTCATCTTCGAAAAGGATTCCACACGAACCCGCTGTGCATTCGAAGTCGCTGCCAGAGACCAGGGCGCTTTCACCACATACCTCGGACCGACAGGCAGCCAGATCGGCAAGAAAGAATCCATTGCCGACACCGCCCGCGTCCTCGCATCCATGTTCGACGCGATCGAATACAGAGGCTTCAAGCAGTCCGCTGTCGAAGAACTCGCAGCCAAGGCAGGCGTTCCCGTCTGGAACGGCCTCACCGACTACGACCACCCGACACAGACCCTCGCCAATTTCCTGACGCTGAAGGAACATTTCAAGAAACCGCTGAATGAACTCTCCTTCGCTTACGTCGGACACGGACAGTCCAACATGGCGCACGCCCTCATGGCCGGCGCAGCCCTTGCAGGCATGGACTTCCGCATCATCGGGCCCGCCCAGTTCTTCCCTGAAGACGATTTCCTCGCCAAATGCCAGAAAATTGCAGAGAAGACCGGTGCTACCTTCACCTTCACCGACGATCCCATCGAAGGCGTCAAAGGCCTCGACGTCATCTACACCGGAGTCTGGGTCACCATGGGCGACCCCTACGAACTCTGGGGCGAACGCATCAAACTCTTCATGCCATACCGCATCACGATGGACATAATCAAGAACACCGGAAATCCGGACACCGTCTTCTGCCACTGCCTCCCGGCCTTCCATAATACCGAGACAAAAGTCGGCAAGGACATCTACGAAAGATTCGGCCTCGACGGCATCGAAGTCACAGACGACGTCTTCGAAGCGCCGTTCTCCCTGGCCTTCCAGGAAGCCGCCAACAGGCTCCCGACCATCAAAGCCGTGATGGTCGCCTCATTTGCCGAGTATCCCATTCATGAATAAGAAAGAAGGATGAGTATCATGACACAGAAATCACTGCCAAAAGTCTTTATCGTCGGAGAATCAGGAACCACGGGCCTCCGCCTGCATGACCGCCTGTCCGGCAGAAAAGACATCGACCTTCTTTCCCTTCCCGAAGACAAGAAAAAGGACATCGATACCATCGTTTCCTTCGCCAAGGAAGCCGACATCATGTTCCTCTGCCTTCCGGATGATGCATCCAGGGAAATCGTCAAAGCCACCGAAGGCACAGGCATCCGCATCCTCGACACCTCGACTGCCCACCGGACGAAAGAGGACTGGGTCTACGGATTCCCTGAACTTTCCGAGCAGCAGAAAGACGCCATCGCCAAAGCGGATAAAGTCGCAGTCCCTGGCTGCCACGCATCCGGCGTCATTTCCATCCTCTACCCGCTCGTCAAAGCCGGCGTCCTCCCGATCAATTACCCGCTCCACTGCTTCTCCCTCACCGGTTACAGCGGCGGCGGCAAATCCATGATCAAGGACTACGAAGAAAACATGAGAGAAGAACTCAAGGCACCCCGCCAGTACGGACTCTCCCAGAAGCACAAGCACCTTCCGGAAATCACGAAAGTCTGCAAACTCTGCGAAGAACCGATCTTCTCGCCAATCGTAGCCGACTATGTGGCCGGCATGCAGGTCACCATCGGCTTCCACACCCATTTCCTGCAGCTCCCCTGCGGACTTCCCGGATCCGTCGACATCGACGATTTCCATGAAATCTACAAACGCTGCTACAACGGTTCCAATATCGTCAAAATTTCTGATCTTACCACCGACGAAACGAACGGCCTCTTCCTCAATGCGAACAAGGATGCCGGCAAAGACAGCCTCACCATCTACATCGCAGGAAACGACGACCGCATCCTCGTCCTCGCCTCCTTTGACAACCTCGGCAAAGGCGCTTCCGGAGCTGCCATCGAATGCATGAACATCATGCTCGGCTTCCCGGCAGAGACCGGCCTTGTCCTCTAAGCAAAAGCGGCTCCTTCCATAAGGAGGGAGCCCTCTTTATACCCCGAAAAGGAGACTTACCATGAACCAGGCAAGCAATGCAGTACGCGCCGAGATCCTCACCCAGGCGATCCCGTACATCAAAGAATACGCAGGAAAATACGTCGTTGCCAAGTACGGCGGAAATGCAATGACCGATCCGGAACTGAAGAAATCCGTCATGCAGGACATCCTTCTTCTCCGCCTCGTCGGCGTCAATGTCATCCTCGTCCATGGAGGCGGCCCTGACATCAACCATATGCTGGATGCCCTCCACATCGAATCCCACTTCGTGAACGGTCTCCGCGTCACGACCGAAGACACCATGGAAGTCGTGCAGATGGTCCTTGCCGGCAAGATCAATAAAGGCCTCGTCGCTGAACTCACAGCCCTTGGCGGAAAGGCAGCCGGCCTCTGCGGCATCGACGGCAACCTCATCCACGTCCACACCAAGGACCCGGCCCTCGGCCTTGTAGGAGAAATCGACGCCGTCAATAAAGGCATCATCGACAACCTCCTCGCCGGCGGCTACATCCCCGTCATTTCCTCCGTCGGCATCGACGACAAAGGACAGCCGCACAACATCAATGCCGACACAGCAGCCACTGAAATCGCAGCTGCCCTGAACGCCGAATGTCTCGTCTTCATGAGCAACATCGACGGCGTCCTCAAGGACAAGGACAACCCCTGCAGCCTCATCAAGTCCCTCACCGTCGAAGAGACGGAAGCCTTGAAGAAAGACGGCACCATCGCAGGCGGCATGATCCCCAAAGTCGACGGATGCACCGACGCCATCAAAGGCGGCGTCAAGAAAGTCTTCATCATCAATGGAGAGATCCCGCACGCTCTCCTCATCGAACTCTTAACCGACGAAGGACTCGGAACCATGTTCTCCGCCTGATCGAATACAGCAAAGGAGCCAGACCCATGAATACATTTGAAAAAGACAAGACCTACATCACCCATACCTACAACAGATACCCCGTATGCTTCGTCAAGGGAGAAGGATCCCACCTCTATGACGACAAAGGCAAAGAATACATCGACATGGGCACCGGCATAGGCGTCGACGTCCTCGGCATTTCCTACGAACCCTGGATCGAAGCCGTCACCAAACAGCTCCATACCCTGAACCACGTATCCAACCTTTTCTACACCATGCCCCAGACAGACCTGGCACAGGCGCTCTGCGAAAAGACAGGCATGAAGGACGTATTCTTCTCCAACTCCGGCGCTGAAGCCAATGAATGCGCCATCAAGGGAGCCAGAAAATACTCCATCGACAAGTACGGCAAGGACAGAACCACCATCGTCACCCTGATCAACAGCTTCCACGGCCGTACCATCACCACCCTCGCCGCAACCGGCCAGGACGTATTCCACCAGAACTTCTTCCCCCTGACAGAAGGATTCCTCTACACACCGGCCAATGACCTCGATGCCTTCATCAAACTCTGCGAAGCCCATCCGGAAATCTGCGCCGTCATGGTAGAACCTATCCAGGGCGAAGGCGGCGTCCATCCCCTCGATAAAGACTTCTTCGAAGGCGTCGGCGCTTATGCCAAGGAACATGACATCCTTCTCGTCGTCGACGAAGTACAGACAGGAAACGGCCGTACAGGAAAACTCTACGGCTACATGAACTACGACGTCACCCCGGACATCATCTCCACCGCCAAAGGCCTGGGCGGCGGCCTTCCGATCGGAGCCACCCTCTTTGGAGAAAAAACAAAAGACGTCCTCTCCAGCGGCACCCACGGCTCCACCTTCGGCGGCAACCCGATCGTCTGCGCAGGCGCCCTCGCCATCCTTGATCACATCGATGACAAGCTCCTTGATTCCGTCACTGAAAAAGGCAAATTCATCAAAGAAAGCTTCGAAGGTGCCAAAGGCGTCAAATCCGTAGCAGGCATGGGCCTCATGTGGGGCATCGAACCAGAAAAAGACGTCTCCACTATCGTTCCCAAACTCCTTGAAAAAGGCGTCGTCGTACTGACAGCGAAAGAAAAAATCCGTCTCCTCCCTGCGCTCAACATTCCTGAAGAAGACCTTGAAAAAGCAGTCTCCATCATGAAAGAAGTTCTCGCAGAAGACTAAAGCTAACATAAAAAGGCTGTAGCGAAATGATTGCACATTTCGCCACAGCCTTTTTGCTTGGGGGAAAACAGGTTTACTTGTGTTCTGCTATGAACCTTCTTACCAGATGATTCAGGACTGCCGTCGGCGTCAGGTAAAGATCCAGGCATGCTTTCTTGAAATCACGCTTGAGCTCCTTATTCATGCGGAATGCTTCCATCGCTGAGCCTTCCCTGCCCATGGCGACGGGGCTGAATCCATCCGCATTTCCTTTCTTCACGAACGACGCCGCCAGACCATTCAGGACCTCCCGCTGCGACCTTCCCATCGCCTTGCAGATCCTCCCGAACTCCTCCTTGTCCCTTTCCAGGATGAAGAACGTCATCTGCGACGTATCTGAAGACGATGGATTCTTCGCACTGTCCAGCTTTTTCATCATTTCCTGATGATCCTTCCCATACCGCTCCACATAAAGCGCCATAAAAGCCGTCAGCACATTCGATACCGCAAATCCCGCCTGGCTGCACGTTTCCTTCAGAAGATCACGAGAAGACTCGGGCATCTCCACCCTTGCCGCACAGTCCTTCACGATTTCAAAAGAAAGAGCCGGCAGATCAGACTCCACCATCTCAGGATGACGCCCGTACTCGTCGATGAAAGCAAGGATCGTCGAGCGCGCATCGCTCCCATTGGCCCGGCAAAGGTACATGAACTTCTTCTTCAGCGCATACGAAGTCTTGAAACTCGTGACTACACTCTTCTCCACTCCGCGGATTTCCTTCGTATCCTTCGAAAGAGTCTCCCCCTTCACCGCATACCAGCACATGAAAGCATTCAGCATCGCAGTCACTGAGCATCCATAATGCTCGCAATTCTCCGCGAGGCGATCCTTCACCGTAGAAGGCACACGCGCAATGAAACGCTCCGTCAAAAGCGAACCCGACGCTCCCTGCTGCTCCATCCTTTCCTTCACTCCTTCCACCAGTGACAAAAGCTCACGCGACCAGTCCCGCCCAGCCGAAAGATCCGACAAGTACTCCTCCGCCATCCTGTTCATGACAGCATTCCCGGTCATATGCGCCGCCTTGCAACGCTCAAAGAAATGCGCGCGAAGGACCGGAAACGCAGCGATATAAACCTCCTTCGCCGCATCCTTCCCCCGCCCCTTCCTGGCAGCCAGAGTAATCCTTCCCACCGAATCCATCATGCTCACTCCATTCCAAGGGACACATCCACAAAAGACGCCTTCCCGCATCCCGGACTCCTGATCTCCCCTCTACTATCAGTATAATTTTTACCATGACAAATCCTGTCCATTTCAAGAGCCAAGCAAAAATATTTTTGAAGAAACATCAAAAAAGCCATAAAAAAAGAAAGATTCACCAAAGTGAACCTTTCAAAGAGAAACATGAGCTGCCTATGCGGCAGTGATTTTTCGCGCTCCAATTTTTGCTATAATATATATAGAAGATTTTTTTGAGAGGAGTGAACTAAAATGATTCGTAAGCTTACATCTTTACTCCTGACTATATATCATAAAATAAGCGACATTCTTAATTACTTATCTTCAGATAATTATCACCTTTTAGTTAATATTGCATGTCTCATTTTTATGACTCCTGTTGTACTTGTTGCCTTTTCATTTATGCTTATACCTATTTCTGCGGTCTGTGGCGTTGTCTTCCCCGATAATGTCGTATTTTCCACTTTATTTATTTACGGGATTCTTGTCATTTTTGTCCTCTATAAGGACTATCAAGGAACTAAAAATATGTAAAAAACAAAAGGCTGTCCCCTCTGCTGAAGAGTGGACGGCCTTTTGTTTTTTTTTACAATCCCAGCGTGTCACGGACATAGAGATAATCCGTGCCGTTGATAGTGCATCTAAGATAGCGCACCCAGCCTTCCGAAATCCTCCCTCATTGTGACTTTACTTCTTTTCTGCAACAGCCTTCTTTTTACCAATCAAAATATCGCTAACCCGGCAAAGCCCGTAAACAGCACAAAGCGTCCACATAATTTTCTTAAGTTTTCCATTTGGATAGAAAGCTGTTTGAATCGCCTGGCACAACATGTATAAATCTGAATAATTCTTAGTCATTTTCATTCCTCCATCCCTAAAAAACATCAACCGCTCTCTACTCAATTATAATTTTTATCATGACAAACTCTGTCCACATCAATAGCCAGATAGAAATATTTTTTGAGGAAACCTCAAAAAAGCAATAAAAAAGAAAGATTCCGCTAAATGAATCTCCCTGAGTGGAACATGAACTGCTTGTATGGCAGTGTCTTTCAGTGGCATTTCATCACTTTTGATTATGATATAATAAAGAAAAGGAATAACTTGTATCAAAGGAAGTGAGCAGCATGAATTCCGAAAATAATAACTTATTCTTTTCTATAGTAGAAAAAATAATATATGCATTAGCGGCTATTGCCAGCCTTGTCATCATGTTTCCCTTTTTGCTTATCGCAACTATTTTGGCAGCAATTCCGATTCTATTCATTTGTATGCTGCTTTTCCCTCAGAGTTATATCCTTCCCGCCGCTCTAATTTTAACAGTAATTTTCATTATTTTTGCTATTATCAATAATTGGAATGCAACCCGCTAACAAAATGTAAGAGGCTGTGACAAAATGCACAATCATTTTGTCACAGCCTCTTACATTTTGTTGCGTAATAAAGACCTGCGCCAATTTCTAAGCTGCCTACGCGGCAGTGATCGTGCCTTCCATGCTGAAAGATGAAAACATCCATTTTTAAACTGCCTATACGGCAGTGATCTGCATCAAAGCATATGCGGAAACGCCTCAAATTTTCTAAACTGCCTATACGGCAGTGATCACCGTCATCAAATACCCGCCCCCTGTTTCCTCTGTTTCTAAACTGCCTATACGGCAGTGATCTCGTATTTGGCGAGGCCGTTGATCGTGATGGACTTTCTAAACTGCCTATACGGCAGTGATCCTGCTTAGGAGATAATCCGGCAACAGTCGCAATTTCTAAACTGCCTATACGGCAGTGATCTTTAGTCCTGGCATCATGGTGCATCAATGCATTTTCTAAACTGCCTATACGGCAGTGATCGCTGCGCATTGATTAGTGCGTTGACTGTAGTCTTTCTAAACTGCCTATACGGCAGTGATCGCGCGCTTCCATCGCCTTTGCGGCTGCGGTCATTTCTAAACTGCCTATACGGCAGTGATCTAATACTGGCCTTTAAGGTCAGCAAGGTCAAATTTCTAAACTGCCTATACGGCAGTGATCATGCCAAGATCCTCCATGCTGTCTCCACGGATTTTCTAAACTGCCTATACGGCAGTGATCTATTTATCGTAGCCATCCATGCCATACTTATTTTTCTAAACTGCCTATACGGCAGTGATCCGGAACA